>NZ_JAKZGX010000030.1:0-46497 GCF_024539665.1 Arthrobacter sp. STN4
AATTCGAAACCAGCTAAACGATCAGCCACCCACACAGGGGCGCAGGCAGCCAACCAAATAACCAATCAAAAAACAATCGGCATCAATAAAACTTGGCACACTATTGAGTTCTCAAACAACAACCACAATTCAAATACCCACAAACCATGAACAACAAGATTTGTTTTCATTGACGTGATGAAACAATACTAATTCAAAGGAATTCATTTTGTCCAATCCACACACCGTGCGGATCATCACTCCACAAAACCCACAAACCCCATCCCCAACAAACAAAACCAACAAAAAACGTCGACAATATCCGCAAGGAAAACAACCAGGATTAGGTCCCCCCACACAATGGGAGCCCAGCCCCCCAACGGAAAGCGGCTCAACCCTGTGCAGGCAACAGATAGAACAATACACAGATGCCCGGCCGATGTGCAAATCGGCCGGGCATCTGTGTGGTGGAGCAGGGGCGTTTCAGCCCGCGAGCTCCACCATGGACAGGGTGCGCTTTCCGCGGCGCACCAGCAGGTACTTGCCATGCAGTGCCTCGGCGGCGCCCAGGACGGCGTCAAGGTCGGTGACCTTGGTGTTGTTGACATAGGCCCCGCCCTCGGCGACGGTGCGGCGGGCCTCGGAGTTGCTCTTGGAGAGTTTGGCGGCGACCAGCAGTTCAACAATGGTCAGGCCGGCGGCTGGCGCCGCCGAACGGGGCAGCTCCCGGGTTGCCGATTCCAGCGTGGGCAGATCCAGCTCCCCCAGTTCGCCCTGGCCAAACAGTGCGGCTGAGGCGGCAATGACCTTCAACGTGGCGTCCACGCCATGGACCAGGGACGTCACCTGGAAGGCCAGCGTCCGTTGCCCCTCTCGGGCCTGCGGCTTGTCGGCAACGGACGCGGCAATCTCCTCAATTTGGGCCTTGGAGAGGAACGTGAACACCTTCAGGCGGTCCACCACGTCGGCGTCGGCCGTGTTCAGCCAGAACTGGTACATGTCGTAGGGGCTGCACATGTCGGCGTCCAGCCAGACGGCGTTGCCTTCGCTCTTGCCGAACTTGGTGCCGTCGGAGTTGGTGATCAGCGGCGTGCCCAGCGCGTGGACGGAGGTGCCCTCGACCTTGCGGATCAGGTCGGTGCCGCTGGTCAGGTTGCCCCACTGGTCGGAGCCGCCCTGTTGCAGGACGCAACCGTACTGGCGGTGCAGCTCCAGGTAGTCCAGGCCCTGGAGGATCTGGTAGCTGAATTCGGCGTAGCTGATGCCCTCGTCCGAGTTCAGGCGCGAGGCAACAATGTCCTTCTTGATCATGGTGCCGACCCGGAAGTACTTGCCAATGTCGCGCAGGAAGTCAATGGCGCTCAGGGGCGCGGTCCAGTCCAGGTTGTTGACCATGCGGGCGGCGTTGTCCCCCTCGAAGGACAGGAACCGCTGCACCTGGCCCTGCAGGTAGCCCACCCACTCGGAAACGGTTTCCTTGGAGTTCATGGTGCGCTCCGCCGTCGGACGGGGGTCCCCGACCAGGCCGGTTGAGCCGCCCACCAGGCCCAGCGGCTTGTGCCCGGCCAGCTGCATGCGGCGCATGGTCAGCAGCTGGACCAGGTTGCCCAGGTGCAGGCTGGGCGCGGTGGGGTCGAAGCCGCAGTAGTACGTGATCGGATCGCCCGCCAGGAGCTCCTCGAGCGCTGCCTCGTCCGTGGAGACCTGGACCAGGCCCCGCCACTTGAGCTCCTGCCAGACGTTGGCGAAGCTGGGATCGTTCTGGGGGGCGCGGAGTTCAGTTTGCAAAGACACACCACAAAATTACCAGCACGACGCCGGTTCTTCGCCATCCGTACGCAGTTCCCCTACGCTTCGATTCCCTCCGGCAGCGGTTCGGCGGCGATGAGGCGCAGGCGCTGGGTGGGGCGGGTCATGGCGACGTACAGGTCCCCCACCCGTCCGCCCGCACCCGCCAGCAGGGCCGCCGGTTCCACGATGACCACCCCGTCAAATTCCAGCCCCTTGGCCTCGTGCGGGTCGATCACCACGATGTCCTGCTCCACGGAGCCGGCGCCGTGGCCCACCCTGGTCCCGTAGACGGCACGGAGGGCGGCCGCCGTTGCCGCCACGAGAGCCGGGGGCGCTATGACAGCAACGAGGCCGCCGGCCACCGCCGCGGTTTCTTCCGCCATGACCTCGACCACGCGCTCGATCACGCCGCCAGGGGCGACGCGGTCCACAATGGGCGCCCATTCGCCGTCGCGCACGGCCTTCGGGGCGGAGACCACCTGTCCGGCCGCGTTGGCCATGCGCACGGCGGCTTCGGCGATCTGCCGGGGGGTGCGGTAGTTGACGGTCAGTTCCTCCATGGTCCAGCGCTCCCCCATGAACGGCGACAAGGCCTGCCGCCACGAATCGGCCCCGGCTGCGGAACTGGTCTGCGCGATGTCGCCCACAATCGTGAAGGACTTCACCGGGCAGCGGCGCACCAGCAGGCGCCACTGCATGGGCGAAAGCTCCTGTGCCTCGTCGACCACCACGTGGCCATAGGCCCAGGTCCGGTCGGTCAGCGCCCGTTCCGCGTTGCTCAGGTGCTCACCCTCCACCACGTTGTAGTCGGCCAGCTGTTCGGCCGTGAGCATGCCGTTCACGCCGGAGTCCTCCAGCTGCTGGTCCATGTTGGAGATGGCCTTTTCGGCGTTGGCGAGATCGCGCCGGCGCTGGGCGTCGTGGGCGGCCTCTGCCCGGCCGCCGGTCGCGTCGAGCTCGCCCAGGAGTTCTGCGGCCTCGTCCAGGAGCGGGACGTCGGACTCCGTCCAGGGGGCATCGGCGGGGCGCAGCAGGAGGGCCCGTTCGGCATCGGTGAATCCGGGGGCCACCGCGGCCAGGATCTCCGGTTTGCTGAACAGCTCGCGAACCAGTTTTTGGGCGCTCAGGGGCATCCAGCACAGGTTGAGCATGATCCGCACGTCCCGCGATGAACGGACGTCCTCGGCGAGATAGGACCTGTCGGCCGTGTTGCCGGCGCCGCTGGCTTCAATGTGCTCGCGCAGCTGGTCGGTCAGCTCACGCAGCAGGATCTTGACAAACGTCAGGCGGGCCTCGTTGTGCGGCTTGCCGGTGGCGCGGGCCTTGTCCCGGGCGCGGCGCACCTGGCGGGCAGCAAGGACCAGGCGGGTGCCTTCGACGTCGAGCCTGGCATCACCGCGCGGCAGCCGCTGGCGGTTGGCCACGGCGTTCGCAATGACCTGGGCCATGTCGATCCGGCCCTTGAGCCGCGCCACCTGCGGTGACTCGACGGCCGTGGCGCTGATGCCGGGCAGCAGGTGGCCCACGCTGGCCATGACCACCCCGGTCTCGCCCAGGGACGGCAGCACCCGCTCAATGTATTTCATGAAGGCGCTGGAGGGGCCCACCAGGAGCACTCCGGCGGAAGCGAGCCGCTCGCGGTGGGTGTAGAGCAGGTACGCGGCGCGGTGCAGTGCCACGGCGGTCTTGCCGGTGCCGGGACCGCCCTGCACCACGAGGGCACCGCTCAGGGGCGAACGGATGATGCGGTCCTGCTCGGCCTGGATGGTGCCGACGATGTCACTCATGCGGCCGGTGCGTTTCGAGTTCAGTGCTGCCAGCAACGCGCCCTCCCCCTGCAGCTGCTCGCCGTCCACCAGCATCGTGTGGTCCAGGACGTCGTCCTCGATGGCCTTGACGTTGCGCCCGGTCAAAATGAGGTGGCGGCGGCGCCGCACCCCCTGCCGCTCGAACGCGGTGGCCTGGTAAAACGTGCCGGCTTCCGGCGCCCGCCAATCCACCATGAGCTGGCGCAGGTCCTCCGTGGACAGCCCGATCCGGCCGATGTAGCGCAGTTCGCCGCTGTCCAGGTCAAGGCGGCCGAAGGCCAGCTTGTCGTCGACGGCGTTCAGCTGGGCCAGGCGGGTCTCGTACAGCGAGGCAAAGGCGTCGCGTTCGGAACGGTTCTGGTGCGTGCCCATGGACTTGGTGCGGCGGACTTCATCGAGTTGTTCAATCTTTTCGGCGCGAAGTTCGTCCAGTCGGGCGTAGAGCCCATCAACGTAGGAACGTTCATGGGCCAGCTCGGCGTCATACATGCAAAATGCTCCTGATAGCGAAGGAGGGGTTCCAAAAGGCGGACCGTCTATTCTATACCCGACGGCGGGTCAGGGGGTACTTGCGCCAGCGGCCACGCGTAACACACGCCCGCCGGCACTCGGCGGCTGGAACGCTGGCCCGCCACTAGACGTGCATCAGCGAGACCACCTCGCGGCCCGGAAGGTTCCCCCTGCCGGCCAGGGCATCGATTTCCAGGACAACCCCGACGCCGGCCACCACGGCCCCGGCGCGCTCCAACAGGGCTGCGGCGGCGCCGAGCGTGCCGCCGGTGGCGAGGACGTCGTCGAGAATTAACACACGCGTGCCGGCAGGGATGTCGTCCTGGTGCAGTTCCAAGGTGGCATGGCCGTATTCCAGCGCGTAACTCTCCGCGTACACGGCGCGGGGAAGCTTGCCGGCCTTCCGGACGGTGATGACACCCGTTCCCGAGGCGTAGGCCGCGGCGGCCGCCAACAGGAACCCGCGCGCCTCAACCCCGGCAACGGCGTCGAACTTTCCGGCGAAGGGCGAAACCAGCGAATCCACCACCTGGCGCAGTGCCTGGCCGTCGGCAAAAACAGGGGTCAAATCCTTGAACGCAACGCCCGGCTTCGGATAGTCCTCCACAGTGGCGCAAAGACACTCAACAACCGCGGAAACTGGCGGATTTTCGAGGGTGGGAGGTGTGGTGGCGGAAGACGCGGATTCGGTGCAGTGAGTTTGTTTCACCTTTCCACGGTACAGGCTCCTGAACGGGTGGTTTTCGGGACCCAAAAAAGGTGCTTATATATTCCCCGTGCAACACAACATTTCACTGCCCGGACACGGTGTCCGGCTTGTGCCGCTGCGGCGTCGCCATGCGGCAGACCTGTTCCCTTTTGTCGATTCCGAACTGTGGGCCGGGATGGCTGCCGAGCGCCCCACATCGCGTCGTGGGTTGGAGAAAATCTTTGCCGCACGCATCATGGATCCGGCCGTTATTGCGTTCGCCGTCCTTGACGGGGCCACCGGCACCGTGGCCGGCACCACCAGCCTTTACGACTACGTCCCCGGCCAGTCGCGCGTTGAGTTGGGCATGACCTTTTTTGGCCGCAATTATTGGGGCCGCAACGTCAATGCCGCCTCCAAGCTGGCCCTGCTGGGCTTCGCGTTCGAGGAACTGCTGGTGCACCGGGTGGCCCTGCGCTGCGATGTCCGCAATGAACGCAGCGCGGCCGCGATCCGGAAGCTCGGTGCGTCCCTGGACGGCGTGCTGCGCGGGTACCGCAGGGGCCACGACGGCTCGCGGGTGGACACGGCCGTCTACTCCATCCTGGAACACGAATGGCCGCAGTCCCGGGCGGGGCTGGTCCGCCGCCTGACCCCCGCGGACCTGCAGCCGGAAGTGGCCGAACTCATTGGGCTTTCGGAACAGCTGGTACGCGCCGACGCGGGCCGCGCACCACTCCCGGCTTGAACTTGGAGACAGTGGGGTCCCCGTCAATCCAGAACCGCCACGGATAGTCGGCAGTGCCGCCCGGACCGCTGATGCCCACCCGGGGCCCGGACATGACACGGCGCGGCGGCCCGGCCGGCAGCGTCACGGTGACTTCGCCGGCCAGCGCGGGGATCCCGTTGTGTTCTCGGCCCAGGCCCAGGGCCTTGGTGAGCCTGGCCGGGCCCTGCGCGAGCTCATGGTCGTGCTTGGCCGTGGGACGCCGTGATCGGGCCAGGTCCAGGCCCTCCACGATTTCACCGGCCCGCATGAGGCACCCGGAGGAGATCCCTTCCGGCCGGCACACCAGGTTCGCGCAAAAATGCATGCCGTAGGTGAAGTAGACGTAGAGGTGCCCGGGCGGGCCAAACATGACGGCATTGCGGTTGGTCTTGCCGCGGTAGCTGTGCGCCCCCGGATCCGGATCGGGCGAGTCGGCCGGGCCCAGGTAGGCCTCGACCTCGGTCAGGCGCACGACGACGGGCCCTTCCGGACTCTCATGCCTCACCAGTGCGCCCAAAAGGTGGGGCCCCACCTCCGTTGCCGGATGCTGCAGAAGTTCAAGGATGTCGACGGGTGGGGCCATGGTTCCACGTTAGCAGGAGCCGCCGGCGGTTTTCCTCCGGATCAAAAGTGGCCCCGCGGGCACCCGAAACCGTGTCAGGATGCGCCCTGTCCATCCCTCCCGGTGTAGAACGCGGTGGTGCGCCTGGCGGCCGCCCTGGCGTCCCCGGGGTTGGCCCCGTTGGCGATCGCGGCGTCGGCCCAGGCCTCGCTGCTGGCCGCCATGAACGGATTCATGATCTCCGGTGCCGGCCGGTGCTGCGGGCCCGTGGGAATGCCCCGCAGGTAGTGCTGGAGGCCCAGCAGTGCCCCGTCCCAGCCGACGCCGACCGAGCCGGGGCCATAGTTTGCCATCATTTCCGGGTCAACCGTGGAGGTGTGCGCCAGCTCCACCAGGGAGTGGTCAACGTTCGTCGGCGTCACCGTAAACAGCAGTTCGGAATCCGGGCCCTGGCCCATGACCCAGGAGACGCGAAAGCTGCGCCCGGCATTGCAATCCAACACTTCGCCCGAGGCATTTCCCTCAAGGGCGTAGCGGCCGCCGATGCCCAGGTCGCCGCTAATGGGCAGGAACCATTTTTGAATGCTGTCGGCTTCCGTGCAGGCGGCCCAGACATCATGGACGGGGGCAGGAACTTCGAGTTGCAGGACCACCGAGGTGGCCTCCTGATGGTTGAGCGTGGTCGTCTTGACAAGTCGGGTGATTCCAGTGAGCATATCCATGATGTCAGCCATGCAGCCAGACTAGGCGAGGGTGGGGGCTCGGGCAAACAGCGTACGCGGCAGCCGTGGCAGGATGGTCCCCATGGGACAAGCTCAGCCATTTCATCCACCCTTTGAGCCGGGCATCTTTGATTTCCTGGCGGCGCGTGCGGTGGACGGGGTGGAGGAGGCGACATCCACCAGCTATGCCCGGACCCTTTCCCTTCCCGGCGGCCACGGCTGGTTCCGGCTGTCCTGGGACCGCGGGAAACTGCTGCTGGACCATGACGTCCAGGACCCTGCCGACTCCCCCGTGCTGGTCGAGCGGGTCCGGCATCTCTTCAACCTGGACCACAGGCCGGCCGCCGCCGACGCCGTGCTGGCGGCAGACCCGCTGTTGTCCGGGCGCGTCGCGGCCCTGCCGGGCATCCGGCTGCCGGGTTGTGTGGACCCCCACGAAATCCTGGTCCGTGCCATGGTGGGACAACAAATCACGGTTGCTGCGGCCACGACCGCGCTCCGCGGGTTGCTTGTGCTCGGCACACCCAGCAATCTTCCGCACGGCACGCTCACCCGCCTGTTCCCCTCCCCTGCCCAAATTGCCGGGGACGGCCGGGGCATCCTGCGCGGCCCGCAGCGCCGCATTGACAGCCTCATCGCCGTGGCAGGAATGCTGGCAAACGGCTCCTTGAGCCTCCAGGCCTCGGACACGCCGGAATCGCTTGCCGAAAAGCTCCTGCCCCTGCCCGGGATCGGCCCCTGGACGGTGGGCTATGTCAGCATGCGTGTGCTGGGCAGCAGCGACATCTTCCTCCCCACGGACTCGGCCGTCCGCAACGGCTACGGCCTGCTGCGCGGCGACTCCCTGGCCGCGGCCCGGTCCATCAAGCCACCGGAACTGGCCCGCGTGGCCGAGCCGCTGCGGCCCTGGCGCTCCTACGCAACCCTGCACTTTTGGCGCGTCTCCGGGGAGCGGCCGGCCGGCCGCAGCTGAGCGCGGCCGGGGGCTACTTCGCCAACGCCGTTGGCCAGGGCAACAGCTGCGGCAGGTCCACGGAGTCGGCGGCGGCCTCGGCCCGCAGGCTGTCCAGGGTGGGGGTGCGCCCGGCCAGCCAGGCGGCGATGTCCGTCAGCATGCCCTGCACCGAGATGGTGTCCCCGCCGCTCCCCAGCGTCATGGTCGGCAGGGCCACCGGCAGCAGCACCAGGCGCAGGTTCTCCGGCACCCGGGCCGCCAGGAAACTGAGCAGGTAAAGGCAGAATTCCTTGGACCACGTTTCCGGCCCGCGGCCCACGTCAAGGTCCGCGAGGTGGATGACCAGTTCCCGCCACAGGGCCAACGCCCCGTCGTACACCGTGCCGTCACGGTAGTTGATGCGCAGCCGCCACTGTTCGTCATCCAGCCCGGCCAGGGCGGAGAGCACCCGCTGCAGGGCGGCGTCCAGCGTGGCCCGGTGTTCGGCGGCCGGGTGTCCCGCCGCCATTTCGATGGCCTGGTTGCGGCCGCCGGTGCCGCCGTCGTAAAACTCGATGGAGTCCCCGCGCAGTGCGTACTCCACCTGCCGGGCAACGGCGTCGGAGACGTTGGCAACATGGGCCAGCACATGCCCCCTCGTCCAGCCGGGCAGCCCGGTTGCGGCGCGGACGTCGTCGTCGCTTAAATGCGCCACTTTGCCGGCCAGGGCGTCCGCTGCCGCGCCCAGCCGGTCCGTCAGCTGGGCCGTTGTTATCTCAGTCATTGCCCCAGCATAGCGGCCGAGGGGCCCGCTGCGAGCTTGCGAGCAGTGGGAGGGCGCTGTGCGATAGCGGCCGAGGGGCCCGCTGCGAGCTTGCGAGCAGTGGGAGGGCGCTGTGCGATAGCGGCCGAGGGGCCCGCTGCGGGCTTGCGGGCAGTGGGAGTGCGCTGTGCGATAGCGGCACAGCTGCAAAAAAATGCCCACATCCGGTGTGCGGATGCGGGCATTTTCCGTGCAGCGGCGGCGCCGGTCAGGCCAGGAAGGCCCGCACCTGGCCCAGCTGCCCCTCCAGGGCGGCCAGCTGTTCGGTCACCGCCGAAGGGGCGGTGCCCCCCTGGGAGTTGCGGCTGTTCAGCGACCCTTCCGTGCTCAGGACCGTGCGGACCTCGGGGGTGAGGTGCGCGGAGATGGACGCGTATTCCTCGTCCGTCAGGTCCCACAGCTCCACGCCACGTGCCTCGGCCACCTTGACCGCGGCCCCCGAGAGTTCGTGGGCGTCGCGGAACGGCACGCCCTGGCGGACCAGCCACTCGGCAATGTCCGTGGCCAGGGCGAAGCCCTGCGGCGCCAGGGATTCCATCCGTTCGGTGTTGAACACCAGCGTGGCAATCATGCCGGAAACGGCCGGGAGCAGCAGTTCCAGGGTGTCCGCCGCGTCAAACACGGGCTCCTTGTCCTCCTGCAGGTCCCGGTTGTATGCCAGGGGCAGGCCCTTGAGCGTGGCCAGCAGCCCGGTGAGGTCGCCGATGAGACGACCCGCCTTGCCGCGGGCCAGTTCCGCCACGTCCGGGTTTTTCTTCTGCGGCATGATCGAGGACCCGGTGGAGTAGGAATCGTGCAGCGTCACGAAGGAGAATTCCTTCGTGGCCCACAGGATGACTTCCTCCGAGACGCGGGAGAGGTCCACGCCGATCATGGCGGACACCCACGCAAACTCGGCGAAGACGTCGCGGGAGGCGGTGCCGTCGATCGAGTTCCACGCGGCCGAGGCAAAGCCAAGGTCCGCAGCGACGGCGTTCGGGTCCAGCCCCAGCGAGGAGCCGGCCAGGGCGCCGGAACCGTACGGGGAAACCGCTGCACGCTTGTCCCAGTCGACCAGGCGCTGCACATCGCGCAGCAGCGCCCAGGCGTGGGCGAGCAGGTGGTGGCTGAGCAGCACCGGCTGTGCGTGCTGCAGGTGCGTGCGCCCGGGCATGGCGACACCGTGGTGGGCCTTGGCCTGCGCCACCAGGGCGTCGACCACGGCCAGCACTCCCCCGGCGATGATGCGTGCGTGGTCCCGCAGGTACATCCGGCCCAGCGTGGCGATCTGGTCGTTGCGGGACCGGCCCGCGCGGAGCTTGCCGCCCAGCGCGGCGCCGGCCCGTTCGATCAGGCCGCGTTCCAGCGAACCGTGTACGTCCTCGTCGGTCGCCGCCGGGCCGTAGGCGCCGGACTTGACGTCTGCCTCCAGGTCCGAGAGCGCGTTGAGCATGCCGGCCAGCTCGCCGTCGTCGAGCAGCCCTGCCGTGTTCAGGACACGGGCGTGGGCCTTGGACCCGGCAATGTCGTACAGGGCCAGGCGCCAGTCAAAGTGGGTGGACTTGCTCAGCGCGGCCAGCGCGTCGGCCGGCCCGCCCTGGAAGCGTCCGCCCCAGAGTGCGCCCTCGTTGGTCCCGTGGGTCTCGACCACCGCCGGCTACTTCCCTGCGACGCGCTGGTCGCGGGTGGAGGCGACCTTGGAGGACATGCCCCACAGCTCGATGAAGCCGCGGGCCTGCGACTGGTCGAAGGTGTCCCCGGTGTCGTAGGTGGCCAGGTCGAAGTCGTACAGCGAGGTGTCGGAGCGGCGGCCGTTGACGATCGCCTGCCCGCCGTGGAGGGTCATGCGGATGTCGCCGGAGACGTACTTTTGGGTGTCCTCGATGAAGGCGTCCAGGGAGCGTTTGAGCGGGGAGAACCACTGGCCGTCGTAGACCAGTTCAGCCCAGCGCTGGCCCACGGTGGACTTGAAGCGGGCCTGTTCGCGCTCGACGGTGATGTCTTCGAGGTGCTTGTGCGCGGTGATCAGCGCCATGGCGCCCGGGGCTTCGTAGATTTCGCGGGACTTGATGCCCACCAGGCGGTCCTCGACGACGTCGATCCGGCCCACGCCCTGCGCGCCGGCGCGGCGGTTCAGTTCCTGGATGGCCTGCAGCGGGGTCACCTTGTGGCCGTCGATCGCGACGGGGACGCCCTGGGCGAAGGTGATGATGACCTCGTCCGGTGCCGGCGGGAATTCCGGGGTGGCCGTGTAGTCGTAGATGTCCTTGGTGGGCGCGTTCCAGATGTCCTCGAGGTACCCGGTTTCCACGGCCCGGCCCCAGACGTTCTGGTCGATCGAGTACGGGTTCTTTTTGGTCGTCACGATGGGCAGGTTGTTGGCCTCGGCGAAGGCGATGGCCTTGTCGCGGGTCAGCGCCAGGTCCCGGACGGGGGCGATGCACTTCAGGTCCGGGCCCAGGGTCTGGATGCCGACCTCGAAGCGGACCTGGTCGTTGCCCTTGCCGGTGCAGCCGTGGGCGACGGTGGTGGCGCCAAATTCGCGGGCTGCCTTCACCAGGTGCTTGACGATCACGGGCCGGGAAATCGCGGACACCAGCGGGTAGTGGCCCTGGTAGAGGGCGTTGGCCTTCAGGGTGGGCATGGCGTAGTCGTTGGCGAATTCGTCGCGTGCGTCGGCCACGTAGGCTTCGACGGCGCCGCAGGCCAGGGCGCGCTGGCGAATGTCCTCCAGGGATTCCCCGCCCTGTCCGACGTCCACGGCCACGGCGATGACCTCGGCCCCCGTCGCTTCGCCGATCCAGCCGATGGCAACGGATGTGTCGAGGCCACCGGAGTAGGCCAATACAATGCGCTCAGTCACGTTCTTTTCTCCTTTTATCACTGAATTTGATGGCGTCCGTTCGGGCCTGCGGCGTCGACGGATGGTGTTCTTGTGGTTCTTTGGTTCCCGTGGTTCTAGGGTAGGCGGTTGGCGGGGCCATTACCCCGCCGCGCCCGATTCGGCGGCAAACTGCAGGAAGCGTTCAGCCACCTGGGCCCCGCCCTGGGGGTCCCGGGTGATGATCATGACGGTGTCGTCCCCGGCGATGGTGCCCAGGATGCTCGGCATGACCGAATGGTCAATGGCCAGGGCCAGGAAGTTCGCCGCCCCCGGCGGGGTGCGCAGCACGGCAATGTTGGCCGATGCCTCGGCGGTGACGAGCAGTTCCCCGCACAGCCGGACCAGCCGGGTGTCCAGCAGTTCCTGGGACGACGGCGAATGGACGCCGCGTTCCCCTCCCTCCCGGGGGACGGCGTAGATCAGCCCGCCGTCCTTGCCCCGGACCCGGTAGGCCCGCAGTTCCACCAGGTCCCGGGACAGGGTGGCCTGCCCCACCACCAGTCCGTCGTCGGCCAGCAGGGTGGCCAGCTCCGCCTGGGAACGCACGGCCCGGCTGGCCAGCAGGGCCGTCACGCGGGCCTGGCGGGCCGTCTTGGTGGCCGGCATGGCACCGCCGGCGGAAGTCCTGGACATGGTCAGGCGCCGGCCGCTTCCGTGGCGGCCTGCAGGGCCAGCGCGTCCTCGGCCGCGGTCTGTTCCACCAGCCATACCATGAGGGCCTTCTGCGCGTGCAGGCGGTTTTCTGCCTCGTCCCACACCACGGACTGCGGGCCGTCGATGACGGAGCCGGTGATTTCGTAGCCGCGGTAGGCCGGCAGGCAGTGGAGGACTATTGCGCCGGCATCCGCCTTGGCGAGGGCGGCGTCGTCGAGCGCGTAGTCCTGGAACAATTGCAGGCGCGCCTCCTTCTCGGCCTCCTGGCCCATGGACACCCAGGTGTCGGTGACCAGGACGTCGGCCCCGGCGACGGCGCGGTCCACATCCGTGGTGACCAGCACGGAACCGCCGGTGAGGGCGGCCCGTTCCTCGGCGGCGGCCACCACAGCGGCGGCGGGCAGGTACCCTTCGGGTCCGGTGATGCGCACGTGCATGCCGGCCGTGACGCCGGCCAGCAGGTAGGAGTTGGCCATGTTGTTGGCGGAATCGCCCATGTACGTCATGGTGAGGCCGGCCAGTTTGCCCTTGTGTTCCTGGATGGTGAGCAGGTCCGCGAGCAGCTGGCACGGGTGGTAGTCGTCGGAAAGGGCGTTGATGACGGGCACCCTGGAATGGGCGGCCATTTCCTCCAGGCCCTCCTGGGCGTAGGTGCGCCACACGATGGTGGAAACCATGCGCTCGAGCACCCGGGCGGTGTCCGCCACGGATTCCTTGTGGCCGATCTGGGCCTCGCCGGGGTTGATGATCAGCGGGTTGCCGCCCAGTGCGGCCACGCCGGCGGCGAAGGACACGCGGGTCCGGGTGGAGGTCTTGTCAAAGATCACGGCCACGGTCTGCGCGCCCGCGCCGTCGCCGGCAAAGGTGCTCTTGGAATAGGGGGCCTTTTTCAGCCTGGCGGCCAGGGTCAGGACCTCCGCCTGCTCCGAGGGGCTGAGGTCGGTGTCAACCAAAAAGTGCCGGGTCATCAGGATGCTCCTTCGGTGGACTGGGCCGCAACGGCCGTGTCGATGAGGGCGGGCAGTGCCGCCAGGAACGAGGCGGCCTGTTCGGCCGTCAGGTTCAGCGGCGGGGCCAGCCGGATGGTGGTGGGACGGGGCGCGTTGACGATGAAGCCGGCGTCGAGGGCGGCCGTCACCACGCCGGCGGCGACGGGCCGGTCCAGGTCAAAGCCGATCAGCAGGCCGTGCGCACGGACCTCGGTGACGGCGTCGATCCCGGCCAGGCCGTCGGCGAAGATGCGGCTGACGGCGCGCACGTTGGCCAGCACGTCCTGGGCCTCAAGCACGTGCAGCGTGGCCAGGGCCGCAGCCGTGGCCACCGGGTTCCCGCCGAACGTGGTGCCGTGCTGGCCGGCGGACAGGAGCGATGACGGCCCTTCGCCAAAGGTGACGATGGCGCCGATGGGGAATCCCCCGCCCAGGCCCTTGGCCAGGGTCATGGCGTCCGGCTGGATGCCGGCGGCGAGCCCGGCGAACCAGTCCCCTGTGCGGCCCACGCCGGTCTGCACCTCGTCAACGATGAGCAGCGCGCCGGCCTGCGTGGCCAGCTCGCGTGCGGCGCGCAGGTACGCGTCGGAGAGCGGGCGGACGCCGGCCTCGCCCTGGACGGGTTCGATCACGAAGGCGGCCACCGTGTCATCAAGTGCTTCCTTCAACGCCTCGATGTCGTTGAACGGGATGTGCCGGACACCGCCGGGCATGGGTTCGAACGGTTCCCGGTAGGCCTGCTTGGCGGTCAGCGCCAGGGCGCCCATGGTGCGGCCGTGGAAGGCGCCTTCGAGGGCCAGGATGGTGCTGCGTTCCCGTCCGTCCGCGGCCGGGTGTGCCTTGCCGTGGGCCCGGGCGAGCTTGAACGCCGCCTCGTTGGCCTCCGTGCCGGAATTGGCGAAGAACACCTTGGAGCCCTGGGGCGCGTTGCTCAGTTCCAGCAGCTTTTCGGCCAGCGCAATCTGGGTGGGGCTGGTGAAAAAGTTCGAAACGTGGCCCAGGGTGGCCAACTGGCTGGCGATCACGGAGGTGACAAAGGGGTGGGCGTGGCCCAGCGCGTTAACGGCGATCCCGCCCAACAGGTCCAGGTACTCCTTGCCGTCGGCGTCCCACACCACGGCACCGGCACCACGCACGAGGACGCGCTGCGGGCTGCCAAAGACACCCATCAGCGCATTGCCGTAGCGCGCCAGCCACTGCTCGCCGGTGCCCGTGCCTGTCACGGCGGCTGCCGTGGCGGGGAGCTGCACGGACTGGCCGTTGGCCGTCCGGAGCCCTTCGGCACTGGTGTTTTCCGGGCTGGCCCCGGCCGTTTCCTCACTCATGATGCGTCCTCTTCGTCGGGAAAAACCTGGGTGCCGTTGCCGGCGGTGGTCATCAGTTCCAGCAGCATTGAATGCGCGCTGCGCCCGTCGACGACGGCGGCGCGGGCCACCCCGCCGTCGACAGCGTTCAGGCAGGCGCCCATCTTGGGGATCATCCCCGATTCCAGCGACGGCAGCATGGCGCGCAGTTCGCCGGCGCCCAGGGAGGACAACAGGGATGACTTGTCCGGCCAGTTGGCGTAGAGGCCTTCGACGTCGGTCAGGATGACCAGGCGCGAGGCGCCCAGGGCGACGGCCAGGGCCGAGGCCGCGGTGTCCGCGTTGACGTTCAGTACGGTGGAGGCGTCGCCCACCTCGGGCGCCACGGTGGAGATGACGGGGATGCGCCCGGCCTCCAGCAGGTCGATGATGGCGCCGGGGTTCACGCCCACCACCTCGCCGACCAGGCCCAGGTCCACGGGCAGCCCGTCCACGACGGTGCCGGTGCGTTCGGCCTGCAGCAGCGCCCCGTCCTCGCCGGACAGCCCCACGGCGTAGGCGCCGTGGGAGTTGATCAGGCCCACCAGTTCGCGGCCCACCTGCCCGGTCAGGACCATGCGGACCACGTCCATGGCCTCGGGCGTGGTGACGCGCAGGCCGCCCTTGAACTCGCTCTTGATGTCCAGGCGCTTGAGCATCGCGTTGATCTGCGGACCGCCGCCGTGCACCACCACGGGCTTGATGCCCACGTGGTGCATGAACACGATGTCCTCGGCAAACGCCCGCCGGAGGTCGTCGTTGATCATGGCGTTGCCGCCGTACTTGACCACCACCACGGTGCCGGCAAATTGCTGGATCCACGGCAGCGCCTCAATCAGCGACGCTGCCTTGTCCTGCGCGGTTTCCACCGAATCCATCATTCTCTTCCTTCAATTCTTCGCCGTTGCCGGCCCCCGGGGCAGGCCCGGCCGCCGGACCTACGACGAGTAGGCGCTGTTTTCTTCGACGTAGTCATGGGTCAGGTCGTTCGTCCAGATGGTCGCGGAGGCGGCGCCGGCGCGCAGGTCGATCTCGACGGTGACTTCGCGCCCGGCCAGGTCCACGAGGTCGCGGGAGTCGCCAATGGCGCCCTTGCGGCAGATCTGGACGCCGTTGATGCTGACGTTGATCTCGTTCGGGTCGAACACGGCGTCGGTGGTTCCGACAGCGGAGAGCACGCGGCCCCAGTTGGGGTCGTTGCCGAAGATGGCGCACTTGAACAGGTTGGAGCGGGCCACGGCCCGGGAGGCGATCTCGGCGTCGCGTTCGCTGTCCGCGTTGACGGTGGTGATGGCGATGTCGTGCTTGGCGCCTTCGGCGTCGGCGATCAGGGCGCGGGCCAGGGTGGCGCAGACCGTGGTCAGGCCGGCGGTGAACTCGTCCATGTCGGGGATCACGGTCGAGGCGCCGGAGCCCAGCAGCAGCACTGTGTCGTTGGTGGACATGCAGCCGTCGGAGTCGGCACGGTTGAAGGTGGGGCGGACGGCGTCGCGCAGGGCCGCGTCAAGCCCTTCGGGGGCCACCTCGGCGTCGGTGGTGATGACCACCAGCATGGTGGCCAGCCCGGGGGCCAGCATGCCGGCGCCCTTGGCCATGCCGCCAATCGTGTAGCTGTTGCCGTTCGCGTCGGGGGCGGATGTCCAGGCCGTTTCCTTCGGGACGGTGTCGGTGGTCATGATCGCGGCGGCGGCACCGGCCCCGCCGTCGGCCGCCAGCGCTGCCGCGGCAGCCTCCACGCCCGGCAGGATCTTGTCCATGGGGAGCTGCTCGCCGATGAGGCCCGTGGAGCAGACGGCAACGTCCGTGGCGGAAATGCCCAGCACGTCGGCCACCTTCTCGGCGGTGGTGTGCGTGTTTTGGAAGCCCTCGGGCCCGGTACAGGCGTTGGCGCCGCCGGAGTTGAGCACCACGGCGTCCACGCGCCCGTCGCCCAGGACCGTCCGGGACCAGTGGACCGGCGCGGCGGCAACGCGGTTGGAGGTGAACACGGCGGCGGCGCTGCGCTGCGGGCCGTCGTTGACCACCAGGGCGAGGTCGGGGTTGCCGGATTTTTTCAGTCCGGCGGTGACGCCGGCGGCCCGGAAGCCCTGTGCAGTTGTGACGCTCATGGTGCTACTCCTTGGAAGGACAGGCCGGTGCTTTCCGCCAGGCCGAGGGCAATGTTCATTGACTGTACCGCCCCGCCGGCGGTCCCCTTGGTGAGGTTGTCGATGGCGCAGCAGGCCACCACCCGGTTGACGTTGGGGTCGTAGGCGATTTGCAGGGCCGCGTAGTTGGAGGCCTGCACCGACTTGGTGGAGGGCCACTGGCCCTCCGGAAGGACCTTCACGAACGGTTCGCCGGCGTAGGCGTCGACCCAGGTCCGGCGCAGGGCCGCGGCCAGGTCCTGCCCGCCCAGGCCGGCCGCAAATCCGGGTGCCACCTTGGCCGTGGCGGTCGCGAGGATGCCGCGGCTCATGGGGGCCAGGGTGGGCGTGAAGGACACCTTGACGTCGAGGCCGGACGCCTCGGAGAGGCCCTGCTGGATTTCCGGCGTGTGCCGGTGCCCGCCACCGACCCCGTACGGGCTCATGGAACCCATGACTTCGGAGCCGATCAGGTTGATCTTGGCGGCCTTCCCCGCGCCGGAGGTGCCCGAGGCTGCCACGATGACGACGTCGTCCGGCAGCAGGGCGCCGGCGCTAAAGCCGGGCATCAGGGCAAGCAGCGAGCTGGTGGGGTAGCATCCGGGGACCGCGATCCGCTTGGCACCCTGCAGCTTCGCCCGGGCGCCGGGCAGTTCGGGCAGGCCGTAGGGCCAGGTGCCGGCGTGCGGGGAGCCGTAAAACTTTTCCCAGGCCTCGGCCGACTGCAGGCGGTGGTCGGCACCGGCGTCGATCACGAGGGTGTCGGCCGGCAGCTGGGCCGCGATGGCGGCGGACTTGCCGTGCGGGAGGGCGAGGAAGACGACGTCGTGCCCGGCGAGGTTGTCCACCGTGGTGTCGACCAGGATGCGGTCGGCCAGTGCATGGAGGTGCGGCTGCAGTTCACCCAGGCGGGTGCCGGCGTTGCTGTGGGCGGTGATGGCCCCGATGGTCACGTCCGGGTGGCTGGCCAGGAGGCGGAGCACCTCTCCCCCGGCATATCCGCTGGCTCCGGAAACGGCTACTGAAATCGTCATAAAACGACTATACAGCAGAATTATTCATAGATGCCGATATTTATCCATGAAGTTCAGGCGACCGGGGAATTTTCGCACCTATGATGTAAACATCGCTTCCGCCTTTGGTGGCAGGCGCCGATCCAATGCAGTTGACGTCCCCGGGAATTTGAACAGAAGTGGAGTACACCATGACCTCGCGAAACCGTGCCATCGTTGCCGACGCCCCCGGCGGTCCCGAGGTCCTGGCACTGAAGGAAGTGCCGGTTCCCGAGGCCGGGCCAGGCCAGCTTCTGGTGCGCATCGCCGCCGTCGGCGTGAACTTCATTGAGACCTACCAGCGCGACGGCACCTACAACGTCCCGTTCCCCTTCACCCCGGGGGCCGAGGCGTCCGGGACCGTGGTGGCGCTCGGTCCCGGGGTCGAGGAATTTGCCGTGGGCGACCACGTGGCCACGGCCGAGGGCGTGGGCTGCTACGCCGAATATGCCATCTTCCCGGCGGACAAGGCGCTGCCGGTGCCCTCCGCGCTGCCCCTGGACGTCGCCGCGGCCCTGCCGCTGCAGGGCATGACGGCCCACTACCTGATGAATTCCACCTACCATGTGGAACCCGGCCAGACGGTGCTGCTGCACGCCGGCGCCGGAGGCGTGGGCCTGCTGCTGACCCAGATGCTCAAGGAGCGCGAGGCCCGGGTCATCACCACCGTGTCGACGGATGAAAAGGAGGAGCTTTCCCGCGTAGCCGGGGCCGACGACGTCCTGCGGTACGACGGTTTCGCCGAGGCCGTCCGTGAGCTCACCAACGGCGAAGGCGTCGACGTGGTGTACGACGGCGTCGGGAAGGACACCTTTGAAGGTTCCCTGGCGTCGTTGCGGATCAGGGGGACGCTCGTGCTCTTTGGCGGGGCGTCCGGGCAGGTGCCGCCGTTTGACCTGCAGCGCCTCAATTCCTCCGGATCCCTGTTTGTCACCCGTCCCACGCTGGTGCACTACCTGCGCAATCCGCAGGAGCGCCGCTGGCGTTCCGCCGACGTCTTCAACGCGGCGGCGGCCGGAAAGCTGACCGCCCGCATTGGCGCCCGCTTCCCGCTGGCCGAGGCCGGCGCCGCCCACTCGGCGCTCCAGGCCCGGCAGACCACGGGCAAGGTCATCCTGGTCCCGTAACCCCGCCACGGACCCTACCGCTGGGTGGCCCCGAAGCGTTCGCCGGCCAGTTCGACGGCGGCCGCGCGGGCGGCGGAGGCCTCGTCGGCCGTCAGCGTGCGGTCCGCGGCCCGGAAGCGCAGCCCGAAGGCGAGCGACTTGCTCGCCTCCGGGATGCCCTTGCCGTGGTATTCGTCGAACAGTGCCACGTCCTCAAGCAGCTCCCCGGCTCCTTCGCGCAGGGTGGCCAGCACCTCGGCTGCCGGAATTTCCGCCGGCACCACCAGGGCCACGTCCTGGGTGGCCACCGGGAAGGTGGAGATCGGCCTGGCCACGATCACGTCCGGGGCGGCGTCAAAGACCATGCTGGCGTTGATCTCCATGGCCACGGTGCGCGCCGGCAGGTGCTGCTCGGCCAGCAGGCGTGGATGCAGCTCACCGGCATGGCCCACCACCTCGCCCGAGCGCAGCTTCAGCACGGCGGCGCGGCCGGGGTGGAAGGCCTGGTGCGAGCCCTGCTCCACCACCAGGTCCACGCCGGTCACATCGGCCACGAGGCGTGCGGCGTCGATGGCGTCGGCCCAGTCCCAGGCCCGCGGCGTGTGGCCGGGTGCGGCGGCGGTGTCCCTGCCGGTAAAGACGGCGCCGATCGTGAGCGGCTGGTAGGGGATGCCGTCGTACAAGGCGTCCAGGACGTCGTCGGACGGCTTGGCGCCGAGCGGCGGGATGGACGCCGTGCCAAAGGTGCCCGAGGGCAGGAACACGAGGCCGGATTCGAACAATGCCAGGTCGGTGAAGCCGCGCGAGTGGTTGCGCTTCGCCGTGTCAATCAGGCCCGGCAGCACCGAGGTGCGCAGGTAGCCGAACTCCTCGCTCAGCGGGTTGGCGAGCTTGACGGCCCCGCGGGGGGCGCCCGCCTCGGCCACGCCAAAGGTGTCGTTCGCGGCCTTGGACACGAACGGGTAGGCGAGGATTTCCGTCAGCCCGGAGTCCGCCAGGGCCTGGACGGCGCGCCGGCGCTGCTGCTGGGTGCGGGAGTAGCCCCGGCCCGGAGGGGCGATGGGCAGGGTGGCGGGAATCGCGTCGTAGCCCACCAGGCGGGCCACTTCCTCCGTGAGGTCCTCGGGGGTGGCCAGGTCGTGGCGCCAGCTCGGGGCCGTGACGTTCCAGCCGCCGTCGGCCTCCTCAACACCGGCTCCCAGGTCGGTCAGGGAGTCCACCACCTGCTCCGGCGTGAAGTCGATGCCGATGCGGGCGGAGGCGAATCCGGCCGGCAGGAACACGGTGACGGGCGCCGGCTCCGTGCCCACGTCCGTCGCCGTGGTGTCCTCGGTGCCGCCGGCCAGTTCCACGAGCAGGTTCACGGCGCGCTGGGCGGCCTCGTCGGCCACCTCCCAGTCCACGCCGCGCTCAAAGCGCTTGGATGCCTCGGAGGGCAGCTTGTGGCGGCGGCGCGAGCGGGCGATCGAGACTTCCTCGAAGTGGGCGGCCTCGATGAGGACGGAGGTGGTCGCCGGGGTGACCTCGGTGGCGGCCCCGCCCATGACGCCGGCCACGCCGATGGCGCCGGAGGCGTCCGTGATGAGCAGGTCCTCGGTGTCCAGCTTGCGCACCTTCCCATCCAGGGTCTGCAGGGTTTCCCCGGCGGCGGCGCGGCGCACCACGATGTCGCCGGAGAGCTTGTCGGCGTCGTAGAAGTGCAGCGGCTGGCCCAGCTCCAGCATGACGTAGTTGGAGATGTCCACGGGCAGCGAGATGGAGCGGATGCCCGCCAGGCGCAGGCGGGAGGACATCCAGGTGGGGGTTGGCGCGGCCGCGTTGATGCCGTGCACGGTACGGGCCACGAAGCGGTCGCAGCCGGGCAGCCCGTAGATGGGTGCCTGGTCCTCGAGGCGGACGGGGTACCCCGGACCCGACGCGGGCGTGACGGAAACCAAGGACGCCGGATCCATAAAGGGCGTGCCCGTGGCGTGGGCATACTCTCGGGCGGCGCCGCGGATGCTGAACACGTAGCCGCGGTCCGGGGTCACGTTGATTTCGGCGGCCTCGTCCCGCAGGCCCAGCAGTTCCAGCGCGTCGGTGCCCGGCTCCGGGTCCAGGCCCAGGGTGGAGAGCACCAGGATGCCGTCGTGCTCCTCGCCCATGCCCAGCTCGCGCACGGAGGCGATCATGCCTGCCGAGACGTGGCCGTAGGTCTTGCGCGGGGAAATGCGGAAGTCGCCGGGCAGCACGGCGCCGGGCAGGGTGACCACCACCTTGTCCCCCACCTCAAAGTTGTGGGCACCGCACACGATGCCCTGCACGCCGGAGGGGTCAATGCCGTCCCCTTCGAGGGCCTGCGTGGCGCCTTCGGGAACCACACGGACGGAGCACCAGTTGATGGTCTTGCCGTTGCTCTGCGGCTCGGGTTCCTTGGACAGCACCCGGCCCACCACAACGGGGCCGCTGATGGAGTCCAGGGGCCGGTGGACGGCCTCTTCCTCAAAGCCAACCTTGACCAGCTCAGTCATGACGTCTTCTGCAGTTGCTCCTGCCGGCACCTGCGCATACTCGCGCAGCCAAGTCAGTGGAATACGCACGGGCCTAGATCTCCATCCCAAAGTGTTCGCTGAATCGTATGTCGCCCTCGATCATGTCGTGCATGTCGGTGACCTCGTTGCGGAACATCAGGGTCCGCTCGATCCCCATGCCGAAGGCAAAGCCTGAATACTCGTCCGGGTCGATCCCGGCCGCGCGCAGCACGTTCGGGTTGACCATGCCGCAGCCGCCCCACTCAATCCAGCGCGGGCCGCCCTTGGCGCCGGGGTGCCAGATGTCCAGTTCGGCGGAGGGCTCGGTGAAGGGGAAGTAGTTCGGGCGCAGGCGGATGCTGGCCTCGTCGCCGAACATGAGCCGGGCAAAGTGCTCCAGGGTGCCGCGCAGGTCCGCCATGGACAGCTTTTTGTCGATGGCCAGGCCCTCAAACTGGTGGAACACGGGGGTGTGCGTCGCGTCGAGCTCGTCGGTGCGGAACACCTTGCCGGGGCACAGCACGTAGACGGGCAGCTCGCGTTCCAGCAGGGAGCGGACCTGCACCGGGGAGGTGTGGGTGCGCAGGAGCAGGTGGGCCTCGGGCGGCTCCACGAAGAAGGTGTCCTGCATTTCGCGGGCCGGGTGGTCCGGCTTGAAGTTCAGGGCGTCAAAGTTGAACCACTCGGATTCCAGCTCCGGGCCTTCGGCAATTTCCCAGCCCATGCCCACGAAGATGTCGCACACGCGGTCCTGAAGGGTGGACAGCGGATGGCGGGCGCCGGCACGGCGGCGGCGCGGGGCGGCGGTGACGTCGACCGTTTCCTCCACCAGGATGCGGGCGGCGTCCTCGGCCTCGAGCACCTCGGTGCGGGCTGCGAGCGCCTTGGCAACAC
This sequence comes from Arthrobacter sp. STN4, assembly GCF_024539665.1. NCBI lineage: Bacteria > Bacillati > Actinomycetota > Actinomycetes > Micrococcales > Micrococcaceae > Arthrobacter > Arthrobacter sp. STN4. The sequence goes on from NZ_JAKZGX010000030.1 coordinate 22,124, forward strand.
GGCCCCGGGAGGCCCCCATGAGCTTGCCGGCGGCGGCCTTGAATTCCTTGGACAGCCCGCCGATCCCCCGGTTGGCCAGGCTCAGCGGCGACTTTTCGCCGGTGTGCGCGAGGCGGGCGGCCTTGAGCTCCTCCAGGGTGGCGGCGGCCGCGATGGCTGCGAGCGCCTGCTCGACGGCGGCGCCGACGGCGGCCTCGTCCAGCGGGTCCGGGACGGCGGGGGTGGTGGTCGATTCGGGCGCGGCGGCCGTCTTCTGGGGCGTGTCAGACATCTGCAGTTTTTACCTAAGCTCGTGTGCGGGTAAGCGGCGGTCAGCGCGGGCCGCCACACCCAGTCTAAATGACGGCCCGCACGGTTTTTGAATGGCGGCCGGGCCTTCCGCCGCCCCCACGGCAGTGACTCGTTGCCCATTCGCCATCCCCTTCCTGCGCGCGCGTTGCTAGGCTCAGGGAATGGGCGCCCGTTCATTCCAGCTGCCAAGGCGTACGACGCCGGCCTTCCTCCTTTCGCTTTCGGCCGTCCTCGCACTCTTCCTGTCCGGGTGCGGCGCCCCCTTCGCAGCCCGCCCCACGCACTACCAGCCGGCACCGGCCGCCCTGCAGGACAAGGTGGATTGCCTGGCCACCCCATATTGGAATGAGCCCCTCATGACGGCGCCTCCTGCGGTGGCGGACAAGATGGGCAGTGTGCCCCGGGGCTTTGTGCCGGTGGACGTCGTCGTGTGCCCGCCGGGGCAGCGCATCGTCCCCCAGGCCGGCCCGGAGCCGGCCCGGGCCACCATCCTGGAAGAGCACCACGCGGGGAACTACGGGCCCCTGCTGGCGGCATTGGCACAACCCAGCGACCGGGAGGAGGGCGGCGCGTGTGTCTCCATGGCGGAAACCATTCCGGACCTGTGGCTGGTTGATGCCCGTGGCAAGGCCGTCCACGTCCAGTGGCCGCGCACCGGCTGCGGATTCCCCAAGCCCGGGACCCGGGAGGCCCTGGCGGCCCTGCCGGTGTCATCGTCGAAGACCATCGACACGCGGCCGTCCGGCGCCGTCGAGCAGTTCACTCCCCCGCCTGCACGGGTCCTCGCCGGCGCTGACTGCCTGACGACGGCCCGCTGGTATGAAGGCAACGGCACGGCCGACCCGTCCGCCAAGGACATGGGCAGTATTCCGGCGGGCTTCGAGCCTGCCGCGGCAGTGGAATGCACTGCCTTCGGCCCCAACGCCACGGACGCCCGGGGCACGTGGCGGACCATAACGCAGAAGAGGTTCACGGGGGATCTGGCGCCCCTCGTGAAGGTCCTGCGCTCCCCCAGTGACCGGGCCCTGGGAAAGCTGGTGTGCGAGGCAAACCTGGAAATCATCCCGGACCTTTGGCTGGTGGACGCCGGGGGCCGGGCGGTCCATGTGCAGTGGCCGCTGACAGCGTGCGGGAAGGCCAAGGAGGGACCCAAGGAGGCGCTGGCCCGGCTGACAGTTGTGCAGACCACGGTTTTGAAGGCCGTGCGCCTACCGGCCCCGCAGCCCAAGGACCTGCCCGCGCCCCCGGCCACGGCAACGGCACCGTGAGGGCCGCCCTGCGGGCCCGGCAGTGGGCCAACATGCTGAACCTTTCCACCCCTGCGGGCCTGCTCCTTGCTGCACTGGCGCGCACCCGGGTTGAGCCGGGCCCACAGGGACTGCTGCTGGGCACCGGCTACCGGCCCGCACTGCCGCTCGCCGGGGCGTTTACGGTGGGCAGTGTCGTTTTCTACCGGGCGGACCGGGCCTTCATCGACTCCCGCCCGGAGCTGCTGGCACACGAGGCGGGCCATGCCACGCAATATGCCTGGTGCCTGGGGCTGCCGTTCCTGCCCCTCTACGCCGCCTGCGCCGGGTATTCGTGGTGGCGCACGGGGGATCCCGGGAGCCGGAACTTCTTTGAACGCAATGCGGGCCTGGCGGCCGGCGGCTACCGGCAGCTGCCCACCATCGCCCGGCTGCCGGCCTTGCGCCGCGCCCTGCGCCGGACGTAGCTTGGCAACAACACAGCTTCGGCACCAGCGACAGGCGGGGCGGCCGCCGTCGGCCGGCAGCAGGGAGGCATCAGCATGGGTGAGACCACCACACCGGACGCCGTGACGCTCACTGGACAGGGCACCGTCCCCGCGGCGCCGGACCAGTTCCACATCAACGTCGGCATCGAGGCCCAGCGCGGCACCGTCCGCGCTGCGTACGCGGCTGCCACGGAGGCGCTCAACGCCGTGCAGGCACGGCTCCTCGCCCTGCAGGTGCCCCCCGGGGCCGTCAGCTCCACGGCACTGGACGTCCGGGTGGACACGCGCTGGCAGGACCGCGCCGCCCCCGTCGTCACCGGCTACACGGTCTCCTCAACCCTGAATGTTCTCCTGCGCTACGACGACGGCGCTGAGGACGTCATTGCCGCGGTGGTGGATTCGGGCAACGACAGCGTCCGGCTCAACGGGCTGACCCCCGCCCTGTCCGATGCCACGGCCGCCCAGGATGCGGCCCGCACCCTGGCCTGGGCCGACGCCAGGCGGGCCGCCGAGCTCTACGCGGGCATGGCCGGGCGCAGGCTCGGCACAGTGCGCTCCATCGCCGAAGCCGGGCCCGCCCTGCCCGGCCCCAAGCCCCTGTTTGCCCGGGCCGCAGCCATGTCCGCGGACGCGTCCATGAAGATTGAACCGGGCCAAGGCAATGTCTCGGCGTCCGTCACCGTGACGTGGGAGCTGCTCTAGGGCTCCGGCGCGGCCCTGCACCGCGGGCCTGCGGGATTCAGGCCTGCGGAATCGTGATCTCGCGCTTGAGGATCTTTCCCGTGGGGCCCTTGGGCAGCGCGTCCATGATGACCACGCGGCGCGGGTACTTGTAGGCGGCCACCCGGTCCTTGACAAAGCCGCGGATGTTCTCTGCGAGCGCTGCCGGGTCATCGGCGCCGTCGGCCCCGGCCTTGAGCGCCACCGCCGCATAGATTTCCTCGCCGTGGACGTCGTCGGGGCGGCCCACAACGGCGGCCTCGGCCACGGCCGGGTGTTCGTAGAGCACCTCCTCGACTTCGCGCGGGTAGACGTTGTAGCCGCCGCGCAGGATCATGTCCTTCTTCCGGTCAACGATGAAGAAGACACCGTCCCCGTCCCGGCGGCCGAGGTCCCCGGTGCGGAACCAGCCATCCGGAATGGCCGCCGCGGTGGCCTCCGGATTGTTCCAGTAGCCCTTCATCACGTACGGGCCCGCCACGGCGATCTCCCCCACCGCGCCGGGTTCGACGTCGTTCCCCGCCTCATCGACCACCCGCAGCTGCGCACCGGTCACCGCCGTTCCCACGGACCCCGGCTTGCGGATGCCGTCCACCTGGTTGAAGGTGACCACCGGCGACGTCTCGGACAATCCGTAGCCTTCGAGCATGGTGGCGCCAAAGGTGCTTTCAAACTCATGCAGGATTTCCAGCGGCAGCGGCGAGCCGCCGGACGCTGCCAGGCGCAGGCTGGAGAGGTCGTAGTTACCGCGCCCGGGCGTGCGCAAAAGGGCAATGTACATGGTGGGGACGCCCTCGAAGATGGTGACCTTGTCCCGCTGGATGATCTCCAGTGCCTTGACGGGGTCGAACTTGGGCAGGATGGTCACCGTGGCACCGGCCAGCACGGCCGAGTTCAGGGCGCAGGTCTGGCCGAAGATGTGGAAAAACGGCAGGCCGCCAAAAATGACGTCCCCGTCGCGGCTGCTGAACAGGCTGACGGACACTTCGGCATTGCTGCGCAGGTTTTCATGCGTCAGCTCCGCCCCCTTGGGCTTGCCCGTGGTGCCCGAGGTGTAGAGAATGACGGCGGTATCGCCGGCCTCCGCCGGGGCCACCCCGGCGATGGGGTCCAGGGGCCCGAGCAGGGCCATGAAGCCGGCGTCGATGGGGATGATGGCGGTGCCGGTTTCAGCGGCGGCGGGTGCCACCTCCGCCATGACCCCCTCCCAGGCAAACGCGAGCGACGCGCCGGAATCCCTCAGGTGGTAGGCCACCTCGCGCGCCTTCAACAGCGGGTTCAGGGGCACCACGATGGCCCCGTATCGCAGGATCCCGTAATAGATGGGCGGCATCTGCGGCAGGTTCGGCGAAATCAGGGCCACCCGGTCCCCCGGCTTGATGCCCCGGTCCGCCAGCAGCGCGGCCACCTTGCCGCTGAGCACTTCCAGGGCGGCGAAGGAAATCTCAATGTCGTCCATCTTGATCGCGGTGCCTGACGGGTTTCTTTGTGCGGACACGCCCACCATGGTGGCCAGGTTCGTCATGACGGCTCCTTCTACCTCTGCAGGGAGGCATCGTCGCCTCCTGCCCACAGCCTAGCGCGCCATGATGTGATGTGGACCATATTCCGGCCCCGCCGGCAGGGAGGGCGCCGCGCCCTTTGCCGCCATTGACGAAAGCTAGAAAATATGTTCGAATAATTTCCATGAGGTGGAACGCACAGCAACTCAACCAGCCGCCCCTGGCCCTCGAGGGCGTGCCGGCGGCAGCCCCGCTGCTCCCCCTGGCCGGCCTGGTCAAGAGCGTACAGACGCCCGGGTTTGCCGGCATCACCTTCCACGAGGTGCTGTCAAAGAGCGCCCTGAACAAGGTGCCCGCCACCTCGTCGATGCCGTTTGAGTGGACCGTCAACCCCTACCGCGGGTGTTCCCACGCGTGCGTTTACTGTTTTGCCCGGAAGACCCACACCTACCTGGACCTCGACGCCGGGGCTGACTTTGACTCACAGGTGGTGGTCAAGGTCAACGTGGCCGAGGTGCTGCGCAGGGAGGTGCACAAGCCCTCCTGGTGCCGTGCGCATGTGGCACTGGGCACCAACACCGATCCGTACCAGCGCGCCGAGGGCAGGTACCGGCTCATGCCCGGCATCATCTCCGCCCTGGCCGATTCCGGCACCCCGTTTTCGATCCTCACCAAGGGAACACTCCTGTCCCGGGACATCCCCCTGCTGCAGGCGGCGGGCCGCCAGGTCAGTGTGGGCATGGGCATTTCGCTGGCCCTGCTCGATGAAGGGCTCGCCGCGGCCATCGAACCGGGCACGCCGGCACCCAGGTCCCGGCTGGCCCTCATCGGCAAGCTGCGCGACGCCGGCCTGCCGTGCGGGGTGATGTCGATGCCGATCCTGCCGTGGCTGACGGACTCCGAGGAGTGCCTTGACGCCTTGTTTGCCGCCCTGGCCCATGCGGGGGCCACCGGGGTCAGCGCCGGCGCGCTGTACCTGCGCCCGGGCACGCGCGAGTGGTTCATGCAGTGGCTGGCCCGGGAGCATCCGGCGCTGGTGGGCCGCTACCGGCGGCTCTACAGCCAGGGCTCCTACGCACCCAGGGACTACCGGCAGTGGCTGGCCGCACGCGTCAATGCGGCCAAGCGCCGCCACGGCTTCGGCGGCACGGCCGGCTTCATGCATGATCCCCGCCAGGAAGAGGCCGCCTACCCGGCCGGCAGCCTGCCCATCGGCGGGTCCGGCCACCGGACGCCCGGCGGCGGCACGGCCCGCCAGGGCAGCACCAAGCAGGACAGCACCAAGCAGGACAGCAACCGGGCACGGCGAAGGGCAGGGGCCGCCGTGACTGCCCCTGCCCTTTTTGATGCTGCGCCGATGCTGTTCTAGCCCTCGGGCTGCGCCCGTTTCTCCGCCACGGCTATCCGCTCTTGCGGCGGAATTCGCGCTTGTGCTGCGCGGCCCCGTGCTGGGCGCTGATCTTGGCGCCGTTCGCCGCCTCCACGGACCCGTGGTGCTGGTTCTTCTTGTTTTCCAGCGCCTGGCGGAATTTTTCCTTCATTTCCTCGCTGGCGCTGCCAGCCTCAGCCGGTGCTGATTCGTTGTGGTTCTCGGACGGTGTCACTGCACAACCTCCTTGCGCTTTAGGGCTAAACCCCAGTGTGGCACAGGGGCAGGGGAATTAGACACCCTCAGGCAGGCGTGTCCAGCTCCTGAAGGGCCCGCACGATGGGCCGGTCCGCCGGAATCCACGGCAGCTCCAGGACTTCCGTGCCGTGCAGGGGCACCCAGCGCAGTTCGTCGTGGTCTTCCAGGGGTGCCGGGGCTCCCTCCGTCACCTCAGCCAGCCAGACGCGCATGGCCGCCGGGGCGGCGAGGGGCCAGCCTTCCGGCGTCGGGCCGGCCAGCTCGGCGCCCAGGCGGACCGTGATGCCCAGTTCCTCCGCCAGTTCGCGGTGCAGTGCTTCCCGGGCGCTTTCGCCGGGTTCCACCTTGCCGCCGGGGAATTCCCACATGCCGGCAAATTCCGGCGGCGCCGTCCGCCGGGCGGCGAGCAGGCGCGTGGGCCGGGCCAGCGAATCCACAAGGGCTCCGCCCACAATTTGTTTGGTTGGGGTTTGTTTGGTTGGGGTCACGGACCCAGCATAGGCGCAAGTAGACTGGGGATGGACAGCGCCGTCCTGTCCACCTATTTTGCGGCCCGTCGCGCCGCCCGCCCCAAGCCGACCGGCGGGGGCGAAACCGCCCCGCTGGGAGACCCCGCCATGACCACCACCGGCACCCTGCCCCAAACCAGGGCGGCCTCGCCCAATGCCGCCGCCTGGGCCATCTTTGCCCTGGCCATCGGCGGGTTTGGCATTGGCACCACCGAATTTGCCATGATGGGCCTGCTGCCCAATGTGGCCGCAGGAGTGGGTGTGTCGGTGCCCGAGGCCGGACATGTCATCTCCGCCTACGCCCTCGGGGTCGTGGTGGGCGCCCCGCTGCTGGTGGCCGTCAGTGCCCGATGGCGGCGCAAGACGCTGGCGCTGGCGCTGATGGCCCTGTTTACACTGGGCAACCTGTCCTCGTTCTTCGCCCAGGACTACACCACGCTGATGGTGACCCGCTTTGTGGCCGGCCTGCCCCACGGTGCCTACTTTGGCGTGGCGGCGGTGCTGGCCGCCTCCCTCGTGGCCCCCACCAAGCGGGGCCGGGCCATCGCCATGGTCATGATGGGGCTGGCCGTGGCCAATGTCGTGGGCGTGCCGCTGGCCACGCTCGTGGGCCAGCAGTTCGGCTGGCGGCTCATGTTCGTCCTGGTCGCTTTCATCGGCGTGGTGACCATCGTGTTCATTGCCGTGATCATCCCGTCGCAGAAGGCCCACCCGGATGCCAGCCTGCGCCGTGAGCTGGGCGCCTTGAAGCGCGGCCAGGTATGGCTGACGCTGTTGGTGGGCGTGGTGGGGTTCGGCGGCTTCTTCGCCGTCTACACCTATGTTGCCAACACAATGACGGACGTCGCCGGGTTCCCGGCGGACTTCCTGCCGGTAATTGTGGGCCTGTACGGCCTGGGCATGGTGGCGGGCAGCTTCGTCGGCGGCAAGCTGGCGGACTGGTCCGTGCTGGGCAGCATCTACCTCATGATGGCCTTCATCGCCACGATGCTGGTCCTTTATGCGTTTACCGTGCACATCCAGTGGCTGGCACTCGTGATGATCTTCGTGATCGGCGCCTCCGGGTCCATGCTGATCCCGTCGCTGCAGACCCGGCTGCTGGACGTCTCCCCCGGGGCCCCCACCCTGGCCTCGTCGCTGAACCACTCCGCGCTCAACCTGGCCAACGCACTGGGGGCCTTCGCCGGCGGTCTGGTCATTTCCTGGGGCTGGGGGTTTACCGCGCCCGCGCTTGTGGGCGCCGTCCTGGCCGTGCTGGGGCTGGGCATCGCCCTGGCCAGCGGGCTGCTCGACAAGCGCACGAAGGAAGCGAAGGCGGCCCAGGCCACCGCCCTCCGCCAGGCGCCCCCCTGCTAGGGCAGGGACTGCTTCGGCACCGAGCGGATGTCCGGTTCCAGGTAGATGACCTTGGCAATGGGAACCGCGGCGCGCACCCGCTTTTCCGCGGCGTCAATGGCCTGGGCGATCTGGGCCCCGGTCTCCGACTCCGCCACGGCGATCTTGGCCGCCACCAGCAGTTCCTCGGGCCCCAGGTGCAGGGTCTTGAGGTGGATGATGCTGCTCACGCCGGGTCCCACGAGGGACGCCTCGATGGCCCGGATGTCCTCCTCCGTGGCGGATTCGCCCAACAGCAGCGACTTTGTTTCCACGGCCAGGACCACGGCCACCGTGACGAGCAGCAGGCCGATGAGTCCGGTGCCGGCCGCATCCCAGTGCCCGTTGCCGGTAACAAGGGTCAGGCTCACCCCGAAAAGGGCAAAGATCAGGCCAAGCAATGCCGCTGAGTCCTCAAGCAGCACGGCGGGCAGCTCCGGCGCCTTGGCGGTCCGGATGAACTCCACCCAACTCTTGGAGCCGCGGGTGTGGTTGGATTCCTTAATGGCAGTCCGGAAGGAATTCCCCTCCAGCACGATCGAGCCCACCAGCACCACCAAGGGCACCCATGCCCACTGCACATCCATCGCGTGGGGGTGCTGCCATTTTGAATATGCTTCATAGAGCGCGAAGACGCCGCCGACGCTGAAAAGGATGATGGAGACCAGGAACGCGTACACGTAGCGTTCACGGCCGTAGCCAAAGGGATGCTCCGGGCTTGCCTGCCGCTTGGCCCGGCGTCCCCCAAGCAGCAGCAGGAGCTGGTTGCCCGAATCCGCAAGCGAGTGGACGGATTCCGCCAGCATGGATGAGGACTGCGTCAGCAGGTACGCCAAAAACTTCAGCACCGCGATGGACAGGTTTGCCGCCAGCGCGGCGATGATCGCCTTGTTGCCGCCGCCATGGGCCATGATGGATTCCCCTCATGAAAGCCCAGGCCGGGCCGGACCCGGATTGAGCGTGTGGTTGTAGTGGTTGGGCGCGCGTCTCAGTCCGCGCGGCGCTGGGCACGCGCGCTGGCGTACAGGCAGACGGTGGCGGCCGTGCCAAGGTTCAACGACTCCGCCTCGCCGTAGACCGGCACGGCCACGCGATGCTCGGCCAGGGCCTTTTCCTCCCCGGCCAGGCCCTGGGCCTCGTTGCCGAACAGCCACAGGGTGGGCGTCTCCAGCTCATATTGTGAGTCGGGGATCTGTTGTTCAAAGGCGCGGGCGGCGCTTTCATCCTGCAGCAGGTCCAGGTTCAGTGAACCGTAGCCGTCCGCGGCCAGGATGCCGATGCCGGCCGCCTTCGCCGCGTCCACCACCTCGGACAGCTCGACGCCGCGCACCACGGGCAGGTGGAAGAGCGAGCCGGCCGTGGAACGCACAGCCTTCGGATTGTAGATGTCCACGCTGGAACTGGTGAAAATGACCGCGTCGGCCCCTGCCGCGTCGGCGGCACGCAGCACGGTCCCGGCGTTGCCGGGGTCCTGGACGCGGCACAGCATGGCGATCAGCTTCGGCTTGGCTGCCAGCACTTCCGCCAGCGGCACGTCGACAAAGTTGCACACGGCCACGATCCCCTGCGGGGTGACGGTGTCCGTCATGGCCTGCAGGACCAGGTCGCTGGCGATGCGCACCTGCAGCCGGGAGCCGGGGTTGGCTGCCAGTTCCAGCAGCTCGTCGTGGCGTTTGAGGCATTCCACGGTGGCGTAGACGGCCTCCACCACGGCGCTGCCGCCGGCCTCCAGGCACTCCCGGTGGGCCTGCAGCGCCTCCCGGACGCCCTGCGGGCCTTCCACAAAAAACTGCCGGCGTTTTAAACGGCCCGAGCGCCCTGCCAGCTTCGCAACGTCCCTCACTCGATCTGCTCGAGGATTGGTCATTGCATCAGCTGGCGGGCGCCCGGGTTCACTCATGTTTAGGACTTTAGCAGTCCCCCTGCGGGATTACGGAACACCGGGTTCCGCTCCATCAGTGCAGTTACTTTGCCGCCGCGGCGGAGGTGTCAGACGGCAGTGCGACCTTGGCCAGCTTCACCAGCGCGGCGAACGCACCGGCGTCGTTGACGGCCAGGTCGGCCAGCATGCGGCGGTCAACCTCGATCTCGGCAGCCTTCAGGCCCTGGATCAGGCGGTTGTAGGTCAGGCCGTTGGCGCGGGCCGCAGCATTGATGCGCTGGATCCACAGGCGGCGGAAGTCGCCCTTGCGCTTGCGGCGGTCGCCGTAGCTGTACACGAACGAGTGCAGCAGCTGCTCCTTGGCCTTGCGGTACAGGCGCGAACGCTGTCCGCGGTAACCCTTTGCGCGCTCAAGAACAACCCGACGCTTTTTGTGGGCGTTTACCGCCCGCTTCACACGTGCCACGTGCGTACTCCTTCAAGTTTTGTATCCCAAGCCAATCATGCCAGGGAAGGCGTTTATGGAAGGGTGCCGGGCCCGGAACGGGACCCACACCCATTGACTTGCGAAATTAGATGCCGAGCATCTTCTTGATGTTGCGGACGTCGGCCTTGGCAACCAGGAGGTCACCCTTCAGGCGGCGCTTCAGGCTGGAGGGCTTGTGCTCCAGGTAGTGGCGGCGGTTGGCCTGCTGGCGGCGCAGCTTGCCGGAACCGGTCAGCTTGAATCGCTTCTTGGCACCACTGTGTGTCTTCATTTTAGGCATGAGGACCTGTCTCCTTACGTATCCACCGGCGCTGCCTGTGGTTCTCTTGCAGCGACCGGTTGGGTCACTGTCGGGGTGTGTGTTCACCGCCGAACCGGGTTATCCCCTATTCGGCTGGGTTCTTGGTGTCGGCGGCTGCCGCGCCCTTTGCAGGGGCGGGCTTGGCCGCCGGCTTCGCTGCTGCCTTCGCAGCAGGCCGGGCTGCCGGCTTGACGGCCGGCTTTGCCATGGGCTTGGGCATCGGGACCGGCTTGGCAGCCACGGGCTTGGGTGCGGCCACGGGCTTCGGCGCGGCGGCCGGCACCTTGGCTGCAGGTGCCTTGGCTGCCGGCTGGGCCGGGGCCTTGGCTGCGGGCTGGGCCTTGGACTCCGCAACCCTGGTCTCGGGAGCCTTGGCTGCCGGGGCCTTTGCTGCGGGGGCCGCCGGTGCGGCGACGGGTGCCTCCTTGGCTGCCGGGGCGCTGGCCGCGGGTGCGTCCTGGGCTGCGGGAGCCGGGGCGGCTGCCGCGCCGGCGCCTTCGTTCAGGTGCAGGCCCTGGGGAAGCAGGTCCGCGAGGGACTGCGTCATCGGCGCCTTGTTGTTCCGGTCCACGTCAACGCGGGCGGTGCCGTTGGCCACGGCCTCGTTGTGTGCCTTGGCATCGGCCCGCTGCTGCTGGCGGCGCGCTTCAGCCTTGGCCTCGGCCTTGTTCTTCAAGGGGCCGATCACCATGACCATGTTGCGTCCGTCGATCCGTGGGCTCGACTCGATGACGCCAACCTCGGCCACATCCTCGGCAAACTTCTGGAGCAGGCGGATGCCCATTTCCGGACGCTGCTGCTCGCGGCCGCGGAACTGGATCATGGCCTTGACCTTGTCTCCGGTGCCGAGGAAGCGGAGGGCGTGCCCGCGCTTGGTCTCATAGTCGTGCTTGTCAATTTTGAGGCGGAAGCGGATTTCCTTCAGAACGGTGTTCGTCTGGTTCTTCCGGGCTTCGCGTGCCTTGACGGCCGCCTCGTACTTGTACTTGCCGAAGTCCATCAGTTTGCACACCGGCGGCTTCGCCGTCGGTGCTACCTCAACCAGATCCAAGTCCGACTCGGCAGCCAAACGGAGGGCGTCTTCAATGCGGACGATCCCTACTTGTTCGCCTGCCGGCCCAACCAACCGCACCTCGGGGACGCGGATACGATCATTGATGCGTGGCTCGCTAATGTGTAACTCCTGTTGACTAAAAGGAAGGTGAGCGCCATCAGCAAAGAAGAAGGCCTCCCATCGCTGATGCAATCGGAGGCCTCGATGATTGGTGCCGCGACGTCCTGTCAGGACAGCGGCCCGCCTTCGTGTCCGAAGGCGCCAACCGGAACCAGACAACGCCATCACTGGGTCGAAAGGTGGGAGAGGACTCCACTTGCAAACCGGACACAGCCTTCGTGGCGGGGTTTTGGCCCCGCTGAAGTAACAGCACCCAGTCGGTCTGTGACAAGCTTAGCAGTATGAACACCCCAGAGAATAATTCGGACACCAGCCACCGCAACAGCTTCGCACCCGAGGAAACACTCGGCGACGCCGAGGCCGCCTCCGTGGTGCGGGACATCGCCGAGGTTCCGGCGGTGGAAGTCATCACCACGGCTGCCGTCCACCTCATGAGTGCCGCCGCGGTCAAGTGCGGGCTGGCCGCCGGCCCCGACGCCGAGGAGCTGAAGGACCTGGACGAGGCCCGCAAGTTGATCACCGCCCTCGCCGGCTTCGTCACGGCGGCAGCACCGGAGATCGGCAGCCAGCACGCCGGTCCCTTGCGCGACGGCCTGCGTTCACTGCAGCTGGCCTTCCGTGAAGCCTCCGAATTCCCGGACGCGCCCGGCAAGGGCCCGGGGGAAAAGTACACCGGAGCCGTGAACTAGCAAGCCGCCCTGAGGGGGCCGGCCGCCACACCAACAGGGGTGGCAGCCGGCCCCCAAACGTTTTTAGACCGGGTCCGGTTTAAACCGGGTCGGGTTCTTCCAGCAGGCCGTCAAGCCCGGCACGCTGCGCCCCGGCGGGCGCTGCAGCGGTTCCGGCCCGCCGCCGTCGGGCGTACTGGGCCGCCAGGCCCGCCAGCGCCAACACCCCGGCCAGGATGCCGATGACGGCGAACCCCGCCCACGGTCCGACGGCATCGATCATGGCACCGGCGAACGGGGCGCCCATGGCGCTGCCGAGCGTCATCGACGAGCCGTACCAGCCCATGGCCTCACCGCGGCGGCGCTCCTCCACCAGGTCCGCAATGTGCTCGGCACTGGAGGTCAGCACCGGGGCGCACAGGAATCCGGGCAGGATCGAGAGCAGCCCCAGCGTCCACGCATTGCCGGCAAAACCCATCGGAATGGTGAGCAGGGCCATGGCGCCCAGCAGCCAGAGCGGGTTGATGGACCGTTTCAGCGAGCCGTAGACCAGCCCGCCCACCAGGGAGGCGCCGCACCAGAAGAAGAACACCACGCCCAGCTCGCCCACCTGGCCGTTGGCGCGCAGCATCGCGACCATGCCAACGTCGGTGCCGGACAGCACCAGGCCGGCACCGAGTGAGGCACCCAGCACGGCCAATACCGCCAGGTTCACCCACACCAGGTTGCTGCGGGCGCCGCCCCACAGGCGTCCCAGCCGGCTGGTCCGGGCCTGGACGTTCCCGGCGGCAATCCTCGCCGGCCCCTTCGGCCCGGCTTCGGGCGCCGGCACGGCCCCGGCCGGATCCACCCAGGCCCCCTTGTGGCCTGAGCGCGTGGGCGGATTGGTCCACATCAGCAAAAGGCCTGCAAGGGCCGCGGAGACGCCAATGATGACCAGCCCCACCACGGTATGGATCGTGGTGGCCAGCACCACGCCCGCGGCCGGGCCCACCATGAAGGTGATCTCTGCGCCCATCGAGTCCAGTGCGTAGGCGGTCCGCCGCTGTCCCGGCGGGACCATGACCCCGAGGGCCTGGCGGACCACGGAAAAGATTGGCACGGCAAACAGCCCCCCGATGACGGCCGCCACCACCAGCAGCTGGTAGTTCAGGAAGGGCACCACGGACCACACGGCCACTTCGGCGATCACGGACGGAACCAGCGCCCGGCGCAACCCCAGGATGTCCACCTGCCGTCCACGCCAGGGCGCGCCCAACGCGATCCCGACGGTGACGGCGGCAGCCACGGAACCGGCCGCGGCATAGCTGAGGTTCATGGTCTGGACCACGTGGAGCGTCAGCAGCACGCCGGCGGCCGCGTGCGGAATCCGGGCGATCATGGCGATCACGAGCAGCCGCCGGACCGGCGCAATCGCGAGCAGCTGCCGGTAGTTGGCAAAGTTCACTTGGTTTTTCTTTTCTCTTGCAGTCCACCGCAAGAGGGCGCCGGGGCAGCCTTGCCGGGGAACTAAGGGGTAGGTCCGGGATGGTGCAACCGCACCTGCATGGAGTCAACAGCCTGCGCGAAGTGTTCATTCCCCGCCCAGTATCCCTGCAGGGCGTGGAGGAGTGCGTTGAGCGCGGACTGGTCGAGGCCGGGCGCCAGGGTGATGGAGACGGCCAGTTCGGGACCTGCCCCGCCGCCGGCCACCATGTGGCCGGCCGGTGAGCTGCCGCTGTCCCACAGGGATTCCACGCCCGGGCCGGCCTCGGCGGCAATGCGCAGGACGGCGGGGTTGCCGACGGCGGCCACCGAATCTTCCAGCACCTGCCGCACGGCGGGGTCCACATAGCTGGGCAGCCATTCCCGCTGTTGCGCCAGGGCCCACATGGCCGGCCGCCGCACCACGAACGGCCGCGCCGTACCGGGGTCCAGCACCATCAGCTGCGCATCCTCCGACACGGCGGACAGGGCGGCCCGGGCCGCATAGACTGCCACTGGCCGCGCCTCCGGGTGCCAGCGGGTGAGTGCGTCGGCCCTGGTGAAGGCCGGCAGTGCCCGGCGCCCGTCAGGAGCCTGGAGGGTGACCAGGGCCATGTCCGATTCCTTGTCGGACACCAGCCCGTTTTCCCCCACGGTTTGTTCGGCGAGCTGGGCCACGATGGGAATGAAGACCCGGGCCTGCGCCAGCGCGGCCACCACCTCCTCTTCCGCACCGGTTCCCGCCAGCAGCCGCTCGACGGCCCCGGTGTAGGAGGGGTCGGCGGTGCCGTCGTCGGCGTCGAAATTGTGGTACGTCCCACCGTCCGGCAGCGTCCGGCCGTGCCATGGCTGGCCGGCGGAGTCCGTGCTGCCGCCGGCGCCGGCAAGGGCGGAAGCGATGTGTCCGGGCAGCTGTTTCCTGGGCGTCACTTCCATGGCGTTTAGCGGCGTCCGGCGACGTCCAGTGCCTGGGGCAGCGTGAATTTGCCCGCATACAGTGCCTTGCCCACGATGGCGCCTTCGACGCCCTCACCCACCAGGCCGCGCAGCACACGCAGGTCCTCCAGGCTGGAAATCCCGCCGGACGCCACCACGGGCTTGGCGGTGCGCGTGCACATTTCACGCAGCAGTTCCACGTTGGGGCCGCGCAGCGTGCCGTCCTTCGTGACGTCGGTGACCACGTAACGGGCGCAGCCGGCATCCTCGAGGCGCGCCAGGACGTCCCAGAGCTCCCCGCCTTCCTTGGTCCAGCCGCGGCCGGCGAGGGTGGTGCCCCGCACGTCCAGGCCGACGGCGATCTTGTCGCCAAAGCGTGCGATGGCGCGGGCGGTCCATTCGGGGTTTTCCAGGGCGGCGGTGCCGAGGTTGACGCGCGCAGCGCCCAGTTCCAGCGCCCCTTCCAGGGAGGCGTCGTCGCGGATGCCGCCGGACAGTTCCACCTTCACGTCCAGGGCCTGGACCACCTCGCGGAGCAGTCCCTGGTTGGAGCCGCGGCCGAACGCAGCGTCCAAGTCCACGAGGTGGACCCATTCGGCGCCGTCGTTCTGCCAGTTCAGGGCCGCCTCCAACGGTGAGCCGTAGCCGGTTTCGGAGCCGGCTTCGCCTTGGACGAGCCGGACGGCCTGGCCGTCGGCAACGTCGACGGCGGGCAGCAGTTCCAGGATGGGGTTGGTGGTCATCGGGTCCTCAAGGTGTTGGTGGCGGGCGGGCGACACGGGCCGCTCAACCCTTTAGGGTGAGCAGGTACGCGGCCACGAGCGACATGGCAGCGAGAATGACGAAGCAGATGGGGAGCCAGCGCGGCGTCTTTTGCTGGTAGAAGGTGTAGGCGCCGCCAATCAGGAGGCCGCCCAGGGCCATCAGGAGCAGCGAGTACATCTAGGCGGCCGCCTTCAGCGACTGCACCCAGTTTCGCAGCAGGCGGGCCCCGGCGTCGCCGGACTTTTCCGGGTGGAACTGGGTGGCGCACAGCGGGCCGTTCTCCACGGCGGCAATGAACGGCGCACCGTGCTCGGACCAGGTGACGGCCGGCGGCTTCATCTTTGGCTGGATGACGTCAAAGTCCCAGGACTGGACGCCGTAGGAGTGGACGAAGTAGAACCGTTCGTCCTCGACGCCGGCGAAGAGCATGGACCCAACGGGTGCCTTCACCGTGTTCCAGCCCATGTGCGGCACCACGGCGGCCGGCAGGAGTTCCACCGTGCCCGGCCACTCCCCGATGCCTGCTTCCCGCACACCGTGTTCCACGCCGGCCTCGAACAGGACCTGCAGGCCCACGCAGATGCCCAGCACGGGGCGGCCGCCGGCCACCCGCCGGCCAATCATCCTGATGGCATCCACGGCCTTCAGTTCTGCCATGACGGAGCCAAAGGCGCCCACGCCGGGCACCACGAGTCCGTCGGCGCCGAGCACGTCGTCGGGGCGCGCGCTCAGGGTCACCCGGGCGCCCGCGCGCTCCAGGGCCCGGACGGCGGAGCGGACGTTGCCGGAGCCGTAGTCCAGGACCGTGACGGTGGGTTGCGGTGCCGGCGCGCTCACAAAAGTCCCTTGGTGGACGGGATCCCGGTGACGCGCGGGTCCTTTTCAACGGCCGAGCGCAGGGCCCTGGCAAACGCCTTGAACTGGGCTTCGACGATGTGGTGCGGGTCCCGGCCGGCGATGAGGGTCATGTGGAGGCAGATCTGTGCGTGCAGGGTGATGGCCTCAAACACGTGGCGGGTCAGCGAGCCGGTGAAGTGCCCGCCGATCAGGTGGTATTCCTGCCCCGCGGGTTCGCCGCTGTGGACCAGGTAGGGCCGCCCGGAAACGTCCACCACGGCGTTGGCCAGGGCCTCGTCAAGCGGAATGGTGGCCTCGCCGAAGCGGCGGATCCCGGCCTTGTTGCCGAGCGCCTCGCGCAGCACCTCGCCCAGGGAGATGGCGACGTCCTCCACCGTGTGGTGTGCGTCGATGTGGGTGTCGCCGGTGGCCTTGACCTTCATGTCGATCAGCGAGTGTTTGGAGAGCGCCGTCAGCATGTGGTCGTAGAACGGCACGGAAGTGTCAATGTCCGAAACCCCGGTGCCGTCCAGGTTGATCTCGACGAGCACGCTGGATTCGCTCGTGGCGCGTTCAAGGCGTGCCGTGCGTCCCTGGCCGGACTGCGGGCCGTTTTCGGTCATTGTTCTTGGGGTCCTTTGCTTCCTGGGGCGCCCGATGACGGGCATGGCATGGCACGTGCAACGTTCGTGTTGGTGTACCACCAGTTTAGACGCAAGGGCGCTGGTGTCCCGCCCCGGCGGCGGCACGACGCCGGGCGCCGCTTCGCTATTTCGCCAGGATGGCGCGCAGCCCGTCCAGGAACGCGGTGGTCTCGGCCTCCGTGCCGGCGGTGACGCGCAGGTGGCCGGGGATGCCGACGTCGCGGATCAGCACGCCTGCGGCCAGCAATCCGGCCCACACGGCCGCGGGGTCGGCCAGGCCGCCGAAGAAGACAAAGTTGGAGTCCGACGGCGCCGGCGCCAGCCCCATCGCCAGCAGTTCAGCCACGATGCGGTCGCGCTGGACCTTGATGGCCTCGACGTTGGCCAGCAGGGCGTCTGAATTGCGCAGGGCGGCAACGGCCGTGGCCTGGGTGATGGCCGAGAGGTGGTAGGGCAGGCGGACCAGCCGGATGGCATCGGCAACTTCCGGGGCGGATGCCAGGTAGCCCACCCGGGCCCCGGCCAGGGCGAAGGCCTTGCTCATGGTGCGTGAGACCACCAGGCGCGGCCGGCCCTCAAGCAGGGACAGGGCACTGGGGGTGCCGGCGTGGGCAAACTCCGCATAGGCCTCGTCTACGATCACGATGGCTTGGGAGGCCTCCCCCGCCGCATAGACCGCTTCGACCACATCCAGCCCGATCGCCGTGCCGGTGGGGTTGTTGGGCGAGCAGAGGAAGACAATGTTGGGGGCCTGCGCCCGCACCTGTCCGGCGGCGGATTCGGCCGTGAGGCTGTAGTCATCCCCGCGGACGCCTGCCACGTAGGCGGTGCCGGTGCCGCTGGCCAGCAACGGGTACATCGAATATGTGGGGGGAAATCCCATGGCGCTGCGGCCCGGGCCGCCGAAGGCCTGGAGCAGCTGCTGCAGGACCTCATTGGAACCGTTCGCGGCCCAGATGTTTTCTTCGACCAGGCCGTGGCCCAGGTAGGCGGCCAGCGCCCGGCGCAGTTCGGTAAATTCGCGGTCCGGGTAGCGGTTCAGCCCGTCCAACTCGTCAGAGACGGCCTTGAGGATCGCTTCCTTGGCATCCAACGGCACCCCGAAGGTGTTTTCATTGACATTGAGCAGGATCGGAACGTCCAGCTGCGGCGCGCCATAGGGATGCTGGCCGCGCAAATCGTCACGAAGGGGCAACTGGCTGAGACGTTCAAACTGGTCCATCCCACCAGTTTAAGGCGGCAGGAGGCCTGACACGAACTTGTGACGCCCGGGGACCCTGTGGCCTACTCCGGGAGCGGGACGTACAGGCGCTGTCCGGCCTGAAGGACACTGCTGCCGAGATTGTTCAGGGACACAATGTCAGCCACGACGTCACGTACGTCACGCGTGCCGGCGCTGGCGGCCGCGATCGACCACAGGCTGTCGCCCTGCAGGACGGTGACGGCCGCAGGGCCGCCCAGGCCGGCGCCGGCATCCCGGGTCGACGCCTTGGCCGGGCTGGCCAGGGAACCGAGCAGGACGGCCAGCAGGGAAAAGACCAGCACGGCCGTCACCGCGAGTGCCGGCAGGCCAAGCAGCAGCATGCGTCCGCGCCGGGTCAGGCGCAGCCCCGTGGCGGGCGTCGGACGTTCCGTTCCCGCCCGACGCGGCGTGGGGGCGGCCACGGCCGGGCCCGGGCGGGAAATCACCAATGCACTCATGACTTCATTCCTTTCGCAGGGACCCCGCCACCTTGGCGGCCACCCCTCGGGGAGGACCGCAAACACCTGACTGGAGACGACTTCCATGCACAATATGTTCGATAGAACGTATGTTCTATCCTTGTTCTCTTAGTTTTAGCATCTATTGACGACGCTTGCCAAGACTCGATAGAACAAATGTTTGAAATTCGTCGATATCGGGCTTAATCTTGAGGGAAAGGATTCGCCAACAAGAGCAGTCCACCAGCAGGCACTGACATTATTGGCTGCATCCCCAGAAAGGATCGAAGGACCATGGCGCTACCGGAACCTCCGCATCGAATCCCGCAGGCCCCCAGCAGGGCAGGAATGAAGGGGCTTACGGTGCGGCAGAAGAAGATTCTCGAATGCATCCAGCGCTCCATTGCCGACAAGGGATACCCGCCGTCCATGCGGGAAATTGGCGACAACGTGGGCCTGGCCAGCCTGTCCAGCGTGACCCACCAGCTGATTCAGCTCGAACGGCACGGATACCTGCGCCGCGACCCCAAGCGCCCCCGCGCCATGGAGGTGCTCATCCCGCTGGTCATTGACAACGGCACCGTGTCCATTGAGGGCGTCAACGACCCGGACCAGGTCCGCAGCTCGAACGGGCTGAACTTTGCCCAACTGAGCAGTGCCTCGGACACCGCCTTTGTTCCCCTCGTGGGACGGATTGCGGCCGGCGGGCCCATCCTGGCGGACCAGATGGTCGATGACATCATGCCGCTCCCCCGCCAGATCGTGGGCAGCGGCGAATTGTTCATGCTGAAGGTAGCCGGCGATTCCATGATTGATGCGGCCATCTGTGACGGCGACTGGGTGGTGGTCCGGCGCCAGAACATGGCCGACAACGGCGACATCGTTGCGGCGCTGTTGGACGACGAGGCGACAGTCAAGACGTTCCGCCAGCGCGACGGCCACACGTGGCTGCTGCCGCAGAACACGCGCTACGAGCCCATCCTCGGCGACGAAGCCACCGTCATGGGCAAGGTCGTCTCCGTCCTCCGCAGCCTGTAGGCAAGCCCGGAGCCGACATTTTTTGTCGGAGGCGTAAGGAGGCGCCAAGGCCGCCCGGGGCCGCGGCGTCGGAGAGCCGACGGAAAAATGCCGGGCCCGCTGGCGCCGGCGGCTACTTGCCGGAAAGCCTCTGCAGCGCGGCGAGGGCTACGGCTCGGTCCTTGGTGGACCAGAAGGGCGGCAGCGCGGCACGGAGGAAGCCGCCATAGCCGGCGTTCGCCAGGCGGGAGTCCAGGACGGCAACCACGCCGCGGTCGCTGCTGGAACGGATCAGCCGCCCCACGCCCTGTGCCAGCCGGATGGCAGCGTGCGTGGCGGAGATGGCAATGAACCCGTCACCGCCGCTTTGGGCCACGGCCCTGGCCCGTGCCGTGACAAGGGGATCGTCCGGTCGTGGAAACGGAATCCTGTCGATGACCACGAGCCGGCACGAGGCGCCTTGGACGTCCACGCCCTGCCAGAGGGACATGGTGCCAAACAGGCAGCTGTCCGGCTCGTCCGAAAATTCCTTGATCAGTCCGGCCATGGACGAGTCGCCCTGGCAGAGGATCTTGACCTTGAGCTTTTTCCGCAGCTTTTCCGCCGCGTCCTCCGCAGCCCGCCGCGAGGAGAACAAGGCCAGCGTGCCGCCGCCCGCGGCGCTGATGAGGGCCTCCAACTCGGACAGCTGTTCGGGGGAATTGCCAAAGCCCGGCTTGGCCAGGTGCGAAGCCACGTACAGCATGCCCTGCTTGGGGTAGTCAAAGGGCGAGCCGACGTCGGCGCCGGTCCAGGACGGTGCATTGGCGCCCAGCAGCCCCAGCCCCCCGGCCGTGGCTTGGAACGATGAACCGATGGCCAGCGTGGCCGAGGTCAGCACGACCGTGTGGTCCGCGAACAGGCCCTCGCGGAGCTTGCCGGCCACGCTAAGGGGGGCAATGTTGATGACGGGGGGTTCGCTCTCGTCGGCCTTCTGGTAGCCCTTGCCGGGAGCGAAGGTCCCGGTGCGGGAGGTCCACACCACTTCGCGGGAATCCCTGGCGGTGAGCAGCCGTTCGCACAGGTCAAAGATCAGGTTGAGCCGGGACCTGGCGATCGACCGCCCGCCGTCGGCTGCCGCGTTGCCGTCCGGCTTGGAGTCGGACAGCGCCACGCGGGCCGCATCACGCAACTGTTCAATGGCTGCGGCGTGTTCGTCGTTGAGTCCATTGGGCAGCAGCCCGCTGGGCATGCCCGAAAATGCCATGTCCAGGGCCGTGGCCGCACCATGGAGCGCCTCCACCGACACACCGGTATGCTTGCGCGTGCTGGACGCGGCGGCCTGCACCATTTGCACGGACAGCTGGCCGGTCACGGCGCCCGTGACACGGTCCTGGAGCTCATGGGCCTCGTCCACCACCACGACGTCGTAGTCGGGCAGCACGGCAATGCCCTCGAAGGCGCTGATGGCGAGCATGGCGTGGTTGGTGACCACGATGTCCGCTTCGCCGCCCTTGGCACGGGCCAGCTCGGAAAAGCACACTTCGGCCAGCGGGCATTTCTGTGCCCCGAGGCATTCCATTGACGTGACCGAGACCTGTCGCCAGGCCTTGTCCGTGACGCCGGGCAGGAGTTCGTCGCGGTCGCCGGTTTCCGTAGTCCCGGCCCATTCCCGCAGCCGCACCACTTCCCGGCCCAGGGGCGATGACGGGCCGGACTTGGCACCGGGCAGGTGCACCACGCTGGAGTCTTCCCCCAGGCTGAAGAGGGCGCCCTTGGCGGAATCCTCGGACGGGAACCCCCCTTCGAGCTTGTGCTTGCACACGTAATTGCTGCGTCCCTTGACGAGCGCCACATCGATGGGCCGTGGCAGCAGCGGCTCCAGCGCAGCGAGCAGCCGGGGCACGTCGCGGCCCACAATCTGGGCCTGCAGGGCCAGCGTTGCCGTCGCCACAACCGAGGGTTTGTCGCTGGTCAGCGAATGCACAATCAGCGGGATCAGGTAGGCCAGGGACTTCCCGGTCCCCGTGCCGGCCTGGACCAGCAGGTGCTCGCCACTTTCCAGCGCTGCCACGACCCGGCGGACCATCTCATGCTGGCCCTCACGGCGCTGGCCGCCCATGGCTGCCACGGCGCTGTCCAGCAGTTCCAGCGCCTGGGCCGCGAGCGGCCCCGCGGTGGTTGCGGCCTCACCCATGCTGGACAAACGGCTCGACTTCACTGGCCAGGTCTTCGCGGACCCGGACATGGGCAATGGTGCCGTGCTCGCCGTGCTCGATGCTGATGATCTCGGCGTCGCTGCGGTGGAGCCGGTTCAGGACGTCGCCGCGGTCGTAGGGAATGAGCAGTGTCAACTCGACGCTGGGCCGGGGAATGGCCGCACTGATCGCTGCCAGCAGCTCTTCGATCCCGGCCCCCGTGCGGGCGGAAACCACCACGGTGCGCGGTTCGCGATGCCGCAGCCGCTCCACCACGAAGGGGTCGGCGATGTCCGCCTTGTTCAGGACAATGATTTCAGGAATCTTCTGCGCCCCGACTTCGGTGAACACCGTGCGCACGGCGGCAATCTGGCCTTCCGGGTCCGGATGGGAGGCATCCACGATGTGCAGGATCAGGTCGGCGTCGGCCACCTCTTCGAGGGTGGAGCGAAACGCCTCCACCAGCTGGGTGGGCAGGGAACGGACAAAGCCGACTGTGTCCACCAGGGTGTAGCCTAGGCCGTCGGCCGTTTCGGTCTTCCGGACGGTCGGGTCCAGCGTGGCGAACAAGGCGTTTTCCACCAGCACCCCGGCATCGGTGAGGCGGTTGAGCAGGGACGACTTGCCGGCATTCGTGTACCCGGCAATTGCCACGGACGGCACGGCGTTGCGCTTTCGGTTGGCCCGCTTGGTTTCCCGGGCCGGCTTCATGGCGGCGATTTCCCGGCGCAGCTTGGCCATGCGGGTGCGGATCTTCCGCCGGTCCAGTTCCATCTTGGTCTCACCGGGTCCGCGCGAGCCGATGCCGCCGCCGGCGGCGCCGACCCGGCCGCCTGCCTGCCTGGACATGGATTCACCCCAGCCGCGCAGGCGCGGGAGCAGGTATTCCATCTGGGCCAGTTCCACCTGTGCCCGGCCCTCCCGGGACTGCGCGTGCTGGGCGAAAATGTCCAGGATCAGGGCCGTGCGGTCAATGACCTTGACCTTGACGACTTCCTCGAGCGTGCGCCGCTGGGAAGGGGCAAGGTCGCCGTCGACAATTACGGTGTCCGCGCCGGTGGCGTGCACGATGTCCTTCAGTTCCTGGGCCTTGCCCTGTCCCAGGTAGGTGGCGGGGTCCGGCTTGGCGCGGCGCTGCACCAGCCCGTCCAGCACCTCGGAGCCGGCAGTTTCAGCCAGGGCGGCCAATTCGCGCAGCGAGTTTTCGGCGTCGGCCATGGTGCCTTCGCTCCACAGCCCCGCCAGGACCACCCGCTCCAGGCGCAGCTGGCGGTACTCAACCTCGGTGACATCTTCAAGTTCCGTGGACAGCCCGGCGGTGCGGCGCAAGGCGTTGCGGGCGGCCAGTTCGGACTGGTCCCCGTCGAAGCTGCTGTGCTGGAAGTCCAGCCGGGAAAGTGCCTGGGCCCGTCCAATGATGGGGTGGGACGTCCCGGCCGCTGAATCGGGATCTTCGGAGTCGAGCCGGGCGTCCTCGCGGGCGGCCCGCCCGACGGCGGCGTCCTTGGCCAGGATGCGGTCAATCACGGCTTCAATCTCCGTGACCGAGGGGTCCGAGGCGGCAGGGCTTGCAGCGGATGTGCCGCGGGGGCCGTGGTCGTCGGCGGCACCGTGGGGTGCAGATGGGTTGGACATGTTCTCCTTAACGGGGGCGATACCTCAATCGTAGTCCCGGGCACCGACAGCCACACCTTCGCCGGGACGGCCCTGTGGACAACCCGGCGGCCAGGCCCCGGGGCACCGGCCCGGGAGTGCCCAAATACCGTTGGCCCGCAATTGCCACTAATCTGGCAGGACTATGGGTACTCAGGGAGCAGATCATTACTTCAGTCCACAGCCGGCCACGCCGCTGAAGCGGCGGCCGCTGACGGTGTTCCTGGCCGGTGCCGAACGCCGCCTGCAGACGGCCGGCGGCATTTTCAGCCCGGACGGCGTGGACAAGGGCACCACCGTGCTCCTCAACGGGGCGCCGCCGCCGTCCCCGGAGGGACACCTGCTCGACATTGGCTGCGGCTGGGGGCCCGTGGCCCTGACCCTGGCGCTGCGCTCCCCCGGTGCCACCGTCCATGCCGTGGACGTCAACCAGCGCTCCATCGACTTGACGAATGACAACGCCGCCGCCTTGGGCCTGGCCAATGTGCGCGCGTCCACGCCCGACGCCGTGGACCCGGCCGTGCGTTTCAACACCATCTGGTCCAATCCCCCCATCCGGGTGGGCAAGTCGGAGCTGCATTCGATCCTGCTGATGTGGCTGCCCCGCCTGGCCGCCGGCGGCACGGCCTACCTGGTGGTGCAAAAGAACCTGGGCTCGGATTCGCTCCAGCGCTGGCTCGCCGGGGAGCTTGCCGAACGGTACCCGGATGCCGGGTTCACGGTTTCCCGCGATTCAACGCACAAGGCGTTCCGGATCCTGAAGGTCCTGCGCCCCGCCGCCGTCTAGATGTGTAATTCCAAGGTGTGCGGCGTGGTGTGATGCTTTGAAGGGCAAGGGCGCCCACAATCGGCGGTATCAAACCAAACGCCGAACCCGGAGGTCCTCGTGGACGCCGATCTGGACACCCTT
>NZ_JAKZGX010000031.1:0-46253 GCF_024539665.1 Arthrobacter sp. STN4
AGGCCGCCGTCGTCGGCGCCGCCGACGAGACCACCGGCCAGGCCGTCGTGGCCTTCGTGATCCTGCGCGGCTCCGCCGCGGACGACCCGGACATCGTCACCACGCTGCGCAACCACGTGGGCCACGAGATCGGCCCGATCGCCAAACCCAAGACCATCCTCGTGGTCCCCGAACTGCCCAAGACCCGCTCCGGCAAGATCATGCGCCGCCTCCTCAAGGACATCGCTGAGGGCCGCGAAGCCGGCGACTCCTCCACCCTCGCCGACAACACCGTGATGAACCAGATCTCGGACTCCCTGAAGGCCTGACCCGGCCCCCGCCCCATCTGTGTTGCAGTTGTTGATTGAAAGCGTCCGTTTTGGCTCGTTTTCGTCCAACAACTGCAACACAGATCCATTTAAACCGGTCGGCGCGGGCACGAATGATCGAAAATTTTTCTTTTTGAGTCTTGACGTTCGTTTTTGACTGCTTCATGATTGTTTCATGTGATCCACTTCACAGGCTTGTGTTTTTCAAGGGAGAAATCATGTCAATCAATGAAGATCGGCCCGCCTCCGGAAACATCCGGCCGGGCTTTGACCGCCGCACCCTTCTGAAGACCCTCGGCGTCGGTGCCGTCGGTGCCGCCGCCATCCCGCTGCTGGCCGCCTGCACGGGCGGCAGCGGCCCGGGTGCCTCCGCCGCCGCCTCCACGTCGCTGACCTTTGGGTCCGGCTCCTCCGACGACGTGCCCAAGGCCGCCTACAAGGCGGTGACCGACGCGTTCACCGCGAAGACCAAGATCAAGGTCACCACCAACGTGGTCCCCCACAACGACTTCCAGAACAAGATCTCCACCTACCTGCAGGGCAGCCCGGACGACGCCTTCACCTGGTTCGCCGGCTACCGCATGCGGTACTACGCCGGCAAGGGCCTGCTCGCACCCATCGACGACGTGTGGGAAAAGGTCGGCGCCAACTACTCGGACGCCATGAAGAAGGCCTCCACCGGCCCCGACGGCAAGATGTACTTTGTACCGAACTACAACTACCCGTGGGGCTTCTTCTACCGCAAGAGCGTCTGGGCCGACAAGGGCTACGCCATCCCCACAACGTTCGATGAGCTGAAGACCCTGTGCGCCAAGATGAAGTCCGACGGGCTGATCCCGATCGAGTTCACCGACAAGGACGGCTGGCCGGCCATGGGCACCTTCGACTACATCAACATGCGGCTGAACGGCTACCAGTTCCACATGGACCTGACCGCGCACAAGGAGTCCTGGGACCAGAAGAAGGTCAGCGACGTCTTTGACACCTGGAAGGCCCTGCTGCCCTACCAGAACCCCGGCGCCCTCGGCATGACCTGGCAGGACGGCGCCATCAACATGGGCAAGAAGAAGTCCGGCATGTTCCTGCTGGGGTCCTTCGTCACCCAGCAGTACACGGACAAGGCGATCCTGGACGACATCGACTTCTTCCCGTTCCCGGAAATCGCCATGGAGGGCCGGGACGCCGTGGAGGCGCCCATTGACGGCCTGCTGCTGTCCAAGAAGGGCGGCAACAACCAGGGCGCCCGGGACTTCCTGGCCTTCATGGGAACCCCGGCCGGACAGGACGCGTACGCAAAGGTGGACCCGTCCAACATCGCCACCGCCAAGGGTGCCGACACCTCCACGTTCTCGCCGCTGACCAAAAAGTGCGCCGAGACCATCGCCAATGCCAAGAGCATCAGCCAGTTCTTTGACCGCGATGCCCTGCCGGCCATGGCCAACAACGTGATGATCCCGGCGCTGCAGGGCTTCATCAAGGACGGCACCGTGGACGTCAAGAACCTCGAGTCGCAGGCCAAGGCGCTGTACGCGGCCCAGTGACTGCGTGCGGTGGCGGCCGGGCCCCCCGGCCCGCCACCGCCGTCCGCTGCACCTGAATCCGCCCCGCAAGCGTCCCTGCGAGAAAACGAGTCTCCCCCATGAGCACGCCAACCGAGCTATCCGAACCAGCCGCCCCCGGCACCCGGGGCAGCCACAAAACAGCCGTGCGCCCGGCCAAACCGGGCCGCGTCAAACGGCTCTCCAAGCGGGACAAGGTGGTCCTGGGCATCATGGTGGGCATCCCGACCCTGATCCAGCTCGCCTTTGTCTGGATCCCCACGCTGCTGTCCGTGCTGCTGTCCTTCGCCCGCTGGAACGGCCTGTCCCTTTCCGACATCCGTGCCGCGGGCATGGCCAACTACACCTACGCCTTCACGGACAACCCGGCCTTCTGGCCGGCCGTCCAGCACAACATCCTGTGGCTGCTGTTCCTGGCCGTCGTGGCCACCCCGCTGGGCCTGCTGCTGGCCGTGCTGCTGGACCAGCAGATCCGCGGCAGCAAGATCTACCAAAGCATCTTCTTTGTCCCGGTTATGCTGTCCCTGGCCCTGGTGGGCATCATCTGGCAGCTGTTCTACCAAAAGGACAACGGCCTGCTGAACTTCCTGCTGGGCACCGCCGGCACGCCGCAGGCCGTTGACTGGTTCGGCAACTCCAGCGTCAACATCTGGGCGGCCCTCATAGCGGCCACCTGGCGGCACGCCGGCTACGTCATGATCCTCTACCTGGCCGGCCTGAAGGGCGTGGACGCCTCGCTGAAGGAGGCCGCCTCCCTGGACGGGGCCAACGCCACCCAGACGTTCTTCCGCATCGTGTTCCCCGCCATGGCGCCCATCAACATCGTCATTGTGGTGATCACCATCATCGAATCCCTCCGGGCGTTCGACGTCGTCTGGGTCATCAACAAGGGCACCAACGGCCTGGAACTCATCAGCGCCCTGGTCATCACCTACCTGATCGGCGAGGGGCAGTCCATCGGCATCGGCTCGGCCTTTGCCGTCATCCTGCTGGTCATCTCCCTGGTGCCCATCACCATCTACCTGTCCCGGACGTTCCGGAAGGAGAAGTTCTGATGTCTGCTTCCACCACCACCGCCCGCCGGGCCCGGCCCGCCAAGCCAGGGGCGGGCCGCAGCCGCCCGCACTACGGCACCCACCTTTTCCTCACCGTCATGGCAGTCATGTGGATGGTCCCCCTGGGCTGGGCCCTGTTCACGGCCCTGCGCCCCAAGGCGGACACGGACAAATACGGCTATTTCAGCCTCGGCGGCGCATTCAACTTCAACAACTTCGCACAGGCCTGGACGCAGGGCGGCTTCCCGCGCTACTTCATGAACTCGCTCATCATCACCGTCCCCACCATCATCCTGGTGCTGCTGTTCAGTTCCATGATGGCCTTTGCCGTCAGCCGGGTGAGCTGGAAGTTCAACGTCACCCTGCTGATCATGTTCACGGCCGGCAACCTGCTCCCGCCCCAGGTCCTGGCCACCCCGCTCTTTGAAATGTTCAAGCTGATCCAGCTGCCGTACTGGTTCAGCGATTCGGGCAGCCTGCTCAACACCTACATTTCCGTCATCATTGCCAACACCGCGTTCCAGATCGGCTTTTGCACCTTCGTGCTCTCCAATTACATGAAGGCGCTCTCGGCGGACCTGACCGAGGCCGCCCTCGTGGACGGCGCGGGCATCTGGCGCCAGTACGTATCAATCATCATGCCGCTGTGCCGCCCGGCCATCGCGGCGCTGGCCACGCTGGAACTGATCTTCATCTACAACGACTACTTCTGGCCCCTGCTCTTCATCCAAAGCGGCGACAGGCTCCCCGTCACCACGGCCATCAACAACCTGCAGGGGACGTTCCTCTCCAACTACAACCTGCTGGCCGCCGGGGCCACCATCACGGTGGTCCCGACCCTGATTATCTACATCGTCCTGCAACGCCACTTTGTTGCCGGCCTGACCCTCGGCTCCAGCAAGGGCTGAGGGTGGCGTGAGAACCGGGAAGCACATGAAAGCCACCAAGGGCGCCCCCCTGCCCCACACGGAGCGGTCCGACCGCACCGAAGACGTGCCAATGCTCGCCGACGCCCGGCGCACCGCAATCGTCTCCACGGTGGCCCGAGAACGCGTGGTGCGGGTTTCGGACCTGGCCGAACAGTTCGGCGTTTCCCTCGTCACCGTCCGCCGCGACATCGACGCCCTGGACGACGCCGGACTGGTCCAGAAGATCCATGGCGGCGCCAAGCTGCCCGGCGGCGCCGGGACGCACGAACCCGGCTTTGAGCTCAAGTCCACCCTGGGCACGCTGGAAAAGCAGGCCATCGCGCAGGAGGCCCTGCTGCTTGTCCAGGACGGGATGGCGATCGGCCTCAGCGCCGGCACCACCACCTGGGCGCTGGCCAAGGCACTCAGCGCCCGCAAAAACCTCACGGTGGTGACCAACTCCGTGAAGATCGCCGACGTCTTCCAGGGCGCGGGGTCCAGGGTGTCGGTGATCCTCACGGGCGGCGAGCGCACGCCGTCGGACGCCCTGGTGGGGCCCATAGCCACCCAGTCGGTCCGCTCGCTGCACCTGGACGTGCTGTTCCTGGGCGTCCACGGCGTGGACGAGGATGCCGGCTTCACCACCCCGAACCTGCTCGAGGCCGAGATGGACCGGGCGCTGATTGAGGCGGCACGCAAGGTGGTGGTGCTGGCCGACCACAGCAAGTGGGGCACCGTGGGCATCAGCACCATCGCCGCCATGGAGGAGGTGGATGAGGTCATCAGCGACGAGGACCTCGCCCTGGAAGCGCAACGCATCCTGCGCGAGCGCGTGGGCAAGCTGCGCCTCGTCGCCACCGCACCGCATCCGCACACCCCCTAACCCCGCCAAAAACGTTCAGGAGTCACACGTGCCAGCCATTTACCTGCGCCAGGGCCGAACATCGCTCGTCATCGGGCTCGACGGCGGTGCCCCGCAACTCCTGCACTGGGGCGCCGACCTCGGCCCGGAGCTGCCGGACCTGGCCATCCTGGGCGACGCCGTCCCCCACTCCGCCCTGGACGTCCCCGTGCCCCTGGGGCTCGTGCCGCAGGCGTCGGACGGCTGGCGCGGGCGCCCCGGCCTGCGCGGACACGGCACGGGCGCCTCCGGGGCAGGATTCTCCCCCCGGCTGCGCCTGGAGGCCTGGTCCCAGTCCGGCGGGGAGGCCCGCATTGAGCAGCTCGATGCGGACCTTGGCCTGGCCGTGGTGACCACGGTGACGCTGCACGCCGGCGGCCTGCTGGAAGTAAGCCACGGGGTGGAAAACCGCGGCGGCGCGGACTTTGCCCTGGACGGGCTCGCCGTGACCCTCCCGGCTGGCCGGGACGCCACCGAGATCCTCGACCTCACCGGCCGGTGGTGCCGTGAACGCCATCCGCAACGCCGCCCGGTGGGGCAGGGCACGTGGGTGCGCAGCGGCCGCCATGGCCGGACCGGGCATGACGCCTCGCTGCTGCTGGCCGTGGGGACTCCGGGCTTCGGCAACCGGCATGGCAAGGTGTGGGCCGCCCACCTTGGCTGGAGCGGGGACCACGAACAATTTGTGGACACGGTCGCGGACGGGCGCACCGTGATGGGCGCGGAGGAGCTGCTCGGTTCCGGCGAGGTGGTGCTGGCGCCCGGCGAAAGCTACGTCACGCCGCCGTGCTTTGCGGCCTACTCGGACCGCGGGCTGGACGGCATTTCCGAGGCGTTCCACCACTGGTTCCGGGCACGCAGCAGGCACCCGTCCACGCCCCGCCCCGTGGTCCTGAACGTCTGGGAGGCCGTCTACTTCGACCACCGCCTGGACGTCTTGACCGAGCTGGCGGAGTCCGCGGCGGAACTGGGCGTGGAGCGCTTTGTGCTCGACGACGGCTGGTTCCACCACCGCCGCAACGACTCCGCCGGGCTGGGCGACTGGTACGTGGACGGGGACGTGTGGCCGCAGGGCCTGCATCCCCTCGTGGAAGCCGTCACCTCCCGCGGCATGCAGTTTGGGCTGTGGGTGGAGCCGGAGATGGCCAACGTTGATTCCGACGTGGCCCGTGCGCACCCCGACTGGATCGCCGGCCCCGTGGCCAGGCACGACGCCGGGTCCCGGCTGCCCCTGCCGTGGCGCCACCAGCAGGTGCTGGACCTGGCGAACCCGGACGCCTGGCAGTACATTTTTGACCGGCTCAACGCGCTGCTGGACGAATACCCCATCAGCTACCTCAAATGGGACCAGAACCGGGACCTGGCCGAGATGGGCCACGACGGACGGCCCGGCGTGCACCGGCAGACGCTGGCCGTGTACCGGCTGCTGGATGCACTGAAGGCCGCCCACCCGGGCCTGGAAATTGAAAGCTGTTCCTCCGGCGGCGCGCGCGTGGACCTGGGCATCCTGGAACGGACGGACCGGATCTGGGCCTCGGACTGCAACGACGCCCTGGAACGGCAGGCCATCCAGCGCTGGACGTCCGTGGTGGTGCCGCCGGAGCTGGTGGGCTCGCACATCGGGCCCGGCACCTCCCACACCACGGGGCGCACGCACGACCTCTCCTTCCGTGCGGCCACGGCCCTGTTCGGCCACTTTGGCATGGAGTGGGACATCCGCGGAGTTGCGGGCGCCGGGCGGGAGGAGCTGCGCGGCGCCGTCGAACTGTACAAAAAACACCGCGGGCTCATCCACAGCGGCACCATGGTCCGCGCGGACGTGCCGGACCCGTCCCTGATGTTGCACGGGGTTGTGGCCGGGGACGGCACCCGGGCGCTGTTCGCGCTCGTGGCGGTGGCGACGTCGTACGCCGAGCAGCCCGGACGGGTGGCCATTCCCGGACTGGATCCGGAACTGCAGTACCGCGTGGCGCTGTGTTACCCGGGGCCGGACGCGGCGGGGGCAACGTTCATGCAGGCCGCCGCGCCCGCCTGGCTGGCGGGCGGGGCGGTGGCCAGCGGCCGGTTCCTGGCCGAGGTGGGGCTGCCCATGCCGGTGCTCAACCCGGAGCATGCAATCCTGCTGGAGGTCACGGCGCGCTGATGGGGCTGCGTGCCCGCCTGCCGGACTCCGGGGGCGCAGCGGACTGCAGCAGGGCGTCCGCCTGGCGCAGCAGCTGGTCGCGGCCGGACACGGATGGTTCGGGCACGGGCGGCTCGGACACGGATGGTTCGGTCAGCCCTGGCCGGGGTGCCTGCTGTCCGTGTGGCCCGGCGGCGCCAAGGGAAGCCTTGACATTGCGCGCAATCTCGTCGAACAGGGCGGCGTCCTGCCGGGTGGCCAGATCGCTGGTCTTCAGGCTCGTCAGGACGATCAGGCCGGCCAGCCGGCGGTCGCTGCCGGTGTCCAGCGCGGCGTCGATGGCCCACTGCGCCCGCACCCACCACTGGTCGCGGCGTCCGGCGTCAAGCGCCTGCCGGTAGGTCAGGTAGGCGACCAGTGCGGTCACGAACACGCCCACAATGGAGATGACGGGCAGCCAACCCTGGCCCCAGCTGCCCAGGTCCGCAGCCAACCGACCCCACCAGATGTCCATGGCTGCATCCTACCGCCGGGCGTGCATGGGGCATGATGGTTCCATGACTTCCACACCCGATGCCACGCCCGCCGGCCGCGGCGAACTGCTCATCCTCAACGGCCCCAACCTGAACCTGCTGGGCACGCGCGAGCCCGCCATCTACGGCAGTGACACGCTCGACGACGTCGCCCGGCTCGCCGGTGCGGCCGCCCGGGACGCGGGGTTCAGCTCCGAGTGCATCCAGTCAAACCACGAGGGCGACCTCGTGGACGCCATCCACGCGGCGCGCGGCACCGCGGTGGGCATCATCCTCAACGCCGGCGCCTACACGCACACGTCCGTGGCCATCCGGGACGCGATTTCCGCCGTCGAGCTTCCCACGGTGGAGGTGCACATCTCCAATGTGCACAAGCGCGAGGAGTTCCGGCACCACTCCTACCTGTCCCCCGTGTGCGACGCCGTCATCGTCGGCGCCGGCGTCCACGGCTACGTCCTGGCCGTCAGCTACCTGGACCAGGCGCTGGCGTAGGTCACTTGATGCCCTGGCCTGCGTCATGGGCCGCGGTACAGCCGCAGGAGCGGCGAAGGACCAGTTCGCAGTCGAAGACCAGGCTCTGCGGCGGCGCGTTCCGCCCGGGGCCGATGATGGCCTTCACCCCGGCTTCCGCCATCTCCCGGACGGGCTGGCGAACGGTGCTCAGCGGTGGCCAGCAGTACTCCGCTTCCTCTGAGCCGTCGAAGGACATGACCGCAACGTCTTCGGGAATCCGCAGGCCGGCTTCATGGATGGCCCGCAGGAATCCGATGGCCTGCTGGTCCGAGCTGATGAACACCGCACCGGGGCGGGGCGACGAGGCCAGGAGCTGTTGCCCTGCTTCATAGCCGCCCTGGCGGTCGAAGGAGCAGCGGTATACCCGTCCGTCAAGCTGCCCCATGGCCTGCAAAGCCTGCCGCCAACCTATTTCACGGCGGTCCAGGGTGTTTCCCGTGGGGATACCCACAATGAGGGCAATCTCCGTGTGGCCATGCGAGCCCAGGTGTTCCACGGCTTGCCGGGAACTGCGGGTGAATTCCGGGCCAATGGCGTCAATGGCCCGGGCGTCCTCCGAAAAGTTCAGCAGCACGGTCCGGATCCCCCGCTGTTCCAGCTCGCCGACATCCGGATTGCTCAGCACGGAACATAGGAACACCCCGTCCACCTGGCGGTCCACGAAGTTCCTCAGGTGGCTTTGCTCCACGGAGAGTGAGTCCCGGGAATCCGCCAGGAGCATGGCGAATCCGCGTTCCTCCGCGGCCTGCTCCACCTCCTCCGCAAGGCTGGCAAAGAAGGGATTGCCGATCTTCGGAACGACCATGCCCAGGAGCCGGGAGGATCCCTTCTTCAATGCCCTGGCGGCCACATTGGGCCGGTAGCCGAGGGCCGCGATGGCCTGCCGGACCTTCGCCTGCGTGGCCGGGGCCACGTTTTTGGGCCCCCCGTTGACCACGTAGCTGACGACGGCGGTGCTGACGCCGGCCAGGCGCGCGACGTCCTTGCGCGTGATGACGGGTCTGGGCGGGGAGGGGTGGTCCGGCATAGCCACCATGTTAGCGTTCAGCGGCCAGTTCCCCTGCCGCGCGCGCCACGGCCGGGGCGTCGCCGAAGTCGGGGATCTGCAGGCGTTCGCCGCCACGCAATGCCGACCTGTGGGCCACGATCCCGGGGAGGGTGTACCGTGCCGCCTCCCAAGCGTTGACCGGGGGTAGTTCGCCGGTGGCAACGGCCGTGGCAAAGTCGTCGACCAGGAAGCTGTGGCTGCCTTCATGCCCGCTGGGCAGGGCGCGGAGTTGAACCGGGAGGCGGCTGGGATCATGCACCGGCGCCAGGCCGGAAACGAAGGCGTCCCGCAATGCCGGGTCCACGTCAGCCAGTGACGGATCGTCCAGGGCGAGGCTGGGGAGGGTGCGGATCTGTTCGCTGACGTCCGTGAAGCCCTTCTTGTCCTGCCACACGGCGGTTTCCACGAGCTGCTCGAAGCTTCCTTCGGTGCCGAAGTAGCGGAAGCGGCTCTCCCGGAGGTGGGACGGATAGCCGACGCGCCGGAACTCGTTGATGCGCACGCTGCCGCCGCCTGCCATCTCGAACAGGGCGCTGGCATTGGAGAAATCGTTGTCGAACATGCTGATTTGGCGGTCGAAGACGCCATCGCCGCGGTCATCACGGACTCCGATGCAGCTCACGCTGGTCAGGTGGCCGCCGATCCCGCCCAGGACCCCTCCCAAGGAATGCGTGGGGTACAACATTGGAGGGTAGCTGGCCGTCTTCTGCCAGTCCGCGCCACCACTGTATTGGTAGGCGGCGTAGAAGCCCAGGTCCATGTCGTGGACGTAGTCCCCCTCGGCGTAGAAAACCCGGCCGAAGGCGCCGGCATCCTTCATCCGGCGCGCATAGATGGTGGCGGGGTTGTAGTAGCTGGTCTCACCCATCATGTAGGTCAGGCCCGTTTCACGGACCGCCGCGATGATGTCGGCAATTTCCTCTTCGCTGATGGCCATGGGAACCGCCGAGTAGACGTGCTTGCCTGCCCGCAGGGCCTGGACGACGAGGGGCCCGTGCGTCCAGCGCTGCGTGAAGATCGCGACGGCGTCCACTCCGCTGGCGAGCATTTCCTCGAAGCTGGCGAAAGTCCCGGCGAGATGCTGGCGCCCCGCCAAGGCTTCGGCCCGCTCGGGCAGGACATCGGTGACATAGACGTCGGTAACGCACGGGTGTGCCTGGAAGAGTTTTGCAAATTGGCCGGCGAACTGGCCGGCACCGACGATTCCGAGGGAAAAAGGTGTCATCTGGGTCATGCCCCCGAGTTTTACATGAGGATCTACTCGAGTCAATACAAATTGAAACATCTGGCTATCTTGTCGAAATTACTTGCACTCAAAATAGTTACTCGTGTAGATTCCTGTGCTGTTGTTAGTTGCATCACATCAATGGAGGCACGTATGGCCAGCAGCACCCTCAGGGCCGGAACCAGAAGACCCATCCCCAGCGCCCTGCCCCGGAAGGGCCCCAAGGCACGCCGTGGACGCAGCGACGCCAGGATCGCAATGGTCTTTATCGCCCCTGCGTTGATCGGCCTCGTGGCCTTCTACATTGTCCCGACCTTCCGGGGCCTCTACCTCAGTTTTACCGACTACTCGATCCTGGGCGACCCGGAGTGGGTGGGCATGAAGAACTACCAGGCCATCGCAAAGGACCCGATGTTCTGGAACTCGCTCTGGGTGACGGTTGAATATGTGGTCATCAACATCGTGTTGCAAACCTCCATTGCGCTGGGACTGGCCCTCCTGATGCACAACGTGGCCAAGTCCATCCTGGTGCGCGGCGCACTACTCCTGCCCTACCTGATGGCCAACGTCATTGCCGCGCTGCTGTGGTTCTGGATGCTGGACTACCAGATCGGCATCGTCAACCAGGTCATCGAATGGCTGGGGCTGCCCCGGGTGGCGTTCTTCGGCTCGCAAATCTGGGCCATTCCGACCCAGGCGCTGATCAACACCTGGCGGAACATGGGGTACACGGCGTTGCTCATTTTCGCCGGCCTTCAGGCGATTCCCGGCTCTTTGTATGAAGCGGCCAGCCTTGACGGCTCCTCCCCGGGCCAGACGTTCCGCAAGATCACCCTGCCCCTTCTGCGTCCCGTCCTGGCCCTGGTGCTCGTCATGACCGTCACCGGCTCCTTCCAGGTTTTTGACACCGTTGCCGTGACCACCCAGGGCGGCCCCATCAACGCCACCCGCGTGCTGCAGTACCTCATTTTCCAGCGCGCCTTCAACGAACAGGACTTCGGCTATGGTTCCGCGATTGCCGTGATCCTGTTCCTCATTCTCATGGTTGTCGCCTTCATCCAGATGAAATTCCTGCGCGGCAATGAATCGGACCTGGACTAGGAGAACCCCCATGACTGAATTCGCATCACAGCGCCGACGCAGGTTCAGGTGGCGCCTGGTCCTGGCCTGGACCGCCGTCGGTCTCGCCATTGCCATCAGCATCCTGCCCTTTTACTGGGTCCTGCGGACTGCCTTGTCCACCAACGGTTCCCTGGCGGCCAATTCGGCCAATCTGCTGCCGGCGGACTTCAGTCTGGGCGCGTTCAAGCGTGTCTTTGGACTGCAGACGACGGCGGAGGCCATCGCGGCCGGCGGATCGGGTGCCTCCATCAATTTTTGGGGCTACCTGCTCAACTCCATGCTCTTCGCGACCCTGACCACCGCGGGCGCGGTCTTCTTCAGCTCCATGGCGGCTTATGCCTTCTCCCGGCTCCGTTGGAAGGGGAGGGACAAGGTCTTTGCACTGTTTCTGGGAACCATTTTGGTACCGCCGATCTTCACGGCCCTGCCCAACTTCCTCCTGGTCCGCAACCTCGGCCTGTTGAACACCATGGCGGGCCTGGTCCTGCCGTACATCTTCATGACCCCGTTTGCCATTTTCTTCATGCGCCAGTTCTTCCTGAACATGTCCCGTGAAGTGGAGGAGGCGGCGATGCTGGATGGGGCCAGGCATTGGAGGATCTTCTTCCAGGTTGTCCTTCCCAACGCTGCCGCACCCCTGGCCACACTTGCGCTCCTGACCTTCATGGGCCAGTGGAATGAGTACTTCTGGCCACTCCTGGTGGGGAGTGACGATAGTTCCCGGGTCCTGACCGTTGGGCTCAGCGTGTTCAAGTCCCAGTCGCCCCAGGGCGCGCCCGACTGGTCCGGCCTCATGGCCGCAACCCTTGTCTCTGCCCTTCCCGTCCTGATCCTGTTCGCCGCTTTCGGCAAACGGATCGTCAATTCCATCGGTTTCAACGGCACCAAGTAGTCCGGCGCCAACCCCTCAAACACCCCGGAAAGAAAGAAGCCCATGAAAAACCCCTTCACCAGCAAGAAGACCGTCGGCGCAGTGGCCATTGCCGTTTTCGCCGCCGCGTCCCTGAGCGCCTGTGGCGGCGCCTCCGCCGGCGGCAACTCTGCCAGCGGGGACGTCAGTTACTGGCTGTGGGACGCCAACCAGCTGCCGGCCTACCAGCAGTGCGCTGACGACTTTCACAAAGCCAACCCGGACATCACCGTCAAGATCACCCAGACCGGCTGGGATGACTACTGGGGCAAGCTCACCAACGGCATGGCCGCGGGGACGGCGCCCGATGTATTCACCGACCACCTGTCCAAGTTCCCGGACTTCGTCAAGACCAAGCAGCTGGTGCCGCTTGACGACGCCGTCAAGGCCGCCAATATCAACCTCAACCAGTACAACGCCGGCCTCGCCGACCTCTGGGTGGGCCAGGATGGCAAGCGTTACGGCCTGCCCAAGGACTGGGACACCATTTCGCTGTTCTACAACAAGAAGATGGCCGCCGCTGCCGGCCTGAGCCCCGCCCAGATGGCATCCCTCACCTGGAACCCCCAGGACGGCGGCACCTACGAGAAGGCAATCGCCCACCTGACGGTCGACAAGAACGGCAAGCGCGGCGACGAGCCGGGCTTCGACAAGAACAACGTGGCCGTCTACGGACTGGGCCTGCCAGGTTCCGATGGTGAAAATGCGGGGCAGACCCAGTGGAGCTTCCTGAGCGCCACAACGGGCTGGACCACCACGGACAAGAACCCCTGGGGCACCCATTTCAACTACGACGATAAGCGCCTCCAGGACACCATCGCCTGGTGGGCCTCGCTCGCCCAAAAGGGCTACATGCCAAAACTCGAGACCACGGTGGGCGCCAGCGCACCTGATGCATTCGGTGCGGGCAAGGCCGCCATCAACAGCAATGGCGACTGGATGATCGGCCAGTACAAGACTTACAAGGGCGTGGACTTGGGCATCGCCCCCACCCCGGTTGGCCCCAACGGCAAGAGCATGTCCATGTTCAACGGCCTGGCCGACTCCATCTGGGCCGGGACCAAAAAGAAAGACGCCTCCATCAAATGGGTCGAGTACCTCGCCTCCACCAAGTGCCAGGACGTGGTGGCCTCCAAGGCCGTGGTCTTCCCCGCCATCAAGACCTCAAGCGACAAGGCCGCTGCAGCCTTCAAGGCAAAGGGCATTGACGTCACGCCCTTCACGCAGCACGTGAAGGACGACACCACGTTCCTGCTCCCCATCACGGACAATGCCGCCAAGGTGGCCGGCATCATGAAGCCTGCCATGGATGCCGTGGTCGCCGGCAAGGCGCCCGCCAGCTCACTGACGGCTGCCAACGGCCAGGTCAACGCCCTGTTCGCCAAGTAGCACCACGCCGTGTGCGGCGGCGGCAGCAGCACCGCCGTCGTCGCACACTTTTCGTCCCCTCCCCCCGCACCGACCGAAAGCCGTTCCATGCACCCCCTCCACCTTTCCGCCGCCGGTTCCAGCCTGGTCCTCTCCTTCGAATCCGGCGAGGCCGAAATCGTCCATTGGGGCCCGGCCCTGGGACCCGGCCTTCCGGACATGGGCCGCCTGAACAACCCCATCCCGCACTCCGCCCTGGACGCGCCGATCGTGGCCGGGCTTCTTCCCCAGGCGTCCTCCGGATGGGCCGGGCGCCCCGGCCTGCGAGGCTACCGCTGGAATGACGAAGGCGTCCCCGGCTTTCATTTCTCCCCCTGCTTCCGGGTCACCTCTGCTGAAACCGTTCCGGTGCCGGCCGGCACCGTGCCGGGGGCCGTTTCGCAGGCCGGCCGGATCATCCAGACCGACCCGAAGGCGGGCCTGGAATTGACCACGACCCTCGTCTTGAATCCCGGGGGGCTGCTGGAGGTTGCCCACGAACTCCTCAACAACGGCACTACGGACTATGCCGTGGAGGAACTGGCCCTGAGCCTCCCCGTCCCTGCGCGGGCCGGTGAACTGCTGGACTTCACCGGCCGCTGGATCCGCGAGAACCACCCACAGCGGCAGGACATCCGGCAGGGCACCTGGGTCCGCACCGGCCGCCATGGGCGCACCGGGCACGATTCGTCCCTGCTGGTGGCGGCAGGGACCAAGGGGTTCGGCAATCGGCGCGGTGAAGTCTGGGCCACCCACTTTGGCTGGTCCGGAAACCACGAACAGTTTTTGGATTCCCTGGCTGACGGCCGCAGGATGCTCGGCGCCACCGAGCTCCTGGGCTCCGGCGAACTGGTTCTGGCCCCGGGCGAAGGCTACAGGACACCGGTCCTCTATGCGGCATACTCGGCCCAGGGCCTGGACGGGGTGACGGATGCCTTTTACCGCTGGTTCCGGGCCCGGCCGAACCACGTGGACACCACGGAGGGCCGTGTCCGTCCCGTTGTGCTGAACACCTGGGAGGCCGTCTACTTCGACCATCGGCTTGAACCGCTCATGGAACTGGCCACTTCCGGGGCCGGACTGGGGGCAGAGCGGTATGTCCTGGACGACGGCTGGTTCCGGGGCCGCCGGGATGACACCGCCGGCCTGGGCGACTGGTTCGTCGACCAGGACGTCTGGCCCCGGGGCCTGACGCCGCTGATCGAGCATGTCAACGGACTCGGCATGGAGTTCGGCCTCTGGGTGGAGCCGGAAATGGTCAACCTGGACTCGGATGTGGCCCGGGAACATCCCGAATGGATCGTGGGCCCCGACACGCGCCTCCACACCGACGGCGGGCGACTGCCGCTGGAGTGGCGCGGGCAGCACGTTCTTGACCTGGCCAACCCGGAGGCCTGGCAGTACGTCCACGACCGGCTCGATGCGCTCCTGACCGAGAACAACATCGCCTACCTCAAGTGGGACCAGAACCGTGACCTCACCGAGCATGGACATGGCGGGCGGCCTTCCGTGCACGGCCAGACCCTGGCCGCGTACCGGCTCCTTGACGCACTCAAGGTGTTGCACCCGAACGTCGAGATCGAGTCCTGCTCCTCAGGGGGTGCCCGCGTGGACCTGGGCATCCTGCAGCGCACGGACCGTGTGTGGGCATCGGACTGCAATGACGCCCTGGAACGCCAGACCATCCAGCGCTGGACCCAGGCCGTGCTGCCGCCAGAACTCGTTGGCGCCCATGTGGGGCCGACCCGTTCCCACACCACCGGCCGGGTGCACGACATCACCTTCCGGGCCATCACTGCCATCTTCGGCCACTTCGGCATGGAATGGGACGTCCGCCAGGCCACGGCACGTGAGCGCACCGTCCTGAAACGGGCCATTGGACTTTACAAGAAGCACCGCGGCCTACTCCATTCCGGCACACGGGTGAACGCCGACATTGCCGACCCCAACCTCTCCTTGCATGGCGTGGTGGCGAGGGACCAGTCCGAAGCCCTGTATGCCGCCGTCGTCCACGCCTCCCTCGCCGCGGAAGTCCCCGGACGCGTCGAGCTTCCCGGGCTTGACCCGCGAAAGGCCTACCGCGTCCAAGTTCTCATGCCCACCGTGGCCGACCTCCCCACGTCGGGGGAAGGGGAGGAGGAAAGTCCCTTTGTCCAGATCCGGTCCAGCAACTGGCTGGAAGACGGGGTTACGGTGAGTGGTGCATTCCTGGCAAACGTCGGCCTTCCGCTTCCCGTCCTCCGCCCGGAACACGCGCTCCTGCTACATGCAGGGGAAATGCACTGACGCGGGCGCCAGGAACATGGCGGCAGGAGCTACTTGACGCTGCACTGCCCGGAGCCCACCGGGCTGTGGAGCATTGGCGCGGCCGCGATGACCGGGGCCACTTCGGCCATGGTGAAGGCGAAGCCGACCGGTTCCGACGTCGTCGACTTGGCAAACACCACTCCCACGACCCGTCCGGAGGTGTCCAGCAGCGGGCCGCCCGAGTTGCCGGACTGGACGTTTCCGGCCAGCTGGTAAATGTCCAGCACCGACTTTTGCTTGCCCTCGATGTCCGGAATCAGCATGGGCCCGCTGGCCAGCACCGTGGCGGGCCGGACCTGCAGCGGCCCGCCCAGCGGGTAGCCGGCGAAGGCCGCCTGGGAGTTGTCGCGGAGGGTGGGGCCGGTGGGCAGGGGAGCCACGTTCAGGCCATCCACGGCAAGGATGGCCAGGTCCTTCACCGGGTCGAAGTAGACCACGCGGGCCGGGAGCGAGCCCTGCGACGGCGTGACCACCACGGGCATGGGGACGCCCGCCACCACGTGGGCATTGGTCAGGACCCGGTCCGGTGCCACCACGAACCCGCTACCGGTCTGGTTCTGGCCGCACTGGAAGGCGGTGCCGGAAATCTTCAGCACGGATCTGGCCGCGTTGTTCCAGGCCGGCGTGTTGGTGCTGGCGTTGGGCGCAGCCACGGGGTTGTGGGGGCCGCCGGGGTTGAGCAGTTGGGGTATGCCCTCCTCCAGGACCAGCGAGCGCATCTGCGCAGCCACCGCCTTGACCGGGTCCGGCGTCCAGGCGTCAATCTTGGAAATGACCACCGAACTGCTCAGCTGCCTGGAGACCGCGGGGATGCCCAGGTTGGTCACGCCGAAGGCAAGCAGGGAAATCACCACCGCGCCCACCAGCACGTTCAGTGCCCCTCCGAGCAGCCGGTTCACGGTGCGTACGGGGCCGGATTTCACGCGTTTGCCGATGGCCCGCCCGATCCTGATTCCCCCGGCATGGCCAATGGCGATCAGGATCACGGTGGCGCCGATGACAAACACCGTCCGCCAGCCGGGCCCGGGTGCATGCTCACTGACAAACGGCGCGGCAAAAAACGCCGCAGCGCCGCCGGCCACCATGCCGAGCAGCCCGCCCAGGCTGACCACCAGCCCCGCGCTGAGCCCGTAGATCAGCTGCCACAACAGCCACAGGATCAACACCGCATCCAGCCAGGAGAAGCCAAGCATCCAGTACCGCCTTCCCTGCACTTTCCCGGTCATTGCCCGCGACTCCCCGGATGGCACCCGCGAGGCACATAATACCGGGCGAATCCGTGCAGCCCTTGTGGGTCCCTGGGGTAAAATGCCGAACGGAGACCGCCGCGCATGCCAAATTGGTCACAAAAGCCCGAAACTTCTGAAAGAATCAGTAATAGGTCCCAACTGTTTAGCTACATAACTTCAAGGAGATTTCATGGACATCGAGGTACTGCGCCGCGCACCACTATTCACCACGCTCGACGATGAGGCCTTCCGACTGCTGACCGACGAGCTGGCCGAGGTGGACCTCTCCCGCGGGGCTTCCGTGTTCCGTGAAGGCGACCAGGGCGACCAGCTGTACTTCATCGTCTCGGGCAAGGTGAAGCTGGGCCGCACCTCGCCGGACGGCCGCGAATCCCTCGTTGCGATCCTGGGCCCGGGCGAGCTCTTCGGTGAAATGGCCCTCTTTGACCCGGCCCCGCGCAGCACCACCGCCACAGCCGTCTCCGAGACCCGCCTGGCCGGGCTGAAGAACGAATCGCTCAACGCCCTGCTGCGCAACCGCCCCGAGGTGTCCATGCAGCTTCTGCAGGCCCTGGCCCGCCGCCTGCGCCGCACCAACGACAACCTCTCCGACTTGGTCTTCTCCGACGTCCCCGGCCGCGTGGCCAAGGCCATCCTGGACCTGGCGGACCGCTTCGGCCGCCCCGCCACCGACGGCATCCTCGTGGCCCATGAACTCACGCAGGAAGAGCTGGCCCAGCTGGTCGGCGCCTCGCGCGAGACCGTCAACAAGGCGCTGGCCGAGTTCGTCCAGCGCGGCTGGCTGCGCCTGGAGGCCCGCGCCGTCGTCATCCTCGACGTCAACCGCCTGCGCCAGCGCTCCCGCTGATCCCCGCCGGTTCAACCGGCCGCGCGCCGGTTGGGCCCGTCGAAACCAAGCACGACG
Source organism: Arthrobacter sp. STN4 (assembly GCF_024539665.1). NCBI lineage: Bacteria > Bacillati > Actinomycetota > Actinomycetes > Micrococcales > Micrococcaceae > Arthrobacter > Arthrobacter sp. STN4. The sequence continues at coordinate 18,073 of NZ_JAKZGX010000031.1, forward strand.
AACCCAGGGACGACGACGGCCCGGCCACCCTCTGGCGGCCGGGCCGTCGTCGTCCCTGCCTCCCCCACCAACGCTCCCGCGCAACCGGGGCACATTTCCTCAACGCCCGGTTGCAAACGGGGCGCTTTTCACAAACGCTCCCGCAGGCGGCAGCGGTCCAATAATGAGCAGCGCGGGAGCGTCCGCCAAAACAGCCCCACTCGCGCGGGAGCGATGGGAAAAACAGCCCCACTCGCGCGGGAGCATCTGTAGTGGGCGGTCAGCGTTCGCGGCAGGCGGCACCTTCGGACGCCGGGGCGGCCTGGACTTCCAGCTCAAAGGTGCCGTCTTCTTCGGTGACCAGGGCGGGCTGGTATTCGTTCACGGGGCGCTTGTGGTTCAGGTATGCGATGCAGCCGCGCGCCGCGCCGAGCTTTTCGAGGATGATTTCCACGCCGGGAACCACCAGCTCCCCCAGTCGCAGCCCCACGGTGTTTTCCTGGCCGATCTCGTCGCCGAGGGCGGAACCGGCCCGGTCCGCGAGGAGGTCCGCCGCGCAGACCCAGCGGCCCCACACGCCCTTGCTGGCGAGCAGCTGCGGTTCCTGGTTCACGGGTGCGGCGGCGGCAAAATACCGGGTGTCAAAGCGGCGGTGGGCGAAGTCCGGGCTAAGCCAGTGGCTCAGGGGCTTGAGCAGGTCCGTGCGCAGCACCAGACCGCGCCGTTCCAGCAGGCCGGAGAAGGTGCTGTCCTGCGCGGCAATGGACTCCCGCTCCTTCATCCACTCCGGCCCGGAAACGGCCTCGACGAGGGACGAGGCGTCCGGCCCGGCCAGCAGGATGCCGGCCTCTTCAAACAATTCGCGGATGGCGGCCACCACGTGGCGCTTCGCCGTCTCGGCGTCGGGGGCGCCCATGCTCTTGGCCCACTGCGCCGGCGAGGGGCCCGCCCAGTCGGTGACGTCGTCGTCCGCGGGCTCAACAGTCCCGCCGGGGAAGGCCACCAGGCCCAGCGGGGAATTGCCGGGCCGGTAGGTCATGAAGGTCTGCAATCCGCCGGGGCTGTCCTTCAACAGCACCACCGAAGAGGCGGAGCGGGGCTTGCTGGGCGTGCGTTCGCCAAAGTCAACCCAAGCCTGCGCGGCTTCACGCTGATCGGCGTTTAGCGGAAAAATCCGCTTTCCTGCGGGCCGGGGGCCCGCAGGGGCGTTACTGAAATTCGGCAATCAACTCAACCTCGACCGGTGAATCCAGCGGCAGGACGGCAACCCCGACGGCGGAGCGCGAGTGCACTCCCGCCTCGCCAAATACTTCCCCGAGCAGCTCGGAGGCGCCGTTGATGACGCCGGGCTGGCCGGTGAAGGAGGGGTCGGAGGATACGAAGCCGACCACCTTGACGATGCGGCTCACGCGGTCCAGGTCGCCAATGACGCTTTTGACGGCTGCGAGCGCGTTGATGGCCGCCGTTGCTGCCTGCCCTTTTGCGTCCTGGGCGGAAACCTCCGCGCCCACCTTGCCCGTCACTGTGAGCTTGCCATCAACAAAGGGCAGCTGCCCCGAGGTGTAGACATGGTTGCCGCTCACCACGGCGGGCACGTAGGCGGCAACGGGTGCTGCCACGGCCGGCAGGGCCAGGCCCAGCTCGGCCAGGCGCGCCTCAATGCGCGATTTCCCTTGGGTCTGCGTGGTTTCCATGGCTAGGCCTTCTCCCGCTTCAGGTAGGCAACGAGGCCGTTGCCGTCCGGACCGGTCACTACCTGGACCAGCTCCCAGCCGTCCTCGCCCCACTGGTCGAGGATCTGCTTTGTGGCGTGAATAATCAGCGGAATTGTGGCGTACTCCCATTTGGTCATGCTTCAAAGCGTAGTCCCTGCCGGTAAACTGGGAAAATGACGGCAAAAAAACACCCCATTTTCGATACCGCCACAACCCTTGGAAAATTCGTGCTCTTCCTTGGCGTGAGCGCAATCTGTGGTGTCCTGGTCGCCGGACTGATGACCCCCGCCGTGGCGTTGACGGGCAGCACCGCCACCTCCTCGATCGACTTTTTTGACCAGATTCCTGCTGAAATGACCGTGGGTGCGCCGGCCCAGTCCTCAAAAATCCTGGCCTCCGACGGTTCCGAGCTGGCAAGCTTTTACAACCAGAACCGCACCACCGTCAAGCTTGCCGACATCTCCCCGTTCATGAAGAACGCCATCATCGCCATTGAGGACGCGCGCTACTACAAGCACGGCGGCATTGACACCAAGGGCCTGATGCGGGCCGTGGCGTCCATGGTGCGGGGCGGCGGGCGCCAGGGTGCCTCCACCATCACCCAGCAGTACGTGAACAACGTCATCATCCAGACCTATGCCGCCAATGGCGAGTTCGACAAAATCAAGCTCGGCGGCGATAAAAAGATCGGCGACAAGGTCCGTGAAATCAAGCTTGCCATCGCCATGGAGAAGAAGTACTCCAAGGACGACATCCTGCAGGGCTACCTGAACTGGGTGCTGTTCGCCAACGGCAACTATGGCGTTGAAGCCGCTGCCTCGTACTACTTTGGCGTCCATGCCAAGGACCTGACGCTGCCGCAGGCCGCGCTGCTGGCGGGCGTGGTCAACAGCCCCACCGTCTACGACCCCGTGGTCAACCCGGACAACGCGGTCTCCCGGCGCAACATGGTGCTCGCCAACATGCTCGACCAGAAAATGATCGACCAGAAGCAGTACGACGCCGCCGTCAAGACCAGGATCGGCCTGAAGATCCACCCGAACCAGAACGGCTGCACCACGGCCGCGCGCGCCGAATACTTTTGTGACTACGTCACCAACCTGATCGCCAACGACCCCCGTTACGGCAAGACCAAGACGGACCGCGTGAAGCTGCTGGAACAAGGCGGCCTGACCATCAAAACGACGCTGGACCCGAAACTGCAGGACGCAGCCCAGGCCCAGTTCGCCAACTTCACGCCCATGGACAACAACCCGGACAGGGTGGGCCAGGCGTTGGTCACCGTCCAGCCCAAGACCGGCAAGATCCTCGCCATGGCGCAAAACACCAAACTGAACGCGCCCAAGGGCCAGTGGAGCACCGACTACAACTTCACCGTGGACAAGTTCGACAAGAACGGCAATTCCCTCGGCGGTTCCGGCGGCTTTGACGTCGGATCGACCATCAAGCCGTTCACCTACGCCGAGTGGCTCAACTCGGGCCACAAGATCAATGACATCGTCAATGCCTCGGTGCGCAAGTACCCCGTGGGCTTCCCGTGGCGCAATTCCTGTGGCGTGTCCACCGGCATCTATGACAACAACTACCCGGGCTCCAAGGACCTGCAAAATGCCGAAGACGGCCGCTACAGCCCCATCAGCGCGCACATGGGCCTGGTGCTCTCGCTGAACACCGCCACCGTGGCCGAGGCCGCCCAGCTGGACATGTGCAACATCCAAAAGATGATGACCGCCGCCGGCATCCACCTGGGCGCAGACCCGAACAAGCCGTACGACCTCTCGAACGTCTCCAGCCTGCTGGGCAGCGGCGAGGTGGCCCCGCTCACCATGGCGACGGCCTTCGCCACCTTCGCCTCGGGCGGTGTGCACTGTGACCCCATCGCGCTGGTCTCCATCACCAACTCCAAGGGTGACAAGTTCCCCGTGCCAAGCGCCAACTGCCGGCAGACGGTCAAGCCCGAGGTGGCTGCCGGCGTCGTGCACACCCTGCAGCAGGTGCTGGTGAACGGCTCCGGCTGGCAGATCCCGCTCCGGTACCATGCCGGTGCCAAGACGGGCACCACGAACGACTCCCAGCAGACCTGGACCACCGGCTTCACCAAGGGCCTGGTCACCTCGTCGTGGGTCGGCAGCCCCGATAACAAGAACCGGTCCAACAACAACCTGCTCATCGCCGGCCAGAGGATCCCGTACGTTGACGGCGCCACCTACGCCGGCAAGGCCTGGCAGGGCTACATGAACGCCATTGCCGGCAACTACGACACCGGCGCCTTCCCGGAGCCGCCGTCGAGCATGCTCAACCCCGTTGCTGCCACGCCGCCGCCCAGCGCCACAAAGGACACCAAGGACACCAAGGACACCAAAAACACCCCGGACAAAAAGGACACCAAGACCCCTGCCCCGAAAGATCCGAAGAAGAAGGACTAGGTGGCCAACACCATGAGCACCCAACGCACCCACCACCCCCGCCTCACCGCCCTCGGATGGACGGCGGGGGCGGCAGCGGCCGCCGGTGCCGGATGCGTGGCGTACGGGGCGTTGATTGAGCGCAACTGGTTCACCATCCGGGAGGAGTCCCTGGCCATCCTGCCCGCCGGGACGAAGCCGTTTACGGTGCTGCACCTCTCCGACATCCACTTCTCCCCCGGCGACCACAAGAAGGCGGCCTGGCTGCGCGGGCTGGCCCGGCTTAGGCCGGACCTGGTGGTCAACACCGGCGACAACCTCAGCCACCCGAAGGCGATCCGGCCGCTGCTGGCCGCGCTGGGCCCGCTGATGGAATTTCCCGGCGTATTTGTCCCGGGCTCCAACGACTACTTTGCCCCGAGGTTCAAGAACCCCTTCGCCTACCTGGGCGGCCCTTCGAAACTCTCCGACCAGGGGAAGCGCCACCCGCACGTCCTGGACACCGCGTCCCTGCATGCCGGTTTCGGCATGGGCGGCTGGGTCGACCTGGCCAACCGCGCCCAATCCATCCCGCTGGCGGGCATCCGCTTTGACTTCAGCGGCGTGGACGATCCCCACCTGGGGCGCGAGCGCTACGCCGGCTGGCCCCGCGGCTCCGCCAACCAGCACACGGCCCCGCACGTGAAGGTTGCGGTGGCCCACGCCCCGTACCAGCGCGTGCTGGACCATTTCACGGCCGACGGCGCCGACCTCATCCTGGCCGGCCACACCCACGGAGGCCAGATCTGCATCCCGGGCTACGGCGCCCTCGTCACCAACTGCGACCTCCCCACCTGGCGCGCCAAGGGCCTCCATGACTGGAGCGCCGGGGGACGCACGACGCCGGTCAACGTCTCCGGGGGCATCGGCACCTCCCGCACGGCCCCCTTCCGCTTCGCCTGCCGCCCGGAGGCCGTGGTCCTGCGGCTGACAGCCAGGCCCGGAGCGTAGCCTGGCGCAGCGCCGCCCCCGGACTCCACCGCACCGTCCGGCTACAGCGCCGTCCGGCCGCACCTGCCGGCTCCAACTGCCTCAACCTTTAGCCGTCAACGGCTTCGACAGCCGTGGCCATTGGCGTGGCTGGGCCCAACGCCGTTCACCATCCAGACCTCCATCACGGGCCGGCAGCGCTGGAAGGGAGGACCGGGCCGGTGAAAACCCGTTGGAATTTTGCGCTTCCCCACACGTCTGACACGACCCGCGTCCCGTTTGGGTTCCCCGGCTGGTGCTGGTCGTTGATGGTTCCGGCCCCTCCCTCCGCGGCCATCCTGCCCGTGCAAGCTGTACAAACCGGATGCACAAGTGGCTGACTGTTCCCACCGCCTGGGCGTAGCGCCATATTTGTCCTGACATTAAGATCAACTATTGACACATGAATTAGAGCGCTCTAATCTTGAACCATCCAGTGACGCGCACCACACACGCGGCCGCCGTTGAGTAGGCAGGGCGCGTCGGTCCAAAATTCGTTGGGGCAACATGCCGCCCGCCAATCGAAAGAGACAAAGATGTCATTACGAACCCAAAATTTCACGTCGACAGGTTCCCGGCGCCGTGGCTATCTCGCCCGATTAACCGTCATCTCCACGCTGGGCGGGCTGCTCTTCGGCTATGACACTGGGGTCATCTCCGGCGCCCTGCTGTACATGAACACGGCCCTGAACATGAACGCCGTGCAGGAAGCCACAGTGGTCAGCGCCCTGTTGTTCCCGGGCGCCGCCCTCGGCGCCCTGGCCGGCGGCCGCCTGGCGGACCGGCTGGGACGCCGCGGGACACTGCTGGTTTGTGCCGGGCTTTTCCTCATCGGCGCACTGGGTTGCGCCATGGCCCCCACCGTATCCGTCATGGTCACCTTCCGCATCATCCTCGGCCTGGGGGTCGGCGCGGCCGCCGTCACCTGCCCGCTGTACCTGGCGGAAATGGCGCCCACCCACCTGCGCGGCCGCATGGTCACCATCAATGAACTCATGATCGTCACCGGCCAGATGCTGGCCTTTGCGATCAACGCGCTCCTGGATGCGTTGATCCATGACAACGAGGTGTGGCGCATCATGCTCGCCGTTGCCTCCGTCCCAGCCATCGCCCTGCTGGCAGGCATGCTCGCCCTGCCCGAATCGCCACGGTGGTACGCCCTGCGCGACCGGCTTGCCGACAGCCGGCGGATACTTCAACTGAGCCGGACCCCGGAGGAGGCCGAGCGGGAATTCAACGAGATCGCCACCTCGGCCAGGACCGCCCGCACCGAGCGCGGCCACGTTTGGAAGGACCTCAAGGCGAGCCCATGGATGCGCCGGCTCCTGTGGATCGGAGTTGGCTTGGCGATCATCCAACAAGCCACCGGCATCAACACCGTCAACTACTACGCACCGACCATCCTGGAAAAGAGCGGGCTGGGCGTCAGTGCCTCACTGGTGGCAACTGTCGCGGTCGGCGTCACGTCGGTGCTGACCACCGTGCTGGGCATCTGGCTGCTTGGCTACATCGGCCGCCGGCGCATGCTCGTCATCGGCTTCTGCGGCGTGGTCGGCGCCCAGGCCCTGCTCGCCGTCGTCTTTCTCCTGCCACAGTCCGACCTGGTCAGCTATGTCATCCTGGCCGCCATGATGCTGTTTGTCGCGTTCGTCCAGTGCTTCATCGGCACATGCGTCTGGCTGCTGCTCTCCGAACTGTTCCCGATGGCCATCCGCGGCTTCGCCATGGGCATTGCCGTTTTCGCCCTCTGGACGGTCAACGCCGTGATCTCCTTCCTGTTCCCGATCGTGAACCAGGCGCTGGGCTCCACCGGCACGTTCAGCCTGTTTGTCGTGGTCAACCTCATCTCGCTGGGCTTCGTCCTGAAGTTCGTCCCGGAAACCAAGGGGCGTTCGCTCGAAGAACTGGAGCAGCACTTCCGAACCGTGGACGGGGCAAACGGACCCGCCGCCGCCTGACCCGCAGCCCACCCCAACACCACCACCCGCTGAAAGGCCTCCCATGAAACTGGGCATCTACACCGCAATCCTGCACGACCGCAGCCTCGAAGAGGCGCTGAAGGTCATCGGGGACCTTGGCCTGAAAAGTGCCGAAATCAACGCCGGCGGGTTCATCGGCACCCCGCACCTGCCCGTGGCCGACATCCTGTCCTCGCAAGGCGCCCGCGATGACTACCTGGGCCTTTTCGCCGACGCCGGTGTGGAACTGACAGGGCTGAACGTCAACGGCAACCCGTTGCACGCAGACCCGTTAGTGGGCGGGAAGCACGCCGCGGACCTGCAGCGGGCCACCGAACTGGCCGGCCTGCTCGGCATCAAGCGCATCGTGGCCATGTCCGGCCTGCCCGGAGGCCATCCCGGGGCCACCGCACCGAACTGGGTGGTCAACCCCTGGGACAGCGGCTACCTGGACATCCTGGACCACCAATGGGAGCTGGCCGTACCGTTCTGGCGGGACATCGACGCCAAGGCCCGCGATAACGGCACGAAAGTGGCGATTGAAATGCACCCGCAAAACCTGGTGTTCAACCCCGCCACCCTCATCCGGCTCGTCGAGCGGACAGGTGCCACCAACATCGGTGCCGAAATGGACCCGAGCCACCTGTTCTGGCAGGGCATCGACCCGGTTGCCGCCGTCGGGCACCTGGGCGAACTGGTGCTCCATGCGGCAGCAAAGGACACCCGCATCAACGACAACTGCCGCATCAACGGCGTGCTCGACGACCGCTTCCGCCGCCTGCGCGCGGACGAGGACCGTGTGAACCTGGGCGGGGACCACTACGTGAACGAGTGGCCGAAGAATTCCAGCTGGGACTTTGTCGCCGTCGGACGCGGACACGGCGGGGACTTCTGGGCCCGCTTCCTGGGTGCGCTGCACGCCGTCGACCCGGACATGGCCGTAAACATCGAACACGAGGACGTGGAGCTCGGCCGGATCGAGGGCCTGGAATTCGCAGCCAACACGCTGCACCGGGCCATGGAACGGCAGATGGCCCGTCAATGACATAGTTGGATGTGTGACTGCAAGGGAGCGCGGCGGCCGGTCGGCCACGATGGAAGAGGTGGCGAGGGAAGCCGGCGTGAGCCGGGCCCTCGTCTCACTCGTGATGCGCGGCGCCCCCAACGTCTCCGCCGCCCGGCGCGCCGCGGTGCACCGGGCGGCCGAAACCCTTGGCTACACGCCCAACCGGCTCGCCAGCCGCCTGGCCAGCCGGAGCACCCAAACACTCGGGCTGCTCCTTCTGGACCTGCACAACCCCGCCTTTGCCGACATGTACGACGGCGTTGCCCGCCGGATTGCCGACAGCCGCCACCAGCTCATGGTCGCCGTGGGTTCCACCGACACGGACGACGAAAGCGCCGCCATCAAGTCGCTTGTGGACCTGCGCGTGGATGGCATCATCCTGGCCGGGTTCATCGGGGACCCGGGAAAGCTGCTTCCCATGCTGCACGGCACCCCCACTGTGGTGCTCAGCCGGGACATTGATGTGCCCGGCATCGACTTTGTGCACACAGACGATGTCGCCGGCGCCGCCTTGGCCGTTGACCACCTGTACGGACTGGGCCACCGGCGGATCGCCCACCTTTCCAAACCGGACAACGTCCCCTACCCGAGCCGGCGCGAAGGCTACCTGCAGGCCATGGCACGGCTCGGGCTGGAACCGTCCATTGTGCAGGCGCCCATGACGCGGGCAGGCGGCCGGAGTGCCGCGGCCCAACTGTTCGACCGTCCCGGCCCGGAACCCACTGCCGTGTTTTCCTACAACGACCTGTCAGCCATCGGGGCCATTGAGGAAATCATCGACCGTGGACTGCGCGTGCCGGAGGACGTGTCCGTGGTCGGCTACGACAACTCCGACCTGGCCTCGTCGCCACTGCTCGGCCTGACGTCCGTGGATCCCAACAGCACCGGACTTGGTGCGGCGGCGGCGAACCTGCTCTTGGACAGGCTCGCCGGCGTGCCCGTCGATGCCCTGCCTGAAGGGTTCGCGCCGACGCTTGTCCCCCGGAAAACCACGGCCCCGCCCCCACGGCAGCCCGGCTCGGGCCGCACATGACCCTTGCAATTACTTTGTCCTGACAATAGGATGATAAGGAACAGCTGTCCGTGCCACACCAGTGCCTCCGCTGTCCCATCGGCATCACCCAAGGAGTCCACCATGGCCAACTCGCTCAACCTGAACATCGACCGCTCCTCGCCCGTGCCGCTCTACCACCAGGTGGTCCAGGGAATCGAGAACGCCATCCATGACGGCACCCTCGTCCCGGGCAGCAAGCTGGAGAACGAGATTGACCTGGCAGCGGCCATGAACCTCTCGCGCCCCACCATGCGCAAGGCCATGGACGAGCTGGTCCGCGCCGGCCTGCTGGTGCGCAAGCGCGGTGTGGGCACCCAGGTGGTGGCCAGCCAGGTGCGGCGCCCACTTGAACTGTCCAGCCTGTTCGACGACCTGAGTGCCAACGGCGGCAAACCCACCACCGACGTCCTGACGTTTTCGCACCACGAGGCCGACCCCGCCATCCTGGAAAAGCTCGGCTTGGCCAAGGGCGCCTCGGTGTACCACTTCACCCGCCTGCGCCTGGTTGACGGCAAGCCGCTGGCACTGATGGAGAACTGGGTGCGGGACGACATCGTGGAGATTGACGAGGCCGGGCTGGCCGACCACGGCCTCTACGGCATCCTGCGCAACGGCGGCGTGAACTTCCGCCTGGCCCAGCAGCGGATCGGTGCCATGATTGCCAACGACTACCAGGCACCGTTGCTGGAAACGACCCCCGGCGCAGCCCTCGTCACCATGGAGCGCACCGCCGTTGACGATACCGGGCGCATGGTGGAAACCGGCCGCCACGTCTACCGCGCTGACCAATACAGCTTTGAAATGACCCTCGTACAGCGCTAGCCCCACCCCACGGGAACCGCAGGAACCACTGGCAGCACTGACACAACTGACGAAGGAACCTCATGACCAATTGGGTTTATCCACTCGGCTCTGCCCGCGACGGCCACTGGGACGTCTCACTCGGCACCTCTGATTCCGCCCTGGCCGTGGACGGCTGGGCCCACACCGGCCTGAAGGTGGCCACACTGGCCCCGGGCGCCGCCGTCGACCTGCCCGTTGCGGCCGAGGAACGGATCGTCATCCCGCTCAGCGGGTCGTTCACCGCCACGGTGGAGGGCACCGCCTACGAGCTGGCCGGCCGCGGGAATGTCTTCACCGGTCCGTCCGACGTCCTGTACTCGGGTGTTGGCAAGGCAGTGAAAATTGCCTCGGCCGACGGCGGGCGCGTCGCCATCGCCACGGCACCGGCCCGCAACGACTACCCCACCCGGCTCGTCACGGCCGCGGAAATCCCGGTGGAGCTGCGCGGCGCCGGAAACTGCTCGCGCCAGGTACACAACTTTGGCACGCCCGCGGCGCTGGAGGCGGACCGGTTCATCGTGTGCGAGGTCATCACCCCGGCCGGCAACTGGTCCTCCTACCCGCCACACAAGCACGACGAAGAAAAGGCCGGCGAGACGGCGCTGGAGGAAATTTACTACTTCGAGACCCGGGTCGCCACCGGATCCCCCGCCCCGTCCGACGCGGACGCCATCGGCTACCAGCGTGTCTACGCCTCGGATGGCCGGCCCATCGATGTCAACGCCGAGGTCCGAACGGGTGACACCGTCCTGGTCCCCTATGGCTGGCATGGCCCCGCCATGGCCGCGCCCGGCTACGACCTCTACTACCTGAACGTCATGGCCGGCCCGGGCCCCGTCCGCGAGTGGCTCATCAGCGACGACCCCCACCACGGCTGGGTCCGGCAGACCTGGGATGGCGCCGACATCGACCCGAGGCTGCCCTTCGGCCGCTGATGGAACCCGGCCCTACGGTGATTGGGCTAGTCGAAACCGGGGTCCCGACAGGCCCGGTTGCCGGGGCTACAGGGCCACCCGAACCGGCGCGCCGGTGAGCAGGGACTCCTGGGCGGCGTCGGCCACCTTGGACGCCGCCACCGCATCCTCGGGCGTGCACGGGTTGGGGCGCAGGCCCTGGATGAGCTCCACAAACGCCTGCAACTCGCTGACGTAGGCGGCCTCGAAGCGCTCGGCGAAGGTCTGGTGCGGGGTTCCTGAGGGAAAGCTGATGCCGGCCTCGGCGGACTTAAGCGCCGCCTGCCCGTCCAGGCCGACCATGACAGACCCCTTCGAACCCTGGAGCTCCAGGCGGACGTCGTGCCCGGCACCGTTGTAGCGCGTGGCGGAAACCGTGCCGACGGTGCCGTCGTCGAAGGTGATCACGGCCAACGCGGTGTCCACGTCGCCCACTTCGCCGATGGCGGGGTCGCCGTTGTTGGAGCCCTTGGCGTAAACCTCCGTGATCTCCCGGCCCGTGAGCCAGCGCAGGATGTCAAAGTCGTGCACGGAGCAGTCGCGGAACAGCCCGCCGGAAGTGGCCAGGAACTCGACCGGCGGCGGCGTCATGTCCCCCGTGATGGCCCGCAGGGAATGGATCCAACCCAGCTCGCCGGCGTCGTAGGCGCGCTTGGCCTCGAGGTAGCCGGCGTCAAAGCGGCGTTGGTGGCCGATCTGGACGGTGCCACCCTTTTCCCGCACATAGTCAAGGACAGGCAGGGATTCGGCCACGTTGACACCGACGGGCTTTTCGCAAAACACGGGGATGCCCGCGTCGACGCCGGCCCTGATCAGCCCCGGATGTGTTGCGGTGCCGGTGGCGATCAGCAGCCCGTCAATGCCGGACGCCAGCAGGTCCTCCACGGAGGGCACAAACCCGGCCCCGAGATTGGCGGCGACCGTGCGGGCATGGTCAACAGCAACATCGGTGAGCTTCAGCTCTACTTGGACGGCAGGCGCCAGCAGTTCGTTGAGGGCGGCGATGTTGCTGGCGTGCATGACGCCGATGCGCCCCACTCCGACCAGGCCCAGGGTGATGGTTTTCATGCGCAGATCCTTTACAGTTGCATCGATTAGTGTCAGACGGCGGACTTGAAGAGGTGTTCGAGCTCTTCCAGGGACTTTCCCCGGGTTTCCGGAACGGCCTTCCTGACCCAGATGATGGCACAAATCTGCAGTGCCACGAAGATGAAGAACGTGGCGGAGATGCCGATCCCGGCCACGAGCTGCGGGAAGAAGAAGCCCACCAGGAAGTTCACGATCCACAACACGAAAACGCAGATGCCCATGGCCACTCCGCGCACATGCAGCGGGAAAATTTCGGACATGGTCAACCAGGTGACACAGCCGATGAACCCCTGCATGAACGCCAGGAAAACGACCATGCATATCAGCACGAGGTAGCCGCGCAGCAGGCCCTCGGGGACCAGCATGGACACCATTGAGAGCGCGAACAGCGACGATGCCGTACCGGTCAGCCCCGTGACAAGCATGAACTTACGCGGCAGCCGGGTCATGAAGTACATGCCGGCGATGACGGCCAGGACGGAGACAACGCCGTTGAGCACGTTGGCGATGAGCGCGCCCCGGTCGCCGAATCCCGAAGAGGAGAGAATGGTGGTGCCGTAGTACATGATGGCGTTGATGCCGCTGATCTGGTTGATGACGGCCATGCCCAGCCCCACGACAAAGATCCGCCGGATCCACGGCACGGCCAGGTCCTTCACGGTGCCCATCCTGGCCTGGTAGTCCTCACGGGCGGCCTCCCGGACCTCATCGAACTCGGCGTTGACCTCGGAGGGTTCACGGGCCTTGCGCAGAACGTCAAGTACGTCGTCGAAGCGGCCACCGGCAGCCAGCCAGCGAGGGCTTTCCGGCAGCACCAGCATGCCGAACCACAGGACGACGGCGGGCAGCGTGGCAATGACGAGCATGTAGCGCCAGATGTGGCCGGCGTCGGGGAACAGGTTGCCCAACAGGGCATTGAAAGTGAACGCCAGGAACTGTCCGGTCACGATCATCAGCTCGTTTTGGGTCACGATCCGTCCGCGTTGGGCGGCCGGGGACATTTCGGCCAGGTACACCGGCACGATCACCGACGCGCCGCCGACGGCAAGGCCCAGGACTGTGCGGGCCAGCACCAGGATCTCGGTGGAGGGTGCGGCGGAACAGCCGATGGTGGCGGCAATGAAGACGACGGCCAGGCCCATGATGGTCTTGCGCCTGCCGAAGCGATCGGAGAGCCGCCCTGCGCTAATGGCACCAAGGGCGGCACCGAGCAGCAAGGTGGAGGTGACAAGCCCCTCCGCCAACGGGGTCAGCCCCAGGTCGCGCTGCATGAACGGCAGCGCACCGTTGATGACGCCCGTGTCGTAGCCAAAGAGCAGCCCGCCGAAGGTGGAGAACAGCGCCACCTTGCGCATGAACTTCCGGGGGTTCGGCCGCACGGCAGCAGCCGGCCGTACGGACTGCTGTTCCGGGAGGGTGTTCATGAGGTGGTCCTGCCCAGGGCGCCCGCAAGATAGCTGTTGATCGTGGCAAGCTGGTAGCGCGAGACGTTTTCGGCGTCGTCGTCCTCGGCAAAGACGCTGGAGACCATGACGGTGTCCGCCCGGTCGAGGAAGCCGATCTCCTTCAGTCCGCCAAAGAACTCATCCCAGTTCACGTCGCCGTCGCCAATCTTCAGGTGCTGGTGCACGCGAACGGGGTTGCCGGGCGGGTTGGTGATGTAGCGCAGCCCGTGGGAGGCATGGTGGTCCATGGTGTCTGCCACATGTACCAGCCGCAGCTTGTCACCGGCGGCGCGCATGATCTCCAGCGGGGCATCCTTCATGTGGAAGCTGTGGGAGGCCACGTAGACCAGGCCCACGTTGGGCGAGTTGACGCCGCGGATCATGCGGATGGCCGCCAGCCCCTCCTCGACAAAGTCGTCCGGGTGCGGGTCGATCAGCAGGTCGATGCCCTCGCGCTCGATGATCGGCAGCAGTTCCTCCATGGAGCGGTAAAAGGCCCGTTCAGACTCCTCGGCCTTTTCGGGCCGGCCGCTGAATTCGGTGTTCATGGTCTTTACGCCCAGGTCCACGGCGATCTGGATGGCACGCTTCCAGTAGCGCACTGCAGCCTCGCGGGCATCCTCGTCGGGACCCGACCAGCGCAGCACGGGCAGAACCGAGGCAATCTCGATCCCGGCGTCCGCCACGGATTTCTTCAGCCCACCCACCAGGGCGTCGTCGGCCTTGGGATGGTTGTAAAACGGGATGAAATCCGGGTGCGGGGTCAACTGCATGTACTTGTACCCGAGGTCCGCCACGAGCTGCGGGAACTCCAACAGACCGTGGCTGTGGTGGAACGGCGTGGGGTCCAGGGCAATCTTCACGAAACTTCACTCCAATGCGTTGATAAATCTGCGTTAAATGGTGCGGGGAGTGGCGGCGTGCCGCCACTCCCCGGGCACTTAGCTGTAGAGGCCGGGCTTGGGTGCCAGCACGACGGCGGTCTTGCCGCCTGTCTTTTGCGCCTCGACCCCCGCTTCGCAACAGGCGGCGGTGGCGTAGCCGTCCCAGGCGGACGGCCCGCCGATCTCCCCGCGCAGGGCAGCATCCACCCACGCCTGGACCTCGACGTCGTAGGCGGCGCCAAAACGCTCCTCGAAGCCCGGGGTGACCCGGCCACCCCAGCGGCCCTGCGTGCGGACGTACGGACCGCCGTCACTGCCGATGTTCACAATGCCGTCCTCAAAGGAGGCCTGCGTGGCCACCTCGTAGCCGAAGCGGGCATTGACGTAAATTTCGACGTCGGCCAGGACGCCGGATTCCGTCTCGATCAGTACGTGCTGCGGGTCGTGCTGGCCCGCCGGGGCGTTGCGGGTGGGTTTGCCCAGGCGCACCTGCACGGAGGTGATTTCCTCGCCGGTGAAGAAGCGGATGGCGTCAAATTCGTGCACCACCGAATCGTTGATGAGCATCTCGTTGGTGAATCCGGCCGGGGTGTCCGGGTTGCGGTGCTGGTGGTGCAGTACCAGCAGCTCGCCCAGGCCGCCCTCGGTGATGATTCCGCGCAGGGCGGCGTATTCACTGTCGAAGCGCCGCATGAAGCCCACCTGGATGCGCTTGCGGCCCAGCCTGGCCTCGGCCTGGACCACCTTGAGGGCGCTTTCGGCGTCCGGGGTGAGGGGCTTTTCGCACAGGATGGGGATGTCCCGGTCCAGCGCCTTGAACAGGATGTCCTCGTGCAGGAAGCCGGGGGTGGCGATCAGGACGGCGTTCACGTCGCCGTTGTCCAGGGCCTCCTCGGCGCTGGCCAGGGCCACCGCTCCCGGGATGCCCTTGATGGCGGCCTCTGCGCGTGCCAGGTCAATGTCGACGACGGCAGCCACCTCGGCCCCGCTGATTCTCTCCCGCAGGCGGTTGATGTGGTCCGCCCCCATGCGGCCCGCCCCGATGACGGCGACGCGAAGTTTTTCGCTCATGTGCTTCTTCTTTCTTGTCTGTGGCCCGGCCTGTCCCCGGCGGCTGGCAGCGGAACCTGCCGGCACACGCGGGCGTGGCTGGTTCCGGGGCCCGGCCGGTTGGGGACCCCGCCAGTCATGGGACGTTGCTAGTTAACTCTGGTCCTGGAGCCGCAGCTGAGCAAATAGTTGCGGGTCCGCTTCGCGATGGGCATGGGCACATCAAACGCAACGGGGTACATGTCTTGTTCCACAATGCCAAAGATTGGCTTGTCCAGCGCCTCGACGGCCTCGATCACGGCGCGCAGGTCCGGCAGGCCGTTGGGCGGTTCCACCATGACCCCGGCCAGGTTGGCCGCGGCCCAGGTCAGGTTCTCGGCGTTGACGCGGGCCAGCACGTCGGGGTCAATCTGCTTCAGGTGCAGGTATCCGATGCGTTCGGGGTATTTGCGGACCAGTTCCAGGGAACTGGCCCCGCAGTACTCGGCATGGCCGGTGTCCAGGCACAGGTTCAGCAGTTCCGGGTCGGTCTGCGCCAGCAGGTGCTCAATGTCCGCCTGGCCGCCGACGTGTGCGTCTGCGTGGGGGTGGAACTGCTGTTTGAGTCCAAAGTCCTTCAGCAGGACCTCGCCCAGCCTGTTGTGGCCGTCAAACAGGTCCTGCCACTGCCGGGGGTCCAGGGTGCCGCTCTCCACTGCGTTCCCCGTGACGTCGTCGCGCCACATGGCGGGAATCACGACGACGTTGTCCCCGCCCATGGCGGCCGTCAGTTCGGCCACCTTGCGGGCGGGCTCCCACGCTTCCTCCCACTGGGCAGCGCCCCGGTGGAAAGCCGTGAACACGGTGCCGGCGGTGACCTTCAGGTCACGATCCGCCAATTCCTTGGCCAGGCGGGCAGGATCGGACGGCAGGTACCCGTAGGGGCCCAGCTCAATCCACTTGTACCCGGATTCGGCCACCTCGTCGAGGAAACGCTCCCAGGGGGTCTGCTTCGGGTCGTCGGCGAACCAGACGCCCCAGGAGTCCGGCGCCGTGCCGATGGTCAATTTGTTTTCAGTCATGATGGGTGGCTTTCCAGAATGCCGGCGGGCGGGCGTGTGGAAACCCGGGGTTCTACACGCCCAACCACCGAGGTTAGTTGGAGGGGAAGTTGTATGACGCACCGGACTCGTGCTGTGGTTCGGGCCAGCGGGAGGTGACGACCTTGGCACGGGTGTAGAAGGCCACACCTTCCTCGCCGTAGATGTGCTTGTCGCCGAACAGCGAGTTCTTCCAGCCGCCGAAGGAGTGGTACGCCACGGGCACGGGGACGGGGACGTTGATGCCGATCATGCCCACGTGCACGCCGCGCTGGAACTTGCGGGCATTGGCGCCTGAGGACGTGAAGATCGCCGTGCCGTTGCCATAGGGGTTGGCATTGATCAGGGCGATGCCCTCCTCCACGGTTTCCACGCGCATGACGGCAAGGACCGGGCCGAAGATTTCCTCCGTGTAGGCGCTCATGTCCGCGGACACGCCGTCCAGGAGCGTGGGGCCAACCCAGTAGCCGTCTTCCTTGCCGGGGACGGTGAAGTCCCGGCCGTCGACCACCAGGGTGGCACCGGCGTCGGCTGCTTCACCGACAATCTTCTGCAGGCGTTGCTTGGAGGCAGCCGTGATCAGCGGCCCCATGTCCGCATCGGCGTCGGTGCCCTCGGCCACCTTGATGGCCTCTGCCCGTTCGCGGACCTTCGCCAGCAGGGTGTCTGCGGCGCCGCCGACGGCGACCGCGACGGAAAGTGCCATGCACCGCTCGCCGGCGGAGCCGTAGGCGGCGGCGGAGAGGTGGTCGGCGGCGTTGTCCATGTCGGCGTCGGGCAGGATGATCGCGTGGTTCTTGGCACCGCCCAGGGCCTGGACGCGCTTGCCGTGGGCCGTGGCGGTCTCGTGCACGTACCTGGCGATGGGGGTGGAGCCAACGAAGGAGATGGCGTCCACATCCGGGTGCGTCAGCAGCCCGTCAACAGTGTCCTTGCCGCCGTGCAGCACCTGGAAGACGCCGTCGGGCAGCCCGGCTTCCTGCCAGAGCCTGGCCAGCAGCATCGGGGCGGAGGGGTCGCGCTCGGAGGGCTTGAGGATGAACGCGTTGCCGGTGGCGATGGCGATGGGGCACATCCACAGCGGCACCATGACGGGGAAGTTGAACGGCGTGATCCCGGCCACCACGCCCACGGGCTGGCGGAAGGAGAACACGTCAATGCCGGTGGAGGCCTGGTCCGAGTAGGCGCCCTTGAGCAGCTGGTTGATGCCGCAGGCAAACTCGATGACTTCCAGGCCGCGGCCGATCTCCCCGGCCGCGTCCGAGAGGACCTTGCCGTGCTCGGCGGTGATGAGGGCGGCCAGTTCGTCAACGTGGGAGGCGACAAGCTCGCGGAACTTGAACAAGACGGCGGTGCGCCTGGCCAGCGAATAATCTCCCCAGATTTCACTTGCGGCCTTCGCAGCGGCCACGGCGGTGTCCAGGTCCTCGCGGCTGGCCAGGCTCAGCTGTGCGGACACGGCGCCGGTGGCGGGGTTGTACACGGCTTGGGTTTTGCCGCTCGTGCCGGCAGTTTCGGCACCGTTGATGAAGTTTTTGATGGTGGTCCAGGTCCGTGTTGCCGTGTCAGTCATGGGATTCTTCCTTGGTGGGTGGTCGAGGGGAAGGGTGTGGATTAGGGGGATCTCAGCCCAGCAGCGTGCGCTGGCGGGCCTTGTGTTCGGTGTACGTGGTGTAGGCCTGTTGGGTGGATTGCAGGTCGGAGATTTCCGAGACCGGCACGTCCCACCAGGATTCGGAGCTGGGCGCGTCCAGGAGAGGGTCGGACTCGACGTGGATGAGCACCGGCCCGCCGCCCTCCGGTGCCGCCTTTGCGGCTGTGACAGCGGCCTCGAGGTCGGCCACCACGTTCTCCCCCGGCGTCACACGGATGACCTTCACGCCCAGGCTCTCGGCGTTCAGGGCCAGGTCGACCGGGAGCTTCTCGCCGTCGTCGAAGGTGTGGTGTTGGGCGTCAAGCGTGCGGTACTTGGTGCCAAAGCGCTGGGAGCCAAGCTGTTCGGACAGGGCACCGATGGACGCGTAGCCGTGGTTTTGGATCAGCACCACTATTAGCTTGATGCCCTCTGCGACGGCCGTGACCAGCTCGGTGTGCATCATCAGGTAGGAGCCGTCCCCCACCATGACGACGACGTCGCGCTTCGTTCCGCCGCCGGCCGCCTCGGCAAGGGTGGCACGCTTGACGCCCAGGCCGCCGGGGATTTCGTAGCCCATGCAGGAGTACGCATATTCCACGTGGTAGCCGAAGGGATCGCGGATGCGCCACATCTTGTGCAGGTCCCCGGGCAGGGAGCCGGCCGCGCAGATGACCACGTCGGCGGCGTCCATGGCGCGGTTGGTGGCGCCGATGATCTCGTTTTGCGAGGGCAGCGGGGTGTATCGGGTGTCAAAGGCCTCGTCGACGATGGCGTCCCAGCGCTTCTTCTGCCCGGCGACCTGGTGTTCCAGGTCGGCGCCCACGCGGTATCCGCCCAGGGCCGCGTTGAGCTTCACGAGCGCCTTGCGGGCATCGG
The DNA here is from genome assembly GCF_024539665.1 of Arthrobacter sp. STN4. Lineage (NCBI taxonomy): Bacteria > Bacillati > Actinomycetota > Actinomycetes > Micrococcales > Micrococcaceae > Arthrobacter > Arthrobacter sp. STN4. Next base: position 37,113 of record NZ_JAKZGX010000031.1, read on the forward strand.
CGACGATGGGCAGCGCGGTGCCGTGCTTGTATGCGTCCAGCGGCGTGACATTGATGTTGATGAACGTCACCCCGGGGTTTTGGAACGCCGTGCGGGAGGCCGTCGTGAAGTCCTCATAGCGCGTGCCGATGCCGATGACCAGGTCGGCCTGGGCCGCGATGGCGTTGGCCGCCGTCGTGCCGGTGGAGCCGATGGCGCCCAGGGAACGGGGGTGGTTCCACGGCAGCACGCCCACGCCGGCCTGGGTGTTGCCGACCGGGATGCCCGTGGCGTCGGCAAACTTGGCCAGCTCGTCCTCGGCATAGGCATAAAGCACTCCGCCGCCGGCGACAATCAGCGGGTTCTTCGCGTTTCGGATGGCATCTGCGGCGCGGCGGATGTCGTCGTCGTCGGCCTCCGGGCGGCGGATGCGCCACTCGCGCGGCGCCAGGAACTCTTCCGGAACCTCAAACGCCTCAGCCTGCACGTCCTGGGGAAGCGAAATGGTGACGGCGCCGGTGTCCGCCGGGTCGGTCAGCACGCGCAGGCCATTGTGGAGCGCAGAGAACAGTTGCTCCGGGCGGGAGACGCGGTCGAAGTAGCGTGAGAGCGGCCGGAACGCGTCGTTGACGGAGACGTCATACGCGTCCGGACGTTCGAGCTGTTGGAGCACAGGGTCCGCCGCGCGGGTGGCGAAAACGTCGCTGGGCAGCAGCAGCACCGGGAGCCGGTTGGTGGTGGCCAGGGCGGCGCCGGTGAGCAGGTTGGTGGAACCCGGACCCACCGAGGTGCTCACGGCGAACGTGGCCCGGCGGCGGGTATGGCGGGCATAGCCGACGGCCTGGTGGGACTGTGCCTGTTCGTTGCGGCCCTGGTAGTAGGGCATGAGGGCGGGGTCGCTGAGCTGGTACTGCTTCAGTGCCTGGCCCACACCGGCCACGTTGCCGTGCCCGAAGATGCCGAACATGCCCGGGATGAGCCGGCCGCGGTACTCCTGGGCGCCGACCTTGTCCACCGCGTACTGCCTGCCCAGGAATTCCACCACGGCCTGGGCCACTGTCATTGTGCGTGTTGCTGTTGCCATGGGGCTACTCCTGCGGGCTCGTGGAAGGACTGTTCAGGGACGGCTGGCCTGTGAGCAGAGATGCGGCCGTGGCGATTGCCCCGGCAACATTGCCGTCCTGCGGGTACAACACCGTGCGGCCGACCGTCAGGCCCTGGACCCCGGGCAGGGCCAGTGCCGCGCCCCAACTGGCGAATACCTCATCGGCTCCGGCGTCGGGGTCCCCGCCGAGCAGCACGGTAGGCATGGTGGTGGAGGCCATGACGCGTTCCATTTCGGGCACGACGGGCAGCTTCATCCAGGTGTAGGCGCTCGTGGAGCCCAGGCCGGAGGCGATGGCGACGGACTTGATGACCGCGTCGGTCGAGAGGTCATTGCGGACCTTGCCGTTCTCCCGCACGGACAGGAACGGCTCAACCATGGCGATGAGCCTGCGTTCGGCCAGCGAATCAATGGCCTTGGCCGTGGCCTCAAGCGTGGCGACGGTGTCCGGGTCGCCGAGGCAGATGCGGGTGAGCATCTTGCCGCCGTCGGCGCCCAGGGCTTCCAGCGCCTGCGCGGTGTGGCCGGTGAAGCGGTCGTCGATCTCGTTGACGAGCCCGGCCAGGCCGCCGCGGTTCATGGATCCAAACACCAGCTTTCCCTCAAGGGCCCCCAACAGCAGCAGGTCGTCCATGATGTCCGGGGAGGCGAGGACGCCGTCCACGGCCGGGTTTGCCAAGGCGAGCTGCAGGCGGTCCAGCAGGTCCAGCCGGTCAGCCATGGCCGTCGGGTTGGTACCCACGCCAATGGCGCCGCGGGCCGGGTGGTCCGCGGCAACAATGAAGTTTTGCGTGCCGTACTTCACGCCCGGGTGGCGGCGGCGGGACGCGGCGGCCCGTGCGACGGCGGCCGGGTCCTCCAGGCGCAGTGCCGTCAGGTGGGCGTAGCGGCGCGGGTCGTTGTCCACGCCGGCTGCGGGGGTGGCGGTCATCGGGGTGATCATTTGAGTGCGCCTTCCGTGGCATGTCCGGGGAGAACGGCCCCCGGCACCAGCTGGCCGCGTTTGGCCAGCAGCGAGGTGACCTCTTCCGGCGTCGGCATGGCGTCGGCGCAGGAAAGCCGGGACGCGACGATGGCGCCAGCGGCGTTGGCATAGTCCAGCACCTGGGCGAGCGGCCAGCCGGCCAGGAGCCCGTGCACGAACGCTCCGCCGAAGGAGTCGCCGGCGCCGAGGCCATTGACTGTTTCGACGGGGACGGGGGCCGAGACAACGCGCTCGGTGGCCGTCTTGGCCATGACGCCCTCATGCCCCAGCTTGACGACGGCGATCTCGACGCCCGCGGCCAGCAGGCGGTCTGCCTGCTCGTCGGGCGTTCCTTCGCCCACGGCGACGGCGCATTCCTTGTCATTGCCGATGGCAACAGTGACGTGGGGAAGGATCTTGGCGACCTGCTCGCGGGCCGCGTCCTCGGAGTCCCAGAACATGGGGCGGTAGTCCAGGTCGAGGATGGTGAACTGGCCCTCTGCCAGTTCAGTGCGGGGGCGGGCCAGGTGGGCGGCCAGGTGGGCGCCGCGGCTGGGCTCCTGGCACAGGCCGGTCACTGTGGACCAAAAGACGCGGGCGCCCTTGATGGCGGCGGCGTCCAGCTCGCCGGCGGCGATCTGCCAGTCCGGTGCTGTGGGGAGGCGGCCGTAAAAGTAGAGCGGGAAATCCTCCGGCGGCTTGATGGCACAGAAGGTGACGGGGGTCAGCAGTTCCGCCACCGGCAGGACAAACTGGTCATCCACGTTGAACTTCTTCAGTTCGCGGTGCAGGTAGCGGCCAAAGGGGTCGTTGCCCGTGCGGGTGATGACGGCGGCCTTGCGGCCGTGGCGGGCCGCCGCGACGGCAACGTTGGTGGCCGATCCACCCAGGTATTTTCCAAAGGACGTGACATCTTCCAGACCCATGCCAATGTCGTTGGGGTAGATGTCGACGCTGATGCGCCCGATGGTAAGCAAGTCATGGCTCACGATGATCAAAAGGACCTTTCACTGGGGAACGCGCCTTGGAGCAGGAGATGCAGGATGGTCGTCCCGCCATGCGCCTCCCATGTGATGATCGGCACATGTACTACTTTGCATGAAAAATCATGTCCTGTCAAAGGTTTGTTCTGACATAAGAACATTAATCAATATTTGGCCGGGCAAAGCGGGCCGGCGCGGCCGTGCGGCTACGCTGCGGAAGGTGCGGGGACGGCAAGTTCGCCCGTCATGTACTGCGCGCGGCCAAAGCCAAAAGACCAGTCGTCCGCGATGTTTTCGCTGTAACCGATAAACACGTCCGCGCCCGCCACCCCCACGCGGGCAAGGTTTGCCGCAATGGTGGCAAACAGCGCCCGCTTGGCCGTCTGCGGGCGGCCCTGCTGGGTGAAGATCTGGATCATGACGACATCGCCACTTCGCCCAAAGCCCAAACCGGCATCCTGGGCCACGATCTGGCCCGCCTTGTGCTCGGTCATGACATGGAAGTAGTCCCGTTCCGGAATGCCAAATTCAGCCACGATGGCATCGTGGATGGCGCGGCTGACGCCCTGCAATCCTTCCGGCGCGCGGCCTTCGTTGACGTCTATGCGTACCAGCGGCATTTTCCAGCTCCTTTGATAGTTTGTCCTGTCATATTATCAAATTAAGCGGGCCGTGCCCAGGGTTGGCTCGGGCGCCTGTTCACGGAGACGGCAATGCGCCCCGGGAACCATGACTCCCCGGAGCGCATTGCCTGCCCTGCGGCGCGGACGGCCGCCGGCTACCCGGCGGCGGTGGTGAACGCGGCCCGGAACGCGGCCAATGCCTCGTCGCTGTCTCCCCGCGCCCAGGCCTCCATGCCCACGGTCCCCCCATAGCCTGCGGCGGCCAGGGCCCGGTGCACGGCGGCGTAGTTGATCTCGCCTGTGCCGGGTTCGCAGCGGCCAGGCACGTCGGCCACCTGGATCTCGCCGATGTGGGGCAGGGAGGAGCGGACCAGCTCGATCAGGTTCCCCTCCCCCATTTGGGCATGGTAGAGGTCCAGCATCATTTTCGCGTTGGGGTGACCCACCGCCTCTACCAGCGAAAGGGTATCCTTGGCGCGCGCCAGCGGAATGCCGGGGTGGTCCAGGACAGTGTTGAGGTTTTCCAGGCAGAACGTGATCCCATGCCTGGCGCCAAGTTCACCAAGCCGCTCCAGCGTGCGGGCACCGGTCAGCCACATGCGGCCCGAGGACCGGTGGACGGGGCGGGCGGCATGGCCGTCTATGAGTTCGGCGGAGTGGACCACCATGCGCGGGATTCCCAGCTCGACGGCGGTGGGAATGAGTTCGGCGGCGGTCCGCACCACGTGCTCGCAGCTGTCCGGGTCCACGAGGCTGCCGGACGTGTAGCCGGTCATGGAGGAAAAGACGGCACCCGTTGCCTTGAGCGCCTTGATGTCCTTGGTGCGCGGGTCCCATATCTCGACGTCGAACCCGGCGTCGTGGATGCGGCGCACCCGTTCCGGGAACGGCAGCCCCGTGTGGACCATTTCCGCGCAGACAGCGAGCCGCATCAGGCACCCGCCACGTGGGCGGGGCGGGCGACGCCGGCCGGCGCCCCGGTGCGCACGGATTCAATGCACGCCAGTGCGGTGGCCAGCGCCCGGCGCGCGTCGGCCCCGCCGGGAGTGGTCCCCTTTCCCACAATCTCCGGCAGGCCCGCAATGCCGGCGGCAAAGTCTGCCAGCTCGTCAGTGTAGGCCTGCTTGAACAATTCGATGTTCAGTCGCGGGGTGTCGGCGGAGAGTCCTGCGGCCGTGTACCGGCGGGCCGCGGTTTCAGTGCTGCGCCCGGCCTGGACCATGCCCTTGGAGCCAAACACCTCGCCTCGGATGTCATAGCCGTAGAGGGCGCTGAAGCTGGCTTCGGCGACGGCCACCGCGCCGTTGTCGTAGCGGATGGTCACCACAGCCGTGTCCAGGAAGCCGTGGTCCTTGTACGCGGGCTCCACGAGCGCGTCGGCCACGGCGTACACCTGCACGGGCTCGGCGCCCGCGTTGAACCAGTTCAGGGTGTCGAAGTCGTGGATGAGCGTCTCCATGAAGACTGTCCACGGCGGGGTCTTGGCTGCGCCGGGGATGCTGCCGGTGCCGGGGTCCCGGGTCAGCGAGCGCAGCAGCTGGGGCGTGCCCACCACGCCGGAGTCAATGTCCCGCTTGGCGGCCAGGAAGTCCTCGGCGTAGCGGCGGTTGAAGCCGACCTGGAAGTTCACACCCGCCCGCCCGACGTCGGCCAGCGCGGCATCCAGCTCTTCCAGGTCCAGACCCGCCGGCTTTTCGCAGAACACGTGCTTTCCGGCGCGTGCGGCCGCAGAGATGAGCTGCGCGTGGAAGCGGACCGGGCTGGCGATGATGACGCCGTCGATGGCCGGGTCGGTGAACAGGTCGCCAGGATCAACGGTCACCTTGGCCACCCCCAGGCGGTCCGCCAGGCCCCGGGCATTGTCAAGGAAGGGGTCCGCCACCGCCTCCAGCACCGCGCCGGGAATCCGGCGGGCCACGCTTTCGGCATGGAAGGCGCCAATCCAACCGGCGCCGATGAGTCCGAGTCGGACGGGCCGGGAGTCCACGGCCGGTGTTGGTTGCAGATATGTCATTGTTCAGTCCGTTCGATAGTGCCGGCAAGCACGCCGGCAGCATGTGAATTGCCGACTAGATCGATCTAGAAGCGCTGTGGATCAAGTTTTACACGATCCGGGACAAAAAACTAGATCGATCCACTAAACTGGCCGGATGATTGCCGGATCCCGGGAGTGCCCATGACAGCCGCCCCACGCCCCACCATGGCTGACGTTGCCGCAGCGGCGGGTGTCTCCCGCGCCCTCGTCTCGATCGTCATCCGCGGCGCGGCCGGGGCCAGCGAGTCCACGCGGGCACGTGTTCTTGACGTGGCGCGGGATCTTGGTTACCGCCCGGACACCCGGGCCCGGCTGTTGCGCAGCAGCAGGACCCGGCTGCTGGGTGTTGTCTTCAACGTCACGGAACCGTTCCACGCGGAGCTCGTCGAATTGCTTTACGTGGCTGGCGGGGCCCGTGGCTACGCGGTCACGCTCAGCGCCACAGGCCCCAGGCGCAGCGAGCAAAAGGCCATGGAATCGCTGCTGGATCTTGGGGTCGAGGCAGCCATCGTCATCTCCCCCGCCACCCCTGCGGCCCGGCTGGCCGGTACACCCGTGCCTGTCGTGGCCATGCTCGATGCACCGGGAGGCCCCCGGGCCGGTGTCGTCAGCAGTGTCCACACCGACGAGGCTGCCGGAATCCGGCTGGCAATCCGGCACCTGCGCGGGCTCGGGCACCGGCACATCGCCCACCTGGACGGAGGGGAGGCGGTCGGGTCCGCGGCCCGGCGCCTGGCGTACGCGCAGGCCATGGCGGCAGAGGGCGTTCCTCCGCTAATCTTCCATGGCGGCCCGCTGGAGTCCGATGGCTCCCGTGCGGCCCGGGAACTGCTCGCCGCGATGGGTGCCCGGGCAGGTACGGGGCATGACACCCGGGAGGGGACCGCCAAGGGCCGTGCCGCCGGGGCGCCCACCGCCGTCGTGGTTTTCAACGACCGCAGCGCGTTGGGAGCCCTGGACACCTTCCGCACGGCAGGGCTGGACGTGCCCGGCGGACTGTCGGTGGTGGGTTATGACAACTCGCGCATGGCGCGGCTGGAGCACATCAACCTCACGAGCATCGGACAGGACGGCCAGGCACTGGCAGAAGCCGCCGTTGCCGCCGCAGTGGATCGGATCGCCGGTGGGCCCGTGCGGGAAGCGGTGGTTTCCCCGTGGCTGGAGCCAGGAGGGACCACCGCGGCGCCTACTCCCCCGGGTAGCTGATGCCCAGCTGGCCGCGGATGCGGTCGGCCAGCTCCAGGGTGCGGATCGAGGCGGCAGGGGTTCGCTGCGCCACAGCCGTCCGCCCGGCATGGATGGCGCATGCGACGGCTGCCGCCTCATGATGCAACCCCTCGAAGTGGGCGCCCGCGGGCTCCTCGTGGCGCAGGACCGTCCCGTCCGGATAGTGGATACTGAAGCCGCCGGGCATGTTGAACCTGCCGTCAAAAGTCAGGGTTGCGGCCGTGCCGACGATGCTGGCGCTGGTCGGCGTGAAGTTGTGTAATTGCGTGTTTACCACCGCCTGGGCTCCGTCACTGAAGGCCATGACGGCCGATATTTGCCCGTTGACGCCCGACTCAAGGTCCGTCCCGACAGCGGCGAGTTGCACGGCCTCGCCCAGGATGTCGGTGATGAGCGCCAGAGGGTAGGTGCCCAGGTCAAGCAGGGGACCTCCGGCGAGGGCGGGGTTGAAGATGCGGTGGCCCGGTTCGAAGTGCTCCCCGTATTCGGCCAGGACTGTTGTCACTCGGCCCAGTGCACCGTCGTCGAGAAGCTGCCGGAGAACGTCGAACTTGGGCAGGAAAGCCGTCCACAGCGCCTCCGCGGCGAACAGCCCGGCAGCATCGGCGCGGTCGCGGATGTCCCGGGCCTGTGCCGCGTTGACGCCGATGGGCTTTTCAACGAGTACGTGCTTGCCGGCATCCAGCGCCAGTACGGCTGCGGCGTGGTGGAAGTTGTGCGGCGTGGCCACATAGATAACGTCCACGTCGGATTGAACCAGTTCCTCGTAGCTGCCGAAGGCGGCAGGAACGTCGAACTTTTTCGCAAACGCCTGCGAACGCCCCGGTGACCGGGAACCGACAGCGGCGATTATCTGCCGCGTGTGCGCCCGGACGGATTCCGTGAAGCGTTCGGCAATCCAGCCCGGGCCCAAGATGCCCCAGCGCAGGACGGGTGCGTCCATGGAGTCCGGGACGCGGGCCGTCGGCAGCACCCTGGTCTTGGCGGGCGGCGTGTGCGTTGTCGCGTCCTCGGCCGTCACGAGTAGTCGACCGGGACAAAGGTGCCGGCATGGCGTGCGGCGAGGATGAGCGCCTCCGCGGCCTGTGCCGCCCGCAGCCCGTCCCGTGCGGTGGCCAGCGGCGATGATTCACCGCGTTGAAGGGAATGGATCCAGGCCTGCAGCTCAAGGCGGTAGGCGTCGGCAAACCTCGGCCGCCAGTCCTCCGGATAGGGTGTGGAGCGCGTGCCGGCGGCATTGGTGGCAACCAGCGCGGGTTCAGCCAGGGATGCGGTGCCCCGCTCGGCCACTACCTCACACCGGGTGCTGTAGCCGAACTGTGCGTTGAGGAACAGCTCCAGGGTGCTCAATACGCCATCAGCCGTGCGGAGCAGGATGAAGGCGGGGTCGTGCAGGCCCGTGGGTGCCGCCGTCGAACGCTTTCCGGCGAGCCAGGCCACCTCGGCGATGGGGGAACCGAGCAGCCAGGGGATGGAATCGAGTTCGTGGATGGCGGAGTTGGTCACGGCGGAGGCCGTGGTCGCGTCCGGCGCGGAGCCGGTGTTGCGGCTCACGCAATGGACCATCAGCGCCTGCCCCGCCTCGCCGGAGGCGGCGAAGCGGCGCAGTTCCCGGTGACCTGGGTCAAAGCGGCGCATGAAGCCCAGCGATAGCAGCGAGCGTCCAGTCGTGGCCGTAATTTCCTCATCCGCAGCCACCACCGCCCGTCACTCCTCCACCCCGGGGGCCAGCGGCTTCTCGCACAGCACCGGCTTCCCGGCCTGCAGGCAGTCCAGGATGAACCCGGCGTGCGTTGAGTCGTGGGAGGCGATAACGACGGCGTCCACCTTCGTAGAGCGGATGAGTTCCCGTGCGTCAGTGGTGGATCGGGCCCCAGCCGCAGCCGCCACGGACGCCGCCCGGTCACCGTCGATGTCCGCGACGTGGCTGACGGCGGCGCCGCTGATGGCTGTGGCCAGGTTGGTGACGTGGTCCGTGCCCATGATTCCGGCGCCGATGACGCCGAGCTTGATGGTCATATGAAGGTTCCCCTGGTGGCTGATTTGGCTTGCGTCGAGCTGCGGCGGGCCGGCCGTAGCGGGCCCGCCGCTTCCTTAGCGGGGCAGCTGGCCGGTGGTTTCAGCCACTTCGGCCTCGAGTTCCTGGGCGAGTTCGCCGTGGCCGCCCATGGCTTCGAGTTCGTGGGCGAGCTCGGCCAGTTCGGCACCGCCGGCCATTTGGGCCG
>NZ_JAKZGX010000032.1:0-45345 GCF_024539665.1 Arthrobacter sp. STN4
GCTGCGGCACTGGCAGCCGGCCGCCCGCCACTGCTTGAACACGCACTCAGTGCCAACATCGGCACCACGACGGCAACCACCGCCACCTTCCGCCACGGGATCTTCCTCACTTGCGGTCTCCTTCATTGCTGTTGCGCAGGGCACCGTGGCCCGTTTGCGGGCCGGGGCCACAGGAACCGGCCTGACAAAAAAGCGCGGCCGCCACACCGAACAAACGGGTGCAGCGGCCGCGCTTCGGGGCTGAATTACAGTGCCGCGTACACTTCGCGCAGCAGGGCGGCGGTCTCAGACGGCGTCTTGCCGACCTTGACGCCGGCAGCCTCAAGGGCTTCCTTCTTGGCCTGTGCTGTTCCCGCGGAGCCGGAGACGATGGCGCCTGCGTGGCCCATGGTCTTGCCCTCGGGGGCGGTGAAGCCTGCCACGTAGCCGACAACGGGCTTGGTGACGTTGGCCTTGATGTACTCGGCTGCACGCTCTTCAGCGTCACCGCCGATCTCACCGATCATGACGATGGCCTTGGTCTCCGGGTCCGCCTCGAACGCGGCCAGGGCGTCGATGTGGGTGGTGCCGATGACGGGGTCGCCACCGATGCCGATGGCGGTGGAGAAGCCCAGGTCACGCAGTTCGTACATCATCTGGTAGGTCAGGGTTCCGGACTTGGACACCAGGCCGATGGGGCCCTTGCCGGTGATGTTGTTCGGCGTGATGCCGACCAGTGCCTCGCCGGGGGTGATGATGCCGGGGCAGTTCGGGCCGATGATGCGGGTGGCCTGCTTGCCGTCGGCGTCAACCTTGGACTGGGCCAGGGCCCAGAACTCGGCCGAGTCCTGCACGGGCACGCCTTCGGTGATGACGACGACCAGCGGCACGGCGGCCTCGATGGCCTCGACCACGGCGTCCTTGGTGAACGCCGGGGGGACGAACACGATGGAGACGTCGGCGCCGGTCTCGGCAACGGCTTCCTTCACGGTGCCGAACACGGGCAGTTCAACCTCGCCGTGGAGGACCGTGGTGCCGGCCTTGCGTGCGTTCACGCCGCCAACAACCTGGGTGCCGGCCTTGAGCATCAGGGCGGTGTGCTTGGTGCCCTCGCCGCCGGTGATGCCCTGGACGATGACCTTGGAGTCTTTGTTCAAGAAGATAGACATGTATTTTTCCTTAGATCTCGTGCGGCGAGCTCAGCGAGCTGCGTTGGCGAGCTCGGCGGCCTTGTCGGCGCCCTCGTCCATCGTGGCGGCCAGGGTGACCAACGGGTGGTTGGCCTCGTTGAGGATGCGGCGGCCTTCTTCAACGTTGTTGCCGTCGAGGCGGACGACCAGCGGCTTGTTGGCAGCCGCGCCCAGCTCGGCGAGAGCGCCGACAATGCCCTTGGCAACGGCGTCACAGGCGGTGATGCCGCCGAAGACGTTGACAAAAACGCTCTTGACCTGCGGGTCGTTGAGGATGACGTCCAGGCCGTTGGCCATGACCTCGGCGGACGCTCCACCGCCAATGTCCAGGAAGTTGGCGGGCTTGACGTTGCCGTGGTTCTCGCCGGCGTACGCAACGACGTCCAGGGTGGACATGACCAGGCCGGCGCCGTTTCCGATGACGCCGACTTCGCCGTCGAGCTTGACATAGTTCAGGCCGGCGGCCTTCGCCTTGGCCTCAAGCGGGTCGGCCGAAGCGGCGTCCTCAAGCTCGAGGTGGTGCGGGTGGCGGAAGTCGGCGTTCTCGTCGAGGGAGACCTTGCCGTCCAGTGCCACGATGTCGCCGGCGCCGGTGCGCACCAGCGGGTTGACCTCAACGAGCGTCGCGTCTTCCTTCTTGAAGACGTCCCACAGCTTGATGATGGTGGCGGCCACCTTCGGGGCGATTTCCGCGGGGAAGCCCGCGGTGGCGACAATCTCGTCGGCCTTGGCCGCATCGATGCCGACGGCCGGGTCGACGGCAACCTTGGCCAGGGCCTCGGGGCGCTCCACGGCCAGCTCTTCAATTTCCATGCCGCCTTCCACCGAGCACATGGCCAGGTAGTTGCGGTTGGCGCGGTCCAGCAGCACGGAGAAGTAGAACTCCTCGGCGATGTCTGCGCCCTGGGCGATCATGACCGTGTTGACGGTGTGGCCCTTGATGTCCATGCCGAGAATGGCGGTGGCGTGCTCGAACGCCTCATCGGCGGTCTTGGCTACCTTGACGCCGCCGGCCTTGCCGCGGCCACCGACCTTCACCTGCGCCTTGACAACGGTGACGCCGCCAATCTTCTCGGCTGCTGCCTTTGCTTCTTCAGGGGTGTGCGCCACGATGCCGGCCAACACGGGAACGCCGTGAGCCTCAAACATGTCGCGCGCCTGGTATTCAAACAGGTCCACGGGTTTGTGTCCTTCTACGTCGAAGTAGTGATCATGGGGTGCAAAACCCCTTCCACACACTACCGCTTTGCCGCACAAGCACATATTTTTACTTGACACCACAGGGAACGGGGGTTATTCCGCTCACAAAAACCCACTGCCGCCGATCCCCTTCAAGTCCGACGCCTGGTCCCCGGCGCGGTTGCCTCAGCCGGCCGGGGCCCGGTGCCCGGGGCCGAGGAGTTCGTAGCTGCCGGAAGCGACGAAGAACCCGAGTCCGGTGGCCAGGTTGGCGCACGCCACGCCGTCGTCCAAGGCGGCGCAACGGTAGCCGTCCGCCTCCATCGCCCGTCCCTGTCCCAGGACCGGGACCGTGGACATCGCCTCGCTGGGGGTTCCGCCGGGGCCAAAGGAGGCCTCGGCGGCGGTGACACCGGCCCGGCAGCCGCCGTACGTCACCCGGTCCGGCGTCAGCAGGGCAGTGCCGCCGAGGTAGCCGATGAACGTTCCGGCGCACTTGTCTGTGACATCGGCGGGCGCGGGGTCCGGGTAGCTGGCCAATTCGCAGTTGACCACGGGAATCGTCGGGGCCTTGGCGTTGGCGCCGTCGTCGTAGTTGTTTGGTTCCCAGGGCTGGTCCAGGTTTCCGGCACGGGAGGTGGTGAAGACGCAGGCCACGTTGCGGGAGTCGGTCACGAACTGCGGCAGGGTGCCGGCGGACGGCGCCCCGGTGGGCTGGTCCACGGGGGCGGCCTTGAGCCGGTCAACGTAGCTGGGCGGGCCGGCGGACGTGGTGGCGGGATGCGCGGGGCCGGCGGAGGGCACGGTGATGCAGCCGGCGAGCGCCACGGCGGACGCAGCGCAGCCCAAGGCCGCAAGGACGGCCCGGACCACCGTCCGGTCGCCGGCCCTGCTCAGTGCTCCACCTTTGTCAGCGGCGCGTACCGGAGCAGCAGCCGCTTTTCGCCGATGCTGAACTGGACGGTGGCCACCATTTTGTCGCCCGCGCCCTGCACGGCGGAGACCGTGCCGTTGCCGAATGCGGTGTGGTTGACCTTGTCCCCCACGCTGACGGTGATGACTTCCTTTTGCGGCTGGACGCGGCCGGCGGCGGCCCGGGCGGAAATGCTGGGCGGCAGCTGGCCGGTGTCACGCCCGCCCACGGCAGAGCCGGCGCCCCAGAAGGAGCCCGAATACCGGCTGCTGCCAAAGCCGCCCCCGGACGGCGGGGCCATGCGCGCCACGCCTTCGCGCTTCCAGTCGATCAGCTCCGCCGGCACTTCCTCGATGAATTGGCTCGGCGGGTTGTACTGGCTCTGCCCCCACAGGCTGCGGACCTCGGAGCGGGTCAGGTATAGCCGCTTGCGGGCGCGGGTCAGGCCCACGTAGGCCAGGCGCCGTTCCTCGGCCAGTTCCTTCGGGTCGGTGGCCGAGCGCGAGTGCGGGAAGATCCCGTGCTCCATGCCCGTGAGGAAAACCACCGGGAATTCCAGTCCCTTGGCCGTGTGCAGGGTCATGAGCGTCACCACGCCCAGCCGCTTGGCCTCGGCCACGGCCGCCGCGGCCTCCGCCTCGGAGCCGCCCGGCGCGTCCGGGATCTGGTCGGCGTCGGCCACGAGGGACACCTGCTCGAGGAACTCCCCGAGCGTCCCTTCCGGGTTGTCCTTTTCAAATTCACGCACGACGGCGAGCAGTTCCGCCAGGTTTTCCACACGCGACTCGTCCTGCGGGTCCGTTGAGCTGCGCAGCGTCTCCAGGTAGCCGGACTGCTCCAGCACGGCTTCCAGGGCAGTGGCCGGACCGGAGTCGGCGGCCACCTCGCCAAGGTCGCCCATCATCTTGGCAAAGCCGGTCACTGCGTTCAGCGATCGGGTGGCGAGACCCGGGGCTTCACCCGCGCGGGCCAGCGCGGCGGAGAAGGAGATCCGTTCCCGCCCGGCCAGGGCGGCGAGGGCGCCTTCGGCGCGGTCGCCGATCCCGCGCTTGGGTTCGTTGAGGATCCGGCGCAGGTTGACGTCGTCGTCCGGGTTGACCAGGGCACGCAGGTAGGCCAGCGCGTCCTTGATTTCCTTGCGTTCGTAGAAGCGGGTGCCGCCCACCACGCGGTATGGCAGGCCGGTCCGCACCAGGATGTCCTCGATGGCGCGCGACTGGGCGTTGGTGCGGTAGAAGATGGCAACGTCGCCGGGGCGGATGTCGGTTTCGTCCTGGAGCCTGTCGATTTCCTCGGCGATGAAGCGGGCTTCCTCATGCTCGGATTCGGCCACGTAGCCGATGATCTTTTCGCCGTCGCCTTCGGCGGTCCACAGCCGTTTCTCACGCCGGTTGGGGTTGCGGGAGATGACGGCGTTGGCGGCGCTGAGGATGTTTTGGGTGGAACGGTAGTTTTGCTCCAGCTTGATGGTGGCGGCGCTGGGATAGTCCTTCTCAAATTCCACGATGTTGCGGATGTCCGCGCCGCGGAAGGCATAGATGGATTGGTCGGAGTCGCCCACCACCGTCAGCTCGGCCGGTTCGATCCCGGTGTCCGGGCCTGCCGACACCCCGGAGTCCTCGCCCACGATTTCGCGCACCAGGGCGTACTGGGCGTGGTTGGTGTCCTGGTATTCGTCCACCAGCACGTGCCGGAAGCGGCGGCGGTAGGAGTCGGCCACGCCCGGGAACGCACGGAACATGTACACGGTTTCGGCAATGAGATCGTCAAAGTCCATGGCGTTGGCCTGCCGCAGCCGCTGCGTGTAGCCGTTGTACACCTCGGCCACGGCGGCGGCAAAGGGGTCCTTGAAATTGGTGTTCAACGCGTTCTCATCGGCATCGGTGAGCTCGTTCTTCAGGGCCGAGATCTTGTGCATGATGGCCTTGGGCGCAAACTTCTTCGGGTCCAGTTCCAGCCCCTTGGCCACCAGGGTGATGAGCCGCAGGGAGTCGGCGGAGTCGTAGATTGAGAAGTTGGAATTCAGCCCGACGGTCTTGGCCTCGCGGCGCAGTATCCGCACGCAGGAGGAGTGGAACGTGGAAATCCACATGCTGTTCGCGGCGTCGCCAATGAGCGCGTGGATGCGTTCGCGCATCTCCGCTGCGGCCTTGTTGGTGAAGGTGATGGCCAGGATCTGCCCCGGGTGGGCCCGTCCGGTGGCCAGCAGGTAGGCGATCCGGTGGCTGAGCACACGGGTCTTGCCCGAGCCGGCGCCGGCCACAATGAGCAACGGCGACCCGGCGTGGACCACGGCCTCCTCCTGCTGGGGGTTCATGCCCTCCAGCAGTGCGGCAGGGTCCGGCCAGCGGCTCCCCGCGCCGGTGCCGAAAGCCTGGCCGGCGCCTCCTGCGGCAGCATCGAAACCGGCGCCGCCCCGGGCAAACCCGGGCAGCGCATGCTCCGGCACGGCACCTTCCGGCAGGCCCTGTTCGGGTGCGTCGGCGCCGGGGTCGTCGGCGTCGGAGGGCTCCCAGCCCGGGAAGGCTGCAGGCAGGGGCGGCAGGAACCCGGCGGCCCGTGCCGCGGCAGGTTTGGGCTTTTTGGCGTAAGGGTCAAACAACATGTCCATGGTGCGCTCCAGTCTAGTTGGCCACCCTGACAGCGGGCACGGCACGGCGGCCCGCTGTGCACAACGCCGCGGCGGGCGCCACCAGCCTTGGCCCCGCCGTGAAGGCCGTCAGTCCGGCAGCGCACCGTCCGCGAGCGCGGCGGAAATCGCAGCCACCGCCCCGGCGGGCCCGGCCACAAACCAGTCCAGCCCGTTGACCCGCACGACGCCGGTCTGCCCGCCGGCCGCCCGCACGATCCCCTTACCGGGGAGCCAGTCCCAGGCCGGGCAGCTGTGCTGGAACCAGACGCCCAGTTCCGCCTGGGCCACGCGGCCCAGGTCGCAGGAGCCGGAGCCGAGCATCCGCAACGTTGCCGGCAGCTGGGCGGCCTCCTGCCACGGCCCGGCCGCCCGCGCCTCCGCCAGCCAGCCCGGGTGGATGTAGGTCACCCCGCCAAGCATGGAGACGTCCTGCCGGGCGTCCACCGCAACGGCCCGGCCGTTCAGCGTTGCCGGCTGCAGCGCCCCGCCCAGCCACAGCTTGTCCTCTTGGGGCTGGAAGACGGCCCCGAGCAGCACCTCGGCGTCGGCGAGGGCGTGGCGCGGCGGTTCCCCGGCACCCAGGGGGGCCTGCGTGCCCGGGGAGGTCCCGGCGTCGTGCGCCCCGTCGGCCAGGGCCAGGGCCGAGCACCAGTACGTGGAGCCGCTGAAGAAGTTCCAGGTGCCGTCCACGGGGTCGATCACCCAGGTGCGCCCGGACGTGCCCGCATGCGCGGCGCCTTCCTCGCCCAGGATCGAATCCTGCGGACGGCAGCGCAGCAGCTGCTCCACGACGTAGCCTTCGGCGGCGGTGTCGGCGGCCGTGACGACGTCGGCCACGCCGGTCTTTTCAGTGGCCGTGCCGCGGAGGGCGTCAAGCCCGCGGCTGCGCATCGCCAGGGCCAGCAGGCCGGCATTGCGCACCAGGGCCGCTGCAAGGTCAGCGTCGGTCAGGCTGGGATCCAGGTTTTCGGCCATGCACCCACCCTAGTGCGTGCCCCGCCCCGGAGCCGGAAAAGTGCTGCAGCGAACTGGGCGATAATGGAGGCATGGCAAAAACTCCCGCCCAACGCGCCAAAAAACACGGTGCGGCGGCCACTCCACCCAGTGCCGCCGTCGTCAATGCCGGCACGCGGCGTTCCCCGGCGAAGGCCCAGGGCAATGCAAACCTGATCGTGATCGCCGGCGCCGTGGCCAGCCTGTTCCTGTTTTGGTACTTCCACCTGCTGACGCTGAACCAGATGACGGACCTCTCCGGCGGCCTGGCCATGCCCGACTCCATGGTGTTCGGCTTCAATACCTCCCACATTGAGGCGCTGCGCTCGGCCATGAATGCCGACGCACTGGGGCAGCTGCAGTTTGTGCACAAGACCGCCGGCACGCTGTTCCCGCTGGTGTTTGGGCTGTCCGCCGTGACGCTCATGGCCATCAACGTCGCCAAAAAGTGGCTGCGGCGCCTGCTGTGGGTGTTCCCCGTGCTGTTTGCCGGCATCCAGCTGTGGGCCAATGTGGCCATCGACGACATGCTCGGCGCGAAGGTGCTCGACGCCAGTTCGGTCACCCTGGCCTCGGTGCTGGTGGTTGCGTCGTGGGTCCTGCTCGTGGTGTCCCTGGCGGGGACGGGCGTGGCGTTGTCTGCCGGGCGCCGGAAGAAGGCTGTTCCGGAGCCGGACGCGGCGGCCTGATTTTCGGCACCGTGTGGTGTCCGGCTGCCGGTGATTTTTTGCTTGATATCCCGTTCCGCTAGGCTGGTTGACGCGCCTCTGTAGTCCAATGGATAAGACGGCCCTCTCCTAAAGGGCAAATCCGGGTTCGATCCCCGGCGGGGGCACTCCAAGACCACCTCCCATAAAGTGCTGCGCCGGCCGGGCTGGGAGGATGGAGCATGACCGTCGCCAAAACCATTGTCCTGTTCATCCTGGCCGCCGCCGCGGAAATTGGCGGCGCATGGCTGGTGTGGCAGGCGGTGCGCGAAGGCAGGGCCTGGTGGTGGGCAGGGCTAGGCGTCGTGGCCCTGGGCGCCTACGGATTCATTGCCGCCCTGCAGCCGGATGCAAATTTTGGCCGGGTCCTGGCAGCGTACGGGGGTGTGTTCATTGCCGGTTCGCTGGCATGGGGCATGGCCTTCGACAAGTTCTCCCCGGACCGCTGGGACGTCACCGGCGCCATCGTCTGCCTGGCCGGGATGTCCATCATCATGTTCGCCCCGCGGGCCGGCTGACACCTCCGGCCCCGAACCGGCCCGCTAGGATCAGAGGGATGAAAACCGTTCTGAGGGTGTCCGCCGTGTGTGTCTACGACCCGGACGGGCGCCTGCTGACGGTGCGCAAGTCCGGCACGGGCAAGTTCATGCACCCCGGCGGCAAGCCCGAGCCGGGCGAGGGCGCGGCCGAGGCGGCGTCGCGGGAACTGGCCGAGGAAACCGGCCTCTCGGTGGCCCCGGAGGACCTTGGGCTCCTGGGCGTCTGGACCGGGGCGGCCGCCAACGAGCCGGACACCGACATCGAGGCCACGGTCTTCACCGCGCCCGGCACCTGGGACGCGGCCGGCGTCGCGGCGGCAGCCGAGATTGCCGAACTGCGCTGGCTGGATGTGGGCCGCATGGCCGACTACGACGACCTCGCCCCGCTCCTGACCGAGTTCGTCCTCCCCCGCCCCGCCCCCTAACCATCCGTGTTGCACAAAGTGGACCGAAAAGACGCCTTCCGCGTGGTTTTTGTCCAGGAAGTGCAACACAGGCCGGAGGTGTCAGGCGTCCTCGGGGATCGCGGCATCCGCCACGGCGGCCACGGCCTGGGCGAACTGGGTGTCGTGCAGTTCGGCATAGCGCCCGCCCTTGGCGATCAGTTCCTCGTGCGTGCCCCGTTCCACGACCTGCCCGGCCTCGACCACCAGGATGGCGTCGGCGGAGCGGATGGTGGAGAGCCGGTGTGCAATGACGATGGCGGTGCGCCCCTCCAGCGCCTCCCCCAGGGCGGCCTGCACGGCGGCCTCGTTCGTGGAGTCCAGCGCCGCCGTCGCCTCGTCGAGGATCACGACGGCGGGCTGGACCAGCAGGAGCCGGGCGATGGTCAGGCGCTGGCGCTCCCCGCCGGAGAGCCGGTAGCCGCGCTCCCCCACCACGGTGTCCAGGCCGTCCGGCAAGGCCTCCGCAAACGCGGACAGCCGGGCCCGGCGCAGCACGTCCCAGATCTCGGCGTCGGTGGCGTCCGGCTTGGCCAGGTGCAGGTTGGAGCGGATGGACTCGTGGAACAGGTGGCCGTCCTGCGTCACCATGCCGATGGCTGCGCGGAGCCCGTCAAAGGACAGGTCCCGCACGTCGGTGCCGCCCAGGCGCACAGCCCCGGAGTCGACGTCGTACAGGCGGGACAACAGCTGGGCGATGGTGGACTTCCCGGCGCCGGAGGAACCCACCAGCGCAATGGTCTGGCCCGGTTCGGCGCGGAAGGAAATCCCGTGCAGCACCTCCTCGCCGCCGCGCGTGTCCAGCACGGCCACGTCCTCCAGGGAGGCCAGTGAGACCTTGTCCGCGGACGGGTAGGCAAAGCGGACGTCGTCGAACTCCACGCCGAGGGGCCCGGCCGGCACCGGCACCGTCACCTCCTTTTCGGCGATCAGCGGCTTCAGGTCCAGGATTTCAAACACGCGATCAAAGCTGACCAGGGCGCTCATGATGTCCACGCGCGCGTTGGCGAGGGCGGTGAGCGGGGCGTAGAGCCGGGTCAGCAGCAGGGCCAGCACCACCACGTCGCCAGCGTTGAGCGCGCCCCCGATGGCCAGCGAGCCGCCCAGCCCGTACACGAGGGCCAGCGCCAGGGAGGAGACCAGCATCAGGGCGGAGAAGAAGACGAACTGCATGACGGCGGTGCGCACGCCGATGTCGCGGACCCGGTTGGCGCGGGAGGCAAACTCGCGCGATTCGTCGGCGGGGCGGCCAAACAGCTTGACCAGCGTGGCGCCCGGGGCGGAGAACCGTTCGGTCATCTGCGTGCTCATGTCCGCATTCAGGTTGGCGGCCTCGCGGCGCATGCCGGCCAGGCGGCTGCCGAAGCGGCGGGCCGGCATCAGGAAGATGGGCAGCAGCACCAGGGCCAGCAGCGTCACCAGCCACGAGGTGTTGAGCATGACGATCAGCGTCAACACCAGCTGCACCGAGTTGGAGACGATGCCGGACAGGGTGCCGGAAAACGCCTGCTGGGCGCCGATGACGTCGTTGTTGAGCCGGCTGACCAGCGCCCCGGTGCGGGTCCGGGTGAAGAACGCGATGGGCATGCGCTGCACGTGGTCAAACACGGCGGTGCGCAGGTCCAGGATGACGCCCTCCCCCAGGTTCGCCGAAATCCACCGGATCACCAGCGACAGCCCGGCGTCGAGCACGGCCACCAGGGCAATGAGCAGCGCCAGGTTGACCACCACGTCCAGGGCGGCCTTGGCCACGATGGCATTGACCACCCGCCCGGCCAGCACGGGGGTGGCCACGGCGAGGGCGGCGGAGACCACCGACAGCACCACGAAGACCAGCAGCTTGCGGCCGTACGGCTTGGCAAAGGCCACCGTCCGGCGCAGCGTGTCCTTGGAAATGCCGCCATTGCTTTTGTCCGATCGCATGGTGCTCCACAGGGAGCTCCAGGCGGCGCCTTCCATACTCATGCAGGTTCCTTAATAGAGGTGTGGGCAAGCTACCAGCTTAAGCGGTCCGGGGGCGGGTGGAAATTCCCGGTTCCCGTTTTTCGCCCGGCTTTCCCGGGCACGACGCCCGGGCTGCCGCGCCCGGGTGCCCCGGCCCCGGCCCGGCGTGCTCCACCCCGGCCCGCCGGCTACTAGTGCATTGACGCAAGGTGAGTCAAATCACTGCATCCATCTGCGCGTAATATACTGTCATATTCCCTCTTCGCCCCGGCCCGCCCGGTGGTAGCCTCCATAGGACGGGCAGCCCGCTGCCCTTTTGTTGCGTGGGCATTTTCCCGCGGGAACCTCCGCTTTGACCTTGAAGGAACACAGGACAATGAATCGTCGTACTTTTGGACTTGTCGGCATGCTCGCAGCGGCCTCGATCGCACTTGCCGCCTGCGGCGGCGGCGCCGGCACCAGTGGCCCTTCAGCCACCCCCGGCGCCGGCGGGGACACGTCCCTGAGCAGCGTCAAGAATGCCGGCCAGATCGTGTTCGCCACCGAGGGCACCTACAAGCCGTTCAGCTACCACCAGGGCGGCGCAGGCGAGCTGACCGGCTACGACGTGGAGGTGGCCAAGGCCGTGGCAGGCAAGCTGGGCGTGAAGGCCAAGTTTGAGGAGACCCAGTGGGATTCCATCTTTGCCGGACTGGAGGCCAGGCGCTTTGACGCCGTCGCCAACCAGGTCACGGCCACTCCGGAGCGCAAGGCCAAGTACGAGCTCTCCACCCCGTACACCGTGTCCCGGGGCGTGATCGTCACGAAGTCGGACAACACCGCCATCACTTCCTTCTCCGACCTCAAGGGCAAGACCACGGCACAGTCCCTGACCAGCAACTGGTACACGCTGGCCAAGGACAGCGGCGCCAACGTCGAGCCGGTGGAAGGCTGGGCCCAGTCCGTGTCGCTGCTGAAGGACGGCCGCGTCGACGCCATTGTCAATGACAAGCTGACCTTCCTGGACTACCAGGTCACCAACCCGGGCTCCGGCCTAAAGATCGCCGCCACCACCAAGGATTCCTCCGATTCGGTGTTCGCCTTCCACAAGGGCGCCAAGGCCCTGGACGACGCCGTCGACAAGGCGCTGAAGGAACTGGCCGCCGACGGCACCCTGTCCAAGCTGAGCGAAAAGTACTTCGGCCAGGACGTTTCGAAGTAGCCGCCGGACGCAAGGGGGTTGGTCATGGACTTGTTTTGGAGCTCGCTCGGGCCGATGGTCCTGGGCGCCGTCCAGGGCACCATCCCGCTGGCCGTCGCATCCTTCGCCATCGGCCTGGTGCTGGCCCTGCTGGTGGCCATGCTGCGGATCAGCCGCAACAGGATCGCCAACGGCGTGGGCCGGTTTTACGTCTCGGTCATCCGCGGCACGCCCCTGCTGGTGCAGCTGTTCGTGATCTTTTACGGGCTCCCGGCCGTGGGCGTGAAGCTCGACCCCTGGCCCAGCGCCATCATCGCGTTCTCCCTCAATGTGGGCGGCTACGCCGCGGAGGTGATCCGGGCAGCCATCCTGTCCGTCCCGCAGGGGCAGTGGGAGGCCGGGCACATGATCGGCATGTCGCGCGGGCAGACCCTGCTGCGCATCATCCTGCCGCAGGCCGCCCGGGTCTCGGTCCCGCCGCTGTCCAACACGTTCATCTCGCTGGTGAAGGACACCTCGCTGGCCTCGCTGATCCTGGTCACGGAGATGTTCCGGGTGGCCCAGCAGGTGGCCGCCTTCAGCCAGGAATTCATGCTGCTGTACCTAGAGGCTGCGCTCATTTACTGGGTGATCTGCCTGATCCTGTCCACGGCCCAAACGCAGCTGGAAAAGAGGTTGGACCGCTATGTCGCCCACTGACGCCCCCGTCCTGCAGGTCCGCGGGCTGAGCAAGTCCTTTGGTTCCAACCAGGTGCTGCGCGGCATTGACCTGGATGTGCCCCGGGGCAAGGTCGTGGCCCTGATCGGCCCTTCCGGCTCCGGCAAGACCACCATCCTGCGTTCCCTCAACGGCCTGGAAACGCCCGACGCCGGAACGGTCACCGTCGGCGCCCGCGGCGCCACCAGCGTCGGCGCGCCGGGGAACGGCGGGGACACCGGCACCGTGCCGCAACTCCCCGCGCTGACGCTGGACTTCGGGGCGAAGGCCTCCCCCAGGGAAGTTGCGGCGCTGCGCGACCGCAGCGCCATGGTGTTCCAGCATTACAACCTGTTTCCGCACATGACCGTGCTGCAGAACATCATCGAGGGGCCGGTCCGGGTGCAGCGGCGGCCCCGCGCTGAGGCTGTGGCGGAGGCGGAGGGGCTGCTGGGCCGGGTGGGCCTGCTCGAGAAGAAGGACGCCCACCCGTTTGAGCTTTCCGGCGGGCAGCAGCAGCGCGTGGGCATTGTGCGGGCGCTGGCGCTGAAGCCGCAGCTGTTGCTCTTTGACGAGCCCACGTCGGCCCTGGACCCGGAGCTGGTGGACGACGTGCTGCTCGTCATCAAGGAGCTGGCCGAGGAGGGCTGGACCATGGTGATCGTCACGCACGAGCTCGCCTTTGCCCGGCAAACCGCCGACGAGGTGGTGTTCATGGACGGCGGCGTGGTGGTGGAACGCGGCCCGGCCAGCCAGGTCCTGCGCAACCCCCGTGAACAGCGCACCCAGGCGTTCGTGCGGCGCCTGCTGCACGAAATCTAGCCCGCACCCCCAACGCCCGGTTGCAATCGGGGCATTTTCCCCCGACGCCCGGTTGCAACCGGGCGTCAGTCGGCGATGCGGCCGGCGTGCGTGTAGATGTTCAGGGTCTGCCCGCGGCTGAACCCCACGAGCGTCAGCCCGGACTCCCGGGCCAATTCCACGGCCAGGGACGACGGCGCGCTCACCGCCGCGAGCACCGGCACCCCTGCCATCGCGGCCTTTTGGACGAGCTCAAACGACGCCCGGCCCGACACCTGAAGGACGGTGTCGGCCAGCGGCAGCTGCCGTTCCCGGAACGCGGCACCCACCACCTTGTCCACGGCGTTGTGCCGCCCCACGTCCTCGCGCAGCAACAACAGCTCGCCGTCGGGGGCGAAAAGCCCGGCCGCATGGACGCCGCCGGTCTTGTCAAAGATCTTCTGCTGGTCCCGCAGCTCGTCCGGCAGGGAGGCGAGCACCTCGGCCTTCACCAGCGGGTGGTCCACCGGGGAGGTGACGGGGTGGTGTGAGGACTTGCGCACCGCATCGATGGAGGCGGTGCCGCATATCCCGCACGCGCTGGTGGTCGTCACATTGCGCCGGGCACCCAGCTCCGGCGGCGCAACGTCGGGGCGCAGCTGCGCCTCCACAACGTTGAAGGTCTGCTGCCCGTTTTCGTCCTCCCCGGCGCAGAAGCGCAAGGAGATGAGCTCATCGGGATCGAAGATGATGCCTTCGGAGACCAGGAACCCTGCCACCAGGTCAAAGTCGTCGCCGGGCGTGCGCATAGTTACGGTGAAGGGTTCGTGGCCCAGCCGGATCTCCAGGGGCTCCTCCGCCGCCAGGGCTTCCTCGCGCACCACGCGCCGGTGCCCGGCCAAATCAATCCTTGTTGCCTTCACTCGGTGAATCAGGCGTCCCACGGGTCCTCCAATTGACTGTGCCCCTTATCTTTCAAGGGTAGATCCTCCCGCGGTAATGCACAGCACGGGAGGTCCCCGCCGGGATAGGCTGGCCAACGACAGAGACTTCACAGGCGAAAGGGATGCGGACATGGCCGGCAAGCTGCCCCAGGAAAACATCGATGAACAACAGCTCACCGTGGGCAGCGTGCAGAAAAAGGCCGTGGGCATCCCCGGCATCCTGCATGCCATGGAGGTTTCCCTCAACCAGATGGGCCCGCTGCGCACCGCCCAAACGCTGCTGAAGGTCAACCAGAAGGACGGCTTTGACTGCCCCGGCTGCGCCTGGCCCGAAGGCGACAAGCGCCATGCGGCGGAATTTTGTGAAAACGGGGCCAAGGCGGTGGCCGAGGAAGCCACGAAACGGCGCGTGCCGCCGTCGTTCTTCGCCAAGCATTCCGTCAACGAGCTGCGCGAGTGGGACGACTTCCGGCTGGGCCAGCAGGGCCGGCTGACCGACCCGATGTTCCTGGCCGAGGGCAGCGACCACTACGTGCCCGTCTCCTGGGACAGGGCGCTGGGGCTCCTCGCCGATGAGCTGAAGGCGCTGGCGGACCCCAATGAGGCGATTTTTTACACCTCGGGGCGTACTTCCAACGAGGCCGCGTTCCTGTACCAGCTCCTGGTCCGCGGGCTGGGCACCAACAACCTCCCGGACTGCTCCAACATGTGCCACGAATCCTCCGGGTCGGCCCTGACGGAAACCATCGGCATCGGCAAGGGCTCGGTGTCGCTGGAGGACATGTACCAAGCGGAGCTGATCATCATCGCCGGGCAGAATCCGGGCACCAACCACCCGCGCATGCTCTCGGCGCTGGAGAAGGCGAAGAAGAACGGCGCCGTCATTGTGGCCGTCAACCCGCTGCCGGAGGCCGGGCTCATGCGCTTTGAGAACCCGCAGACCGTGCGCGGGCTGGTGGGCGGCGGCACGGCGTTGGCTGACGACTTCCTGCAGATCAGGCTCGGCGGGGACCAGGCGCTGTTCCAGGGGCTCGGCAAGGTCCTGCTGGAGGAACAGCGCCGCCCCGGCTCCCCGCACGAGGGCCGCGTGTTCGACACTGCGTTCATCGACGCGCACACCACCGGGCTGGGCGGCTACCTGGCGCAGCTGGAGGCCGTCCCGTGGGAGGAAATCACCACCGCCACGGGCCTGACCGAGGAGCAGATCCGGGCCACCGGCGCGCGGCTGCTCGCCTCCAAGGCCACCGTGGTGTGCTGGGCCATGGGCCTGACCCAGCACAAGCACTCCGTGGCCACGCTGCGCGACGTGGTCAACGTGCTGCTGCTCCAGGGCAACATCGGCAAGCCCGGTGCCGGCGTGTGCCCCGTCCGTGGCCACTCCAACGTCCAGGGCGACAGGACCATGGGCATCTTCGAACGCATGCCCGCATCCTTCCACGACGCCCTGGACCGCGAGTTTTCCTTCGCCTCACCGCGCCCCAACGGCTACGACACCGTCGCCGCGATCGAGGCCATGCGCGACGGCAAGGCCCGCGTGTTCGTCGGCATGGGCGGGAACTTCGTGCGCGCCACCCCGGACTCCGCCGTCACCGAGGCTGCCCTGGCCCGGCTGTCCCTGACCGTGCAAATCTCCACCAAGCTGAACAAGTCCCACCTGCACACCGGCCGTCAGGCGCTGATCCTGCCCACTCTGGGCCGCACCGAGCGCGACACCCAGGCCGGCGGCGACCAGCGCGTCACCGTCGAGGACTCCATGAGCGCCGTCCACGCCTCGCGCGGGCGCCTGGCACCGGCGTCGGACAACCTGCTCTCCGAGGTCGCCATCACCGCCCGGCTCGCCCAGCTGCTCTTTTCCACAGACGACGGCGGCACCCGCCCGGGTGCCCCTGTGGCGGACTGGCGGGGCCTGGCCGCGGACTACTCGCGCATCCGGACCCACATCGCCAACGTGGTGCCCGGCTTTGAGGACTTTGAGGCAAAGATCGACCGGCCCGGCGGCTTTGTCCTGCCGCACGGACCCCGGGACTCGCGCACCTTCACCACGGACTCCGGCAAGGCCCATTTCACCGCCAACACGCTGGAATACCCGAAGGTGCCCGAGGGCCGGCTGCTGCTGCAGACCCTGCGTTCGCACGACCAGTACAACACCACCATCTACGGCAAGGACGACAGGTACCGCGGCATCAAGAACGGGCGCCGCGTGGTCTTTGTGAACCGGACCGACCTCGCCTCGATGGGCGTCGCCGACGGCGCAATGGTGGACCTGGTCTCGGAGTGGCAGGACGGTGTGGACCGCCGGGCGCCCGGATTCCGCGTCGTGGCCTACTCCACCCCCGTGGGCTGCGCCGCCGCGTACTACCCCGAGACCAACGTCCTGGTGCCGCTGGATTCCACGGCGGACATCAGCGGCACGCCCACGTCCAAGTCGGTCGTCGTTCGGCTCGAGCCGGCAGCCGGCTAGGCGGACGCACCCGGGTTTCGGCAGGCGCCAGCAGCGGGGGCTTGGACTTTGGCAGGCCAAGCCCCCGCCGGCGCGGGTGCCCCCGCCGGCAGGGGCTGCTGCTCTCAGGGGCTCGGGACCAGCGCCCCGATGAGCCCGAAGAGGTCCTTGGGGTCGTCGGGGTTCGCCACGAGATCGATCTCGTCAAAGTAGTCCGTGGCGGCGACGGCGTCGCGCACGTAGCGCAGGGCCGAGAAATCCTCGATGGCGAAGCCGACGGAATCGAAGACTGTCACCTGGCCGGCGGACGTGCGGCCGGCGGCCTGGCCGGTGAGCACCCGCCAGAATTCCGTGACGGGGAAATCGGCGGGCATCTGCTGGATTTCGCCCTCAATGCGGGTTTGGGGGTCGAATTCCACAAAGACGTCCACGCCGTCCCGGGCCAGGATGGCCGGGTCAAGCTCGGTCTTCCCGGGGCAGTCCCCGCCCATGGCGTTGATGTGCACGCCCGGTTCCACCATGTCCGCCGTGAGAATGACCGCCTTCGCCTTGTCCGCCGTGCACGTGGTGATGATGTCCGCGCCCCGGACGGCGTCGACCGCGGAGGAGGCCACGGTGATGTCCAGGCCGAGGGGAGCCATGTTGCGCACGTACTTTTCGACGGCGGCCGGGTCCGTGTCCCATACGGAAACCTGTCCGATGCCCAACACGCTGCGGAACGCCAGCGTCTGGAACTCCGACTGGCTGCCGGCGCCGATGAGGGCCAGCCGCTTCGAATCGGGGCGGGCCAGCTTCCTGGCCACCATGGCGGAGGTTGCCGCAGTGCGCAGTGCCGTCAGCAGGGTCATCTCCGACATGAACGTGGGGTAGCCGTTGCTGACATCGGCCAGGACGCCGAAGGCCGTGACGGTCTGGAAGCCGCGGGCAGGGTTGGACGGGTGTCCGTTCACGTACTTGAAGCCGTAGTTTTCATGGTCGCTGGCGGGCATCAGCTCAATCACGCCAAAGGGAGTGTGGCTGGCAACGCGGGGCTTTTTGTCGAATTCCTCCCAGCGGCGGAAATCGTCTTCGATGTAGCGCACCATTCCGGCCAAAATCTGCTCGGTGCCCTGGGCGGCCGCCCACCGGACCATGTTCCCCACATCCACAAAACGCGTCATTGCGATCCTCTCAAAGTCGTTGGTGCTTTCACTCTAGGAGCTGTCGATTTGCATGTTCAATGGACAATCCATGTACATACAGCAGGGAAACTACGCATAATGTCAGCACGGACCATACAATTTGTCCATGAACGCTTTGGACGCACTGGACAGGCGGCTGCTCGCCGCGCTGCGTGAAAACGGGCGCGAGCCCGTAGCTGCGCTGGCCCGCCGGCTGGACGTCTCCCGGGCCACCGTCAACAGCAGGCTGGACCGGCTGGTGGCCTCGGGCACCATCGTCGGCTTTTCCGTGCGGGTGCGTGACGAGGCGGATGCCCTTTCCATCCGGGCCATCTCCCTGCTGGAAGTTGAGGGCCGTGCCACGGACAAGGTGATCAGGGCGCTCAAGGGCCTGCCCGAGATCAGGGCGCTGCACACCACCAACGGTGCGTGGGACCTGGTGGCCGAGCTCGCCGTCGACGACCTGGCGGCCTTTGACCGGGTGCTGGGCCGGATCCGCTCCATCGAAGGCATCGTGAACAGCGAAAGCAGCCTGCTCCTCAGCTCCGTGCTGCGCTGACGGCGGGCGCCGGCCGGCACCGCACCGGGCCGTGCGGGGCGCGCGGGGGCGATCCGCTTTTCCTCACGGCGGCAGCATGGCCAGGACAATGATGCCGCCGACGCCGAACAGCAGCCAGGCGGCATAGTCCCCAATGTGGCCGGAGTGGACGCTGCGCATCATGTGCAAGGCGGGGCGCGCAGTCCGCAGCACGGCCAGGATTTGCCGGGGCAGGGCCGTGCCGTACAGCCCCAGAAGCGCCACGAGCGCTGCCGCACCGACGGACGCCAGGCACAGCACAATCCCCTCCACGCTCCAGCCTGCCGAGGCCGCCGGCGAAGCACCATAGCTTGTGGTTCCGTCCAGCACGGCCGCCACATAGCCGGCACGCCCGGCGAACCGCCCGGCTGCCAGCGCGGCCTGGTCCCCGAACCCCGGCAACAGCCCGACGATGGCGCCGGCAGCCAGCAGGGCGGTGAGGGGGATCCCCATGGTAACCGGAAGCCGGGTCATCCCCGTGGCCAGCTCGCGCTTTTCTTCGTCACCACTCATTGCGCCGGCTTCCTCCGCACCGGGCCCCCGCCCGATGCCCAGGAAAACCCGGGCCCCGACACGAAGCACGGCGCCGCCGGTGGCAGCCGCGACGAGCAGGAAAAGCACCGGCCCCCACCAGAGGCCGGCCCGGACCACGCCTTCCTCCGCCATCACCTTGCCCAGGCCAACGGCAAACGGGGGCATGCCGGCGAGCCCAAGCCCGGCCAGCATAAACACGATCCCGGTCAGCCGGGCGTCCCTGCCCTTGCCCTGCAGCGTGAACTCGTCCACGCTGCCAAAGCGGTTGAGGAGCACCCCGGCACAGAGGAACAGCACCGACTTCACGGCGGCATGGCCGACGACATAGACCGCAGTCCCCGCAGTGGCCACCGGATTCAGCGACCCGACAGCAATCAGGAACATCCCGGTGTGGGCGATGGTCGAAAACGCCAACAACCTTTTGAGGTGGCGTTGCAGCAGGCACATGACGCTTCCGACCACGGCCGTCACCACGCCAAGCACGACGAACAGCCGCTGGATGGTGCCCGCCTCAAGCGTGCCGCTGAACGCCACCCAATACAGCCGGGCCACACCATAGAGGCCCAGTTCCACCATGATGCCGGAAAACAGCACGCACACCGGTGTGGGGGCGACGGCATGCGCATCGTCCAGCCAGAAATGAAATGGCACGGCGGCCGCCTTCACCAGGAAACCGGTGGCCACCGCCACGAAGCCGACCACGACCAGCACGTCGGGCCCGCGGGCCGTCAGCGCCCGGGACAGCAACGCCAGGTTCAACTGTCCGGTTGCCGCATACAACATGCCGATGCCCATGAGCGAGATATAGGCCCCGAGTGAATTGATCACGCCAAAATTCAAGGCGCCGTGCACGGCCGTCGGGTCCTCTACCTTCACGGCCGTCAGGGCATAGGCCGCCACACCCATCAATTCGAAAAAAACGAACATGTTGAAAAGGTCCCCGGACAGCGAAAACCCCGTGAGCCCGGCCAGGAACAGCAGCATGAGCGCATGGAAGTTGACGTGGATGTCCTCGAAATAGCGCCACGAATAGGCCAGCGCACAAGTCATCAGGACTCCCGCCACGAGGGCCGCGCCGGCGCCGACCTGGTCACCGACGAACACGATCCCGACACTGGCACCATGTTGGGGTCTCCAGCCACCCAGCCATGCGACGAGCCGGTGGTTCCCGGCCGCCGAAAGCAGCACGCCGTCCGCCGTGGCAACTGCAGCCGAGGTGGCTATGGCGACGACGTCAATCGTCGGGCGGTCCAGGCGGCGTCCCAGGGCCAGCAGAAGACAAGCCACGACGATGGGGGCCGCGACGACGGCCGGGAGGAGGGCATTTGCCATTTGGTCGTGGGTCATCTCACCCCCGCAGGGACCGCAACTCGTCCGGGTCCACGGTGTCGTGGCGTTTGGCGATCTGCACCGCGAGGGCCAGCAGCATGGACGTCACGGTGGCTGAAACAACGATGTCGGTCAGGGTCAGGGCCTGGACCACGGGGTCCACGAGGGTCGCCGCGTAGCCTGCCTTTTCCGGAGCGGACTGGAAAATGGGGGCCGTGGCGCCACGCTGGTAGCCTACGGTCAAAAGCAGCACATAGGTGCCGGACTGGGCGACCGCCAGACACACCACGGCATGCACCAAGTTGCGGCTGCGGGCGATGCCGATGACGCCCAGGAACAAGATCGCGCCCGCGACCACGTACGGGTACATGCTCACGGCTGCGTCCCGTCGCCCGGTGCATGCCGCGTCCCCGGGGGAGGGCTGAGGAAGCGCTGGTCGAGGAAATGGGAGAGCAGGACCACAACGCTGCCGGCCACGGCCAGGCCCACCGCGGCATTGAGCAGCGGGACGGTGCCGGCTGAAACCAGTCGGGCCAGCGTACCGTGCGGAAGAATGTTGGCCAGCCACGATCCGCCAAATGCGAGCCCCGCCACGCCCACGGCCGCATAGGCAACAACGCCCGCTGCCTCGGCCTGCTCGAACAGGCCGATGGGGCGCAGCCGCGCAAAGACGCGGTAGCGGTCCCCGACATAGATCAGGTGGAGGGCAGTCGCCGCCACCACGCCACCCTGGAAACCGCCGCCGGGTGTCACTGCCCCGTGGGCGACCACGTCGATTCCGAGGACGAGGGTGAGGGGCACCGCCACGACCACGAGCATCCGGGTTGTGCCGAGCACGTGGCCGCCCTGCCGCCCATGCCGGTGCCGCTCGCCCGGCAGCGGCCGGAGCAGGACGGCCACCCCCACCACGGACGCCAGCAGTATGGTTTCCTCGCCAAGGGTGTCAAAGCCGCGCTGGTCGAAATTGACGGATGAGACGACATTGGCGGTGGAGTGGCGCAGTGCGGCCGCCACGGCCGCGTCGCGGTAGGGATGAAACCCGCCGCCAAATCCGGGCATGGACAGGAACGCCCAGGCCAACGCCCCGCCGACCGCGGCGATGCCGACGGCCAGGACCCAATAGCGGCCGCCGCGGCTCACCGCTGTCGCCGCCTGGCCGCCCGCAGGCTGTCGATCTTGCGGATGGCCAGCATGACGATGAGCGGGACGACGGCTGCACCGACCGCGACCTGGCTAAGTGCGACATCGGGGGCCTGCAAGGCCATGAACAAGGCGGCCAGCAGGATTCCGTAGACGGACAGCACCACGGCCTGCCTCGACGGGACCGGGGTAAACACGACAACTGCGGCGCCTGCCAAAACCAGGGTAAGGGCCACCGTGATCAAGATGTTCATTCAGGCGACTCCCCCGTGTCGGCGTGCAGTTCTTCCTCAATCACGCGCCCCACTGCCATCGAGAGCACCGGCCCGGAAAGGACAACCACCAGTCCGATGGCCAGGACCATGGCGGCACCCAACGATGGACCCTCCTGCACGGCGGCGGCCACGACGGCCGCCGGAACCACTCCGGTCGTGATGAGTGACAGGAAGTGCAGCCTGTCCAGGGGGCTCCGGGCAACCGCCATGGCGGTGATGGCGATGCAGAACAGCACGCCGGCAATTCCCAGCAGGACCACGATGACGACGTCAGCCATCGTCCCCGGCCCCCTGCCCGGCCCGGACGTCCTGGTGCAGCGTCCTGGTGAAGACCAACGTCCCGGTGGCGGACAATGTTGCCAGGACCAAGGGGACGATGAGGTACATGGGCTGGCCGGCCGCCTCAGCAATGGCGACCAGGACGAGGACGCCGACCACGCCGGCCAATTGCAGTCCGACCAACCGGCTGGCGCTGCTCCCGCGGGCGCAGAATAACAATGCCGGTCCCAGGCCCGCGACCAGAAGCACGATGGCGGCCACAATCCAGGCATTCATGGCGCCGCCGCCGTAATCGGAGCCGGGTGTTCCGGGAACAGTTCATGCACCAGGGTGCGGCCCGAACCCGGGTCGACGTCGAGCACCAAAGTTCCCGGCGTGGCGGAGACCAGGACGGCGGCTGCTGCGCGCCAGCCCTCTGCCCGGGCCGACCCTCCCGCCGGCCAGTCCAGGTTTCGACGCCGGCCGGCGGAGGCTGCGTTGCCGGCGCCCCGGACGATGAAGCCAAGCGTCGCGCCGATGTCCGCGGCGAGCGTCCGCGGCAGGCCTGCAAGCCAGCCGGGCACCTCCCGCGGAATGCGGATGCGAAGGCCGAGGGCCCGGCGGACCCGGCGGGCAAAAACCGCCCCTGCCAACCCTGCGGCCAGTGCGCCAACCAGTTCGGCCGCGCCGACTGTCGAGACCGTCAAAATCCAGAGCAGGACGCCGGCGCCCCACCAACACATGATTTCCATAACCGCGCCCATGACCACGCTCCGTTCGTTCCGGTGTTCGTTCCGGCCCGCGTGGACCCACCATAGCCCCGCGCACGTCCCACCTGTCAAGGCATCGGATGGACTCTGCCAAAGCACCCGCGCAATGCATCCCGACGCCATTTCCACCGCGCCCGCAATGGTGGCCGGCGTTGCCATGGACGCATCAGCAGCGGCGCCATTGGCCGGGGGCATCGCGGCAATGGGGCAATGGGCGTGGTGCGCTTCGGGCACGGATATCCATACTGCGGCGAACCCATGCGGGTTCCGCCCAACGTTTCCGCGGCAGCCTGCGGTTGTGCCGCCCCGTCAGCGTTTGTCCAGTTTTGTCTTGTCGTCCAGTTCCAGCCGGCTCACTTCAGGCAGGAGCGCCTTGACGAACCAGAACGAGAGCGCTGCAAAGAAGGCAAAGCCGGCGTAAACGAACCCGAGTCCGACGGCGGCACTCATGATGGGGAACAAGAGCGTGACGAGGAAGTTGAAGATCCAGTTGAAGGCGGCGGCAACGCCGAGGGCAAGGCCCCGCATCTTGTTGGGGAACACCTCCCCGAGCACCACCCACATGACCGGACCCCAGGTTGCCGCAAAGCAGACGACGAAGAGGTTGGCCCCCGCCAGTGCGATGGCTCCCCACGGCGCCGGCAAGGCGATCGACGTCCCGGACCCCGTGGCCTGGGCAAAGGAGATGGCCGCCGCGACCAGCCCAACAAACATGCCGACCGAACCGGCCAGCAGGAGCCGCTTCCGTCCGACCCTGTCGACAAAGAAGATGGCCACAAACGTCAGTGCCACGTTGATGCTGGCCGTGATGACGGAGGTGGTGAACGAGTCCTGCTGGCTGAAGCCCACGGACTGCCACAGGGTGGTGGAATAGTAGAAGATGGCGTTGATGCCCACGAGCTGCTGGAAGGCCGCCATGCCGATGCCGATCCACAGGATCGGGGCCAGTCCCAGCGCGGGTCCGCGAAGGTCACGGTAGGTGGAATGCCGTTCGTCCTCGATGCTCTCCTGGATGTCGGCCAGCCGCTGCTTCGGATTGGCCGCCCCGGTGACCCGGCGGATCACTTCAAGGGCCTCGTCCTTGCGGCCGGCACGGATCAGGTACTGCGGCGACTCGGGAATGCGCAGGGACAGCACGCCGTAGACGACGGCCGGGATGACGCCCACCAGCAGCATCCAGCGCCAGGCGGGCACCCCCCACCACAATTGGCCGCCGGCCCCTCCGGCGCCCCTGGCCAGGGAAGCGTCCGACAGCAGGGCCAGAAAGATCCCGACCGTGATGGCCAGCTGTTGCAGCGAGCTGAGGGCCCCGCGCAGGCGCGCCGGGGCAATCTCCCCAATGTAGGCCGGCGCAATGACGGAGGCGATGCCGATGGCCAATCCGCCGATGACCCGCCACGCCATCAGGTCCCAATCCGCGAAGGCAAAGCCTGATCCAATGGAACTGGCCACAAACAGGCACGCGGCCAGGACCATGACCGGCTTGCGGCCCCACACATCGGCCAGCTGCCCGGCAAACCAAGCCCCGACGGCGCACCCCAGCAGCGTGATCGCCACCGTAAACCCCAGGACTGCCGGGTCAAGGCTGAACGTCTTCTGGATCGAATTCACGGCCCCGTTGATGACCGAAGTGTCGAAGCCGAACAACAACCCGCCGAGCGCTGCGGCAGCAGTGGCCAAATACACCTTGCGGCGCGTCGACGGGTCCACCGTGCCGCCTTGCAGTGCCTCCCCTTCTTGCGGATTCCCGTCGGTGGAATCCCCGCCGCGCAGGGAACCCGGGTGTCTGTGCGTGCCCATGACACACCCCGTTTCCGGCCCGTGCTGCGACCAAACGACTGCCACCAAGCCGGGCCACCACTTGGCCGACGCCGGGGTTGGCCCCCACAGCCACCCGGCCACGGTTCCGGGTCTCCACCCTGAGCTGGCTGCGGGGCACGCCGCAAGGCAAACCACTAACGCCATTGTGCGCCCGCCGGCTCCCGGGTGGCAAGGGTGGCGGACCCGCCGGGCGGGGGCCAGACTGGAACCATGGCAGGCACCCGTGGGACCGCAAAAAGACAGGACGTCACCATTGACGGCCACCGGTTGACGCTGACCAACCTGGACAAGGTCCTCTACCCGGAGACCGGCACCACCAAGGCCGATGTGCTGGACTACTACGAACAGGCCGCCCCGTACCTCATTGCCGCAGCCCACGGCCGTCCGGCGACGCGCAAACGTTGGGTCAACGGTGTGGGCACGGCGTCAAAACCCGGGCCCATGTTCTTCCAAAAGAACCTCGACGACGCCACCCCGGACTGGGTGCCGCGCGCCGCCCAGCAGCACAAGGACCATGCCAACGACTACCCGCTGGTTGATGACCTGGCCACCCTGATGTGGCTGGGCCAGCTCGCCACCTTGGAAATCCATGTGCCGCAATGGCGCTTCGGCCCCCGGGGCACACCGCTGAACCCCGACAGGCTGGTGCTGGACCTGGACCCGGGCGAAGGGGCGGGACTTGCCGAATGTGCCGAGGTGGCCCGGCTGGCCCGAACCGCCCTGGCCGGCAGGGGCATGGAACCGGTGCCCGTGACCAGCGGCAGCAAGGGCATCCACCTCTACGCGGCGCTCGACGGCACCCGGACATCCGGGGAGGTGTCCGACGTCGCGCATGAACTGGCCCGCTCCCTGGAGTCCGACCATGCCGGGCTGGTGGTTTCGCTAATGCGCAAGGACCTGCGCCGTGGGAAGGTGTTCGTGGACTGGAGCCAGAACAGCGCCAACAAGACCACCGTGGCCCCCTACTCACTGCGCGGGAGGGCGCGCCCCTGGGTCGCCGCCCCGCGCACCTGGCGGGAGCTGGCCAGCCCGGCACTGGCCCAGTTGGACTACAAGGAAGTGCTCCGCCGCCTCGCCAGGCGGGGCGATCCATTCGCTGCGGTATCCGGCGGCGCCCCCGGCGGGCAGGCCGGCCCCGGGCGCAGTGGGTAAAAGCGCCAGTGCCGGGCGCGGTGCGGGAACCTGCACCCCGTGGGGCTCAGTCCCCCTTGCTGGCTGCCACCACCACCTGCAGCTTGCTGCGCAGGGTGCATTCGAGCAGTTCGTTCGCGGTGGCGTCCTGGCCGTACATTTCAGGCAGCCGCAGGCTGATCAACGTGTTCATGAGCATGCCGTGGGCCAGGAAGTCCCTGGCACCGTCGGTGTCCAGTCCCACTTCGTCGCGGAGCAGTTGGTACAGGCCCAGGAACCCCTCCCGGGCACGCGCCCCGATGACGGGTTCGTGCCCGGCCAGAAAGGACTGCATCAGGATCAGCAGCAGGCCGCGGTCCCGGATAAGGTCCGCGTACGCTGCGCCCAAAAGCGGCACCAGCTGTTCGGGCCGGCCGGGGCCGACGGCCGGGTCCAGCCCCGCCACCTGGCCGGCGAGGCGGCCGGCGTCGTAGTCCGCCATGACGGAGCGGAACTTCCCCGTCAGCTTCCCCAGTGCGCGTTCCAGCGCCTCGAGAAACAGGTTTTCCTTGGTGCCGAACATCCGCACCACGTACGGCTGGCTGATGCCGGCGGCCCTTGCCACCTGGTCCGTGGTGGCCCCGGCGTAGCCGCGTTCGGCAAAAACTGCCGTCGCGGCCTGGAGGATGAGCCCCCGGCGTTGTTCCGCCGGCAGCCGCACGGCCCGTTCGGCAGCTTCCTGGACTGATTTCTTGACCATGCTTGACATGTTATCAGTTGATTACTACATTGGTCGTTTAAGTAATCATTCAATTACCTCACTTCTGAGGAAGCCTCCCATGAAACGTCCCGCCCCCCTCTGGCTGGCCATCGCGGCCGCATCCCTGCCCGTCTTCATGGCCACCCTGGACAACCTGGTGGTCACCAATGCGCTGCCTGTCATCCACGAGAAACTCGGTGCCGGGGTCGAGGAGCTGCAGTGGGTGGTCAACGCCTACGCGCTCAGCTTCGCCACCTTCATGCTGCTTGCCGTGGGTCTGGGCGACCGGTTCGGCCGCCGCCGTGCCTTTCTGGCCGGGCTGGCCGTCTTTACCCTTGCCTCCGCCGCCGCGGCACTGAGCACCGACCCGTCCGCGCTCATTGCGGCCAGGGCCGTGCAGGGGCTCGGGGCCGCCGCGCTGATGCCGTTGTCGCTGACGCTGCTGGCCGGATCCGTCAGCACCGCGCGGCGGCCCCTGGCCATCGGCATCTGGGGCGGAGTGTCCGGGCTGGGCGTCGCCGTGGGCCCGCTGGTGGGCGGCGCCGTGGTGGAGGGCTGGAACTGGCAGGCCATCTTCTGGCTGAACGTCCCCCTCGGCGCCATTGCCATTCCGCTGGTACTGCTGGGCCTGCCCAACAGCTTCGGCGCCCGGGTCCGCGCCGACGTGACGGGGCTGGCCCTCTCCGGCCTTGGCCTGCTGGGCCTGGTGTTCGGCATTGTGCGGGGCAACGCGGCCGGCTGGTCCAGCGCACAGGTGCTGTTGCCGCTCATTGGTGGCGGCCTCCTGCTCCTGGCCTTCGTCGCCCGGGAGTCCCGCACCGCCGCGCCACTGCTGCCCCTGCGCCTGTTCCGCGACCGCAGCTTTACGGTGGCCAACATCGTGGGGCTCACCTTCAGCTTCGGCATCTTCGGCTCGGTGTTCATCCTGATCCAGTTCCTGCAGGTGGTCCAGGGGTACAGCCCGCTCCAGGCCGGCGTGCTGACCATGCCGTGGACCCTGGCCCCGATGGTCGTCGCCCCGCTGGCCGGCCTGCTCGCGCCGCGGCTGGGGACCCGGACCCTCATGGTCACCGGACTGGTGCTGCTGGCCGGCGGCATGTTCTGGCTCGCCGCAACACTCAGCGCGGACATTGCCTACCTGCTCATGGTGCCCGGTTACCTGGCCGCCGGGATCGGCATGGGCCTGGTGTTCGCGCCCATGTCCACGGCGGTCCTGGCCAACATGCACCGCCACGACCACGCCAAGGCCTCCGGCGCCAATGCCACGCTCCGTGAAGTCGGCGTGGCCCTGGGCGTGGCTGTCCTGACCGCCGTGTTCACCGGCGCCGGCGGGCGGCTCACCCCCACGGGGTTTGTCAGTGCCGCCATCCCCGCCGTGTACGTGGGCGCCTCGGTCCTGGTCGTCGCGGCGGCCGCAGCCCTGTGGCTGCCGTCCCGGAACCGGGCCCGGGAGCTGGCCGCCGCAGTGGCCCGGGACGCGGACGACGCCGGCACGCCCGTGCCGCTTCCCTCCCCCGTCAGCGCCTGACCGGGCCGGCTCAAACGCCGGCCCAGGCACCGCCGTCCAGCCAGGCGAGGGTCTGCGGCCAAAAGGAGTCCCGGTAACGGCCGTGGAACAGCGCGAAATGGCCCAGCGACGGCTCCCCGTAGTATTCCGGATCAAGGTGCAGCACCGTGGACGGGCTGTTGGGCGTATACGCCACGGCCCGTTCCATGGCGGCGGTGGTCGCGTAGGAGTCATCGCTGGGGGCGAGGGCCAGGATCGGCGCCGTGACGGCGGCCTGGTGCGCCAGCAGGGCGCTTCGCACGGGGCCGGCTGCCGCCGTCGTAAAGTCCTTGCGGCTGCGCGCCCAGTCCAGCGCCACCCCGGCCGGCAAATCTTCCATCAGGCCCAGCCGCTTCGCCGGAAAATAGCCAAGGATGCCCACCAGCGGCAGCATCAGCAGGGCCCGGCCCCAGTGCCCGATTTGGTGCCGCAGCCGCAGGTCCCGCCAATAGGCATGTTGCGCGCCCACGGTCAGGATGCGGCCCAGCCCGGCGGCATGCCCCGCCAGGCCCACGCCAAAGCCGCCGAAGCTGTGGCCCACAAAGTGCACCGGCAGCCCGTCCGCCTGCGCCAGTGCCCAGGCCAGGACTGCGTCAATGTCCAGCGACCCCCATTCAAACCAGCGCACGTGCTGCCCGCGCAGCGATCCGCCGCGGGAACCGCCGATCCCCCGGTAGTCGAAGGTGAGGGCCGCATAGCCGTTTTCCGCGAGGTACGCCGCGTACCGGTGGTAGTAGGAGGCCTTCACGGCCGTGGCGCTGGCAATGACCACCGTCCCGCGCCGAGCAACGCCCGCGGGCACGGCAAACAGCTGCCCGGCCAGCACCCGTCCGTCCGCGCAGGTGAACGTTACGTCCACGGCAGCCCGAATGCGGTGAGGGGCTCCCCCATTTTCGCCCCGTGCGGCGGGACCACCATGACGCCGTCGGCCGCCGCCATCCCGCGCATCATGGCGGAGTCCGTGTTGGCGCACGGGGATGCCAGCCCGTACAGCAGCCGGTACGGCATCAGCCGGGTGGGTCCGTGGTACTCCTTGATGGGTGATCCGCACGCCACCTCGAACGTGGGCGGCAGGGGGCTGCTGCCGAGCCTGGCCAGCAGCGGCGCACCAAGCGTCAGCAGGGCGATCATGGCCGCCAGCGGGTTGCCCGGCAGGCCCACCAGGAAGCGCCCGTCCGGGAATTCGGCGAGCAGGCTGGGGTGGCCGGGGCGCATGGCGATGCCGTCGACGTGGAAAGTCCCGCCCATGGCGGCGATGGCCGGGCGCAGGAAGTCCGCGCTGGAGCGGCCGGTGGCACCCGTGGTGATGACGACGTCGGCCGGGTTCCCTTCGGAGTCGGCGAGGGCCTCCAGCGTGGCCGCCAGGTTGTCGGCCGCGCGGCGCAGCCCCACCACGGTGCCTCCCAGCAGTTCGACGACGCCGCCCAGCTGCGGGGTGAAGGCGTCCCGGACCTGGCCGGGTGCGGGGATGCCGTGCTGGACCACCTCGTCGCCGGTCAGCACCAGCTGCACCGCCGGGCGGCCCAGCACCGACAGTTCATCCAGGCCGCCCAGCGCGGCCAGGGCAAGGTGGGCAGGGTTCAGCACGGTGCCCGGCTTGACCAGCAGCTCCCCTTCGGCCGCCTCCTTGCCCGCAGGCCTGATGTGCTGGCCGTTTTTGGGTTCCCCCGGGCGGGCGGCGCCGCCGCGCACCAGGACCGGCAGGCCGTCGTCGTCCGTGGAAAGCAGGCCTGCCTCGCTGCGCAGGACGGCCTTGGCACCGGGCGGGACCAGGCCGCCGGTGACGATGGGCGAGGCCTGCCCGGGGGCGAGGCGGCGGCCCGGCCCGGCCAGTATCCAGGGCGGGCTGCCCGCCACGGCCCAGCCGTCCATGGCCGAGGAGGCATAGTGCGGCATGGGATGCAGGGCCACGATGCCGGCCGCCAGCTTCCGTCCGGCACCCTGCGCCAGCTCGACGTCGACGGCGGGCAGCGGCCGGGCCACCTCGTACGCGGCGGTCCGGGCCTCCTCCCAGGTGTGGGGCAGGGTGCGCGGCTGCGGTTCAGGCTGCGGCTCCGCGGCGGGCTGCAGTGCCGCAGGCTGCGGTTCCGGCTCCCCGGCGGACGGGGCCGCTTCGGCGTAGGCTGCCACCTGGCCCCCTATTCGGCGGCGGAAGCGGGCGCTTCGGCGGCGGCCAGCTTCTTGGCCAGGCCCAGCGCGGCAGCCATCGACTGTGCGGAATCCGCCTGGCCCGACCCGGCCGCCAGACCCGCTGCCAGCCCGGCCACAAAGGTGGTCAGCGGCGCCGCGGGGCGCACCACTGCATGCGCGGCCACGCCGGCCAGGTTCAGCACGGCATGGACATCCACCTCAATGTCGGCGATCTCAAAGGCGGCCAGCAGTTTTGCCAGCCACGCGTCCAAAACCTCGTCGTTGTTCTCCATGTCCGTGCCCTTCCCGTCCGGGTTGCCCGGCCAGCTCAAAGCGGGGCGCCGATCCCGTGCAGGCGGGCGTCGTCCCAAGTGTCGATGTCCGCCGCCAGCCCCGCCGGCACGGCACATTCCTTGATGTTCACACTAGCAAGCAGCGAGAAGACCGACGCATTTTCCAGCCGGTGCGCCGCCCGGGCCTCCGCCACCGCGGCCTGCAGCGCCGCCAACGGATAAATGGCGGCCAACGGCTGGCGGCGCCCGCCGTCCACGGCCATCACCGCCTCCGAGGCGCCGCACCCGGCGGCGGCTTCGGCCAGCAGTTTTGCCAGCGGCCCGGCCTGCGGCATGTCACAGGCCAGCACCAGCACCCGGCCGCCGGTGCCGTCCAGGGCCGAGATGCCCGCGGCGATGCCGGCCGCCGGGCCGGAATACGGCGGGTCCTCCTGCACCAATTCCAACCGCCCGGACCGCCGGCCCGGACCCAGCCAGGCGGCCAGCTGCCCCACCGGGCCGACGACGGCGGTCCTCCCCCGTGCGTTCCCGGCGGACGTCGCGTCCACCACGGCCTGGGCGGCACGCAGGGTGTGCGCCAGCAGCGTTTCCCCGTTCACCAGCAGGCCGGCCTTCGCCACGCCGCCGAGGCGGCGTGAAAGCCCTCCGGCCAATATCACGGCCTGCACGGCTGCCCGCTTCCACTGTCCATGAAACCCATGCTAGCCCGCCCCGTTCCTACGAACGTCTGCACCGGCCCGGACAGGACCGTGCCGGATGCCAAGCCAGACGGCGGGCCGCGCACCGCGGGCACGGCTGCCGGCGGTGTTGTGACGGACGCCGGGCCCTGGGCCGCGGCTGCCTGCGTCGGCGGCCTGCCATTAAAAAGCACCGGCCCCGTCCTATGGACGGGGCCGGTGCTTGGAAGCTTTTCGGAACTAGTGGCCCATCGCGATGAACACGGGGGCCGAGCCGCCAACGTCGACCGACCAGACGACGGTGCTGCCGTGGAAGCCGCCGTGGACGGCCTGGCCGTTGCCGATGTAAACGGCAATGTGGGCCATGCCCAGGCCGCCGTCGGCGTAGTAGATCAGGTCACCGGGCTGTGCTTCAGCCTCGGAAACCGTGCGGCCGAGGGAGAGGTAGCCGGCCGGCCAGCCGTGGTAGTTGATCCCGGCCGCTGCCAGCGAGTTGGTGACCAGCATGGTGCAGTCCTGGGCCACGCCGAGCTGGGCCAGGGCCGCAGCGGCGATCGTGGCGCCAATGCCGCTCTTGGTGGCGGGCTGGGGGGCTGCTTCGGTGGTGGTGACCGTGGCGGCCGGAGCCGCTGCAGGGGCCTGGGCGGCGGGCACCTGGGCAACGTCGCTGCTCTGCGCGGCCACGGGGGGCGTGACAACAACGGGAGCCGGGGTTGAGGTCACCTTGGGGGTTGCGAAGGAGATCTTCACGGTCGACTTTGCAGTCACTGCCGAGGCAAGCTGCGTGTTCTGGCTAAGCGTGGTGCCACCGTCGGAGGCGCGCTCCACAGTGGGGGTGGCGGCATTTGCTGCAATGCCGGAAGTGAGGACCAGTCCGGAAGCTGCTGCGATTACAGCGGCCTGGCGTCCGACACCACCGACGTTGGAGCCGACGGCTTTCGTGATGACGGAGATCGGGCTGGTCTTAACAACCTCGGCGCGGTGACGCCCAAGGGCAGTGTTTGAAGACAAGAAGGATCCTCTCCCAAAGCCTGCGAGGTAAGCTGTCGGATTCGGATGGGAGTCACCCGGCCGCTCCACACCCGTTCCAGGAATTGTTTTCCATGGACGGACGCTTCGCGGCTTCACCCCTAGGACTTCCATAAAAGAAGCCCGATAATGGTTCCCCCGCCCCTGCCAGACGATTGATACGAACGGACCGTGAGCGGTGGCAGAGCTAGGCAATCCACTCACAGGCGCCAGCTTGATTCGAAGTTGGCGCGGTTACGACGGTACAACAGATTTTTTCCAATGTCACGTTCAGGTCACGGTCGTGTCTCTAAGTCGTGACCTGGCCCCCCTTGTGGAGGACTTAAAGCCACCCGGTCGGGTCAACGGTCTGGTCGTCGACCATGACCTCAAAGTGCAGGTGGCAGCCGGTGGAGGCCCCCGTGGTGCCGCTGAGCGCCACCTGCTGCCCGCGCTCCACTTCCTGGCCCACCTTCACGCCGATGGAGCTCAGGTGGTTGTACGACGTCGAGAGGCCGTTGCCGTGGTCGATGACCACGCGGTTGCCTCCGCCGTAGGGGTGCCAGCCGGTAAAGGCCACCGTGCCGCCGGCCGCGGCGAACACGGCCGTGGAGCACTGGACGGCATAGTCCTGCCCCGTGTGCATTTCCCCCATCGCCCCGGTCAGGGGGTTGAGGCGTGAGCCAAACGGCGAGGACGGCGTGAGCACCTTCAACGGCGCCGACAGCGTTCCCTTGGCAGCCTGCGGCGTGACGTTGGAGGCCTTGACCTTCAGCGTTTCCTTCAGTTGTCCATCCGGGTTGAGTGCACTGGCAATGGACGGCGCTTCAAAGGTAATCGGCACATCTGCCGCCGCGGTGACCAGTGACTGCGACGCGGCCGGTCCGGCCGGGGTGTCGCTACCGGCCAGCTGAAGCGCCCCGCCGGCCGACGGCACGGTCACGGCGAGGGCCAGGCCGGTGGCGGCCAGTGCCATCCCGACTTTCTGGCCGGCCCCGCGTCCAATGCTGCTGCGGATCAGCCCGCCCAACGTGGGGTGGGGTGCTACGCCCGACCGCTCGGCCGCGAGCAGCTCCCGGCGGGTTGGCTGGGCAGTCGCTGCCGGTTCGGTACATGGCGGACCCGCCCGGCGGCGTCCGCGCTGCTTGACCTCTGACACTAAAAACCTCTCTGCGAAGCACCTGCGGAGTTAGCTGTCGGATTCGGATCAGAGAGTGCAATGGTTGATCCGGCCTGGCCCGCGGCACGCGCAATGCACCGGCTCCCGCCCCGTCCTGGGCATGGTGCCTGATGGGTTGCGGGTGGTGCGAGACCTGGCTTCACCCCAAGGCAGGCTTCTCGGCCTGCCGGTTGTGGTTCCCCCGTCCTTGCCTGAAACGGTTCATTCCCCCTCTGAAGGCAAGGCTCGGTGTCAGAGGTTGGTAACGCTTTGGTTACAGCGCCACGTAGTTACTATACGGTAAAAACGACAGCCGTGATAATTCCGTTATATTTGGCGGGCTGCGCGTCAAGCGCCTGACGCGTTCCGCCGCAGCCACGGCCGCAATCCGGCCGGCTGCGGGCCCGCCGGGGCGGACCGGATACGTCCCGGGCCGCTTAGCTCATCGAGACAAAGACGTGGGAGGCGACCTCGGGCGGCAGCTCAAGCGCGCCGTCGATCCCGGGGACGCGCACCGAAATGTATTCGCCCACCTGGGCCAGGGAGATGGTGGCGCCGGGACGCAGCCCACCCTCGTCCAGCTGGGTCAGCAGCTCCGGCTCCACCTGGATGCGTTCGGAGAGCCGGTGGATGGTCACGGACTGTTCCGGGGAATAGGAGGCCATGGCGTCCACCAGCGTGACCAGGCCCGCGGCGAAGACGGGGGCCACATTGCCGCCCAGTTCCTCCAGCCCGGGGATGGGGTTGCCGTAGGGCGATTCCTCCGGCTTGCCCAGCAGTTCGAACAGCCGCTGCTCGACCCGCTCGCTCATGACGTGCTCCCAGCGGCACGCCTCGTCGTGCACATAGGCCCAGTCCAGGCCGATGACGTCCGAGAGCAGCCTTTCGGCCAGGCGGTGCTTGCGCATGACGCGCGTGGCCTTGTCGCGCCCGGCGGGGGTCAGTTCCAAGTGGCGGTCACCGGAGACGATGACCAGGCCGTCGCGTTCCATCCGCCCGACGGTCTGGGAGACGGTGGGGCCGGAATGGTGCAGACGTTCGGCAATGCGGGCCCGCAGCGCCACGATGTTCTCTTCTTCGAGCTCCAGGATGGTGCGCAAATACATTTCCGTCGTGTCAATCAAATCTGTCACGTCAGATTCCTCCTGGGGTTGAGCGAGATTCCGGCAACAGGCCTTTTGTCTCTAACGTTATCCTGCTTAATACAAGGGCGGAAAACGTCCCCTTGTTCCCCTGCGCCACCCGTTTGTTGCCCGTCTCCGTGCAGCGGGGGAAACATTTCACCATGCGGCCCGCATTTCGGAATGGGCGGGGCCGTGCGGCAGAATTGGCCGCAGGCCCTTGGCGCCTTAAAATCCATCGCTTAATATTTGGAGCAGCCCGTGAGCGAATCCACGCCCCTCACCATCCCCGCCAACCTGCGTCCGGCCGACGGCCGCTTTGGCGCAGGCCCCTCGAAGGTCCGCCCCGAGCAGGTGTCCGCCCTGGCTGCCGCCGGCGCATCCCTGCTGGGCACCTCCCACCGCCAGGCGCCCGTGAAGAACCTGGTGGGCGAGGTCCGCAGCGGCCTGTCCACCTTCTTCAACGCCCCCGACGGCTACGAGGTCATCCTGGGCGTCGGCGGGTCCACCGCATTCTGGGACGTGGCCTCGTTCGGGCTCGTGGAGAAGAGGGCCCAGCACCTTTCCTTCGGCGAATTCGGCTCCAAGTTTGCCTCCGCCACGAACAAGGCCCCGTTCCTTGAGGCCTCCTCGATCATCACCTCCGAGCCGGGCACGCGCCCCGAGGCGGCGGCCGAGTCCGGCGTCGACGTGTACGCCTGGCCGCAAAATGAAACCTCCACCGGCGTGGCCGCCCCCGTGAAGCGGGTTCCCGGGGCCGACGGCGGAGCCCTGGTCCTGGTCGACG
This sequence comes from Arthrobacter sp. STN4, assembly GCF_024539665.1. NCBI lineage: Bacteria > Bacillati > Actinomycetota > Actinomycetes > Micrococcales > Micrococcaceae > Arthrobacter > Arthrobacter sp. STN4. The sequence goes on from NZ_JAKZGX010000032.1 coordinate 35,016, forward strand.
CCACCTCGGCCGCGGGCGGCCTGCACGTGGACGTCGCCGAGGCGGACGTCTACTACTTCGCCCCGCAAAAGAACTTTGCGTCCGACGGCGGCCTGTGGCTGGGGTTGTTCTCCCCCGCCGCGCTGGAGCGCGCAGCCCGCATTGGTGCAAGCGACCGCTGGGTGCCGGACTTCCTGAACCTCACCACGGCCATCGACAACTCGTTGAAGAACCAGACGTACAACACGCCGGCCCTGTCCACGCTCGTCACGCTCAACGAACAGGTCAAGTGGCTCAACGCCAGCGGCGGCCTGGACTTCGCCGCCCGGCGCACCGCCGAATCCGCGGGCCGGCTGTACTCCTGGGCCGAGCAGTCCGCCGTCGCCACCCCGTTCGTCGTCCGGGCCGAAGACCGCTCCAACGTCATCGTCACCATCGACTTTGACGAGTCGGTGGACGCCGCTGCCGTGGCCAAGGTGCTGCGTGCCAACGGGATCGTGGACACCGAGCCCTACCGCAAGCTGGGCCGCAACCAGCTGCGCATCGCCACCTTTGTCGCGATCGAGCCGGAGGACATCACCGCACTGACCCGGTGCATCGACTACGTCATCGAAAACCTCTAGCGGCCCCACCACCAAACGCAGAAAAGGCGCCCCGGCTTGTTCGCGGGGCGCCTTTTCTGCGCCATGGGCCCTGAGGCGTTTACGTTCGACGGCGGCCGGGTTCCGTCAGGCGGGTTCCTCCCAGAACGCGTCCAGCGCTTCCTGGTCCGAGTAGTGGCCGCGGACCTCGCGGATCAGCCCGTCCTCCACACGCATCAACTGGCAGCCGGTGATGTCCAGGACCCGCCCGCCAACGTCGCCGGTGGCGTGCTGGACGGCCACGATGTACCGCCCGCCCACCGCCACATCCAGCAGTTCGGCCTTGAACGTGCCTCCGGAAAGCGGCCCCAGCTTCACCAGGAACTCGTCCCGGATGGCGGGCCACCCCACGTGGTCGCCGGCAATGGGCCCCTTCCCCGGCAGGTGCCACCGGGCATCCGGGGCAAAGCAGGACTCGGCCTTGGCCAGGTCGCGCTCCGCGACGGAATCATAGAAACGCCTCACCACATCCACTGCTGCATCATCCATGCACACAGCTTGTTCCTGCGGCGGGGCCGGCGTCAACCACGGTTTTTCTGCCCGAAAGTCCGGACCGCCCCGCCGAAAGTACATGTATGGCGGCCCCCGCCGGGCGGGGGCCGCCATACATGTACATAGGCCAGCGAAAGGGAGCCCGCGGCCGGCGGCTCAGTCCTCCGGCGGGCCGTCAGCCTCCGCCGGGGACCCGGCGTCGTGCCCGGACTCCGCGTCCACATCCCCGTCAGGGTCCCCGTCAGGGTCCCCCGCGGCGTCGGCGCCAGCCTCGGCACCGGCATCTTCGGTGCCGGCGTCGTCGGGCTGGGCGTCCTCGGGGCGGACCCGCTCGGCCCAGGGGACCCACGGCGGGGCGAGCAGGGAGCCATTGGTGGGGAGCAGCCCCACCTCGTTGACAGTGGCGTCCTTGGAACGGGAGACGCGGGCCAGCGTGGCGAACCACTGCCAGCCGACGCAGCCGGGCAGCAGGCATTCAAAAAGGTGCGTGACCGTCCGGACACCTTCGCTGCGCACGGCGGCATGCGCGCCGATGTTCTCCGGCGTCGCGATGTCCAGCACGGCATTGCGGGCCACGTCGATGGCCGTGGCCAGGAAGGCGTCGGGCTTGCCGACCCGCCAGACCGGGACGCCGGGGCGCGGGGCGTCGGCTGCCGGCGGCGCGGCCTGTGGCCCGCCAGTGGACGGCGTGGCTGGTTCGGTGGGAAGTTCGGTCATGGTGGGCACCGTTATGCGTCGAAGTTGTCGGCAACCTTGCGCAACGCTGCGGCAATCTTGCCCGCGTCGCCTTCCGGGTACTTGCCGTTGGTCAGGGATCCCACTGAATGTTCCAGCAAGGTCACCAGGTCCTGCACGATCGGGGCGAGGTCACGGGCCGGCATGCGCTTGGCCTTGGCCACGGACTGGCCCCGGTCCAGAAGCTTTGCGGCCATGGCCTGGGCACCCTTGCGGCCGTCGGCCACGCCAAATTCCATGCGCATGCCGGGCTTGATGTCACCGGCGTCGGCTGGCAGGGCGTTGGCGCGCAGAAAGACTTCCCGGCCGTCGTCGGCGGTCAGGATGCCGAAGCCCTTTTCATTGTCGTACCACTTCACTTTGCCGATCGGCACTTGCTTTACCTCGTATATTTCATCTGTCGGGATCACGCCGGGGACCTGCGCGGCGGAGGGCCGTGCGCACCCGTGGCCGTGAAATGTGCGGCCGGTGCAAACAGGTTCGGGGCGTGCTGGTCCATTCCCTTCAAGGTTACCGCGTCCTTAGAATGCCGGCGCGCTTTGTGCCGCCACTGTCCGCTGTTAGCGTTATGGCCATGAGCTCCCACAACACGGCACCTGCCTCCGACGGCCGGGGCTGGCAGGCCTTCAATCTCGCAGCCCTCGTGCTGGCATTGGCAGGGGTGGCCGCCCTGGCCATTTTGCTGCTGACGAAATGGGCCGGCGGGGAGCCTTGGACCGGCTACACGTGGGTTGCCATGCTTTGCCTGCCCGCCGCGTTCATCATGATGGGCGGCAGTGTCATCCATGCCGTGTCCAGGCGCCGGCGCCTTTAGCTTCCCCGCACCGGCGGTCCCGCGGCGGCTTTTCGCGGTAGCGTTGAGCTGATGTCCACCTTGCGGCTCCTGATTTCCGACCTTGCTGCCCGGCCCGATTCCTCGCTGCTGCGGCTGCTTTCGCTGCGCCCGGAGCTGATGGATCCCCCGGCCGCCGATTTCGCCGCCCTCGCCGCCCGTGCCTCCAGCCGGGCCGGGCTCTCACGCGCCCTGGACCGGCTGAACCAGCCGCAGCTGCAGGTCCTGACCGCACTGGTGGTCACGGCCGGTCCCGAGTCGGGCGCCACCGCCGAACAGCTGGCCGACGCCGTGGGCGGCGCCACGCCCGGGGATGTGGAGGCGCTCCTCGCGGAACTGCACGGGCTGGCCCTGGTGCTCCCTACACCCCGGGGGACGGACGACGCCGGCCGCCGGCTTTTCCTGCCCGTCACCTCGCTGCGTGAGGTGTTGGGCGCACACCCGGCCGGACTGGGACGCAGCTATGCCGAACTGGCCGATTCCCTCCCCGGCTGCCGGGACCGGCTGGCCGGGATCGCGGCGGCCCTGCAGCTGCCCGGCACGACGGCCGGGCCCGCGGCTGCGCTGCACCGCCACCTCTGCTCTTACACGGACCCTGCCCGGTTGCTGGCGGGCGCACCGGATGGCACCGCGGAACTGCTGGCCAAGTTTGGCGCCGGCCCCCTGGGCCGGGTGGGGCATGCCCTGCGAGACCCCGGCGGCCCGGACAGCCCGGGTGACCCCGGAGAAGGAGGCGGGGCCGTCAACTGGCTGCTGGGGCACGGCCTGCTGGTTCCCGTCGACGACGACCACGTGGAGCTGCCCCGCGAGGTGGGCCTGCTGCTGCGGCACGGCAAGGTGGTGGCCCGCTTTGCACCCGAACCGCCCGGCACCCCCGTTGCGCAGGTCCGCACTGCGTTGCGCGACAACGCGGCCTTGGGAGCGGTCGCCGCCGTGCTGCGGACAATGGGCCGGCTGCTGGATTCCGTGGAAGGCGCGCCGCTGGCCACGTTGCGGGCCGGAGGGGTTGGCGTGCGGGCCGTGCGCGCCCTGGCCAGGGACCTCGAAATAGAAATGGCACAGTCGTACTTTTATCTGGAGTTGGCTGCCATGGCGAAGCTCATCACGCTGGATCCGGACACCTCGCTGTGGAAGGCCACGGCGTCGGGCTGGCGCCCGCGCGACCGCGCCGAGCAGTGGCTGTGGCTGGCCTCCGCCTGGCTCGACGCCGCCCGGCTGCCCTCGCTCGTGGGCACCGGCTCCCCTGCCGTCAACGTGCTGGCCGGCGAGGCGCACCGCGCGGACGCGCCGGCACTGCGCGCCACCTCCCTGCAGGTGCTCGCCACCCTGCACCGGGGCACTGCAGCGAACGCCCCAACGGCCCCGACGGAGCAGCAGGCCCCCGCACAGCCCGGCATGGTTCCGGCACCCACCCCGGAACAGGTCCTGGAGCATTACGCCTGGCACCACCCGCGCCCGGCCCGCCGGATCGCCAGGGCCCTGGCCGGTTTCCTGGCCGAGGCCGAGATCCTGGGCCTGACCGGGGCCTCCGCGCTGACGGAACTGGGCCTGGCCGTGATCGAGCGCGACTGGGACGGCGCCCTGGACCTGCTGGCCGCCGCCCTGCCGGACCCGGTGGAACATGTCCTGTTACAGGGCGACCTCACCGCCGTGGCGCCGGGCTACCTCTCGCCGGCCCTCTCCGCGGAGCTGTCCCTGCTCGCCGAGCCGGAGGGCCGGGGCACGGCGGGCGTGTACCGCTTCACGCCCGCCTCGATCCGGCGGGCCCTGGCCGCCGGCCGCACCGGGGCCGGGATCATGGAGTTCCTGGCCGCGCACTCGGCCACGTCCGTGCCACAGCCGCTGGCGTACCTCATTGCGGATGCCGACTCACGCCACGGCCGTTTCACGTTGGGCGCCGCCTCGGCCGTGGTGAGCACGGAGGATCCGGCGCTGATGGCGGAGCTGTTGGCCGGGGACCGGGCCGCCCGCCTGCAGCTCACGGCCGTCTCGCCCACCGTGGCCGTCTCTGCGCTGGCGCCGGCCGACCTGGCCCGGGAAATGCTCGACGCCGGGCACTCCCCTTCCCTGTCCGGGGACCTGGCCGCGGCGGAACCGGACCGGCCCGCCGGCAGGGCCTGGCGCGCCGCCCCTGCCGTACCGCACCAGGCATTGGCACCGTACGAGGCCGCCCGCCTGCTGGCCGCCGAATACGGGACGGATGCAGGCAGGACCGACGATGCACCCGACGCCGGGGACCCCGCCGCCCAAACCCCCGCCGCCGAAACCCCGGGGGACGGCGCGGCGGCCGCCCAACGGCGGGAGGCGGGGAACGGCGTCGGCCATCCCCGGGGTGCGGCAGAGGCACAGCTGGCCGTGCTGCGCAGCCGTCCGGCATGGACGCCGGGGCGGGGGGAGGCTGCGCCCGCCCTGGTCCGGGAGCAGCTGCAGCGCGCCATCCGGGACAGGGCCGATGTCTGGCTGACCACCGTCAGCGGCGAAGGCCGGCCTGAAAGGCTGCGCGTGCACCCGTCGACCGTCGCGGAGGGGCGGGTGCGGGCGTTCGACCCCGGGCGGGACAGCGAACGCGTTTTCAGCCTCCACAGGGTCATGGACGTGGAATTGATCGAAGGCACAGGGACGAAGGGCAGGGCATGAACGACGGGCCGTTGATAGTCCAAAGCGACAAGACCATCCTGCTGGAGACGGCGCACCCGCAGGCCACCGAGGCAAGGCACGCCATTGCGGCCTTTGCCGAGCTGGAGCGCGCGCCGGAACACATGCACAGCTACCGGATCACGCCGCTGGGCCTGTGGAACGCGCGGGCCGCCGGGCTGGACGCCGAGCAGGTCCTGGACACGCTGCTGAAGTACTCGCGCTTCCCCGTGCCGCATCCGCTGCTGATCGACATTGCGGAGGTCATGTCCCGGTACGGGCGGCTGCGCCTGGAAAAGGACCCCGTCCACGGGCTGGTCATGCGCACCACCGATTTTCCCGTGTTGGAGGAGGTGGTCCACGCCAAGAAGATCGGCCCTCTGCTGGGGCCGCGGATCGACCCGCTGACAGTGGTGGTGCACTCCTCCCAGCGCGGGGCGCTCAAGCAGCTGCTGCTCCGGGCCGGCTGGCCCGCGGAGGACCTGGCCGGCTACGTTGACGGCACCCCGCACCCCATTGCCCTGACCGCCGGGGATGCCGACGCCGTGCCGCCCAAGGACGGGGCGTGGTCGCTGCGCCCCTACCAAAACCTGGCCGTGGAGAACTTTTGGGCGGGCGGCTCGGGCGTGGTGGTGCTGCCCTGCGGGGCCGGGAAGACCATTGTGGGCGCCGCGGCCATGGCCGTCTCCGGCACCACCACCCTGATCCTGGTCACCAACACCGTCTCCGCCCGGCAGTGGAAAGCCGAGCTGCTGAAACGGACGTCCCTGACGGAGGCTGAGATTGGCGAATACTCCGGATCCGCCAAGGAGGTCCGGCCCGTCACCATCGCCACATACCAGGTGCTGACGGTGCGCCGCGGCGGACTCCACCCGCACCTGGAACTGCTCAATGACAACGACTGGGGGCTGATCATCTATGACGAGGTCCACCTGCTCCCGGCCCCCATCTTCCGCATGACCGCCGACCTGCAGGCCCGCCGCCGGTTGGGCCTGACCGCCACGCTGGTGCGGGAGGACGGCCGCGAGGGCGAGGTGTTCTCGCTGATCGGGCCCAAGCGGTACGACGCCCCGTGGAAGGACATCGAGGCGCAGGGATACATTGCCCCGGCGGACTGCGTGGAGGTCCGGATCGACCTGCCGCAGGACGAACGCATGGCCTACGCCATGGCGGACGACGCCGACAAGTACCGCCTGTGCGCCTCCAGCGAGAGCAAGTCCGCCGTCGTGGAACGGCTGGCGGCCGAGCATGCAGGCGAGCAGCTGCTGGTGATCGGGCAGTACATCGACCAGCTCGACGAGATTGCCGAACGGCTCGGCGCGCCGCTGATCAAGGGTGAAACGTCGGTGCGGGAACGCGAGCGGCTGTTTGACGAGTTCCGGCGCGGGCTCATCCACACCCTCGTGGTTTCCAAGGTGGCCAACTTTTCCATCGACCTGCCCGAGGCGTCCGTGGCCATCCAGGTCTCGGGGTCCTTCGGCTCCCGGCAGGAGGAGGCGCAGCGGCTGGGCCGGCTCATGCGCCCCAAGGCCGACGGCCGCACGGCGCGCTTTTACACGCTGGTGGCGCGGGACACGGTCGACGCCGGCTTTGCCGCCAAGCGCCAGCGCTTCCTCGCCGAGCAAGGCTACGCGTACCGCATCATCGACGCCCCCTAACTCCAACCCCCGGTTGCAACCGGGCGTTGGGAAAAAACGCCCCGATTGCAACCGAGCGTCTGGGGTGGCGGAGTAGGATCACTTGCCACGGGGTTCACAGCAGCTGGAGGCGTCATGGATTACGAAGAATCGGTGGCCGCGCACTATGGCGGCGCCGACGTCCTGGAACGGCTGCTGGCCGTGGTGCGCAACGCCGGCGGCGATCCGGCGCACTTTGCGCCGGCGGAACTGCGCGGGACCGACCAGCTCCACATCGGCGGCCGCGCCGCCACCTCGCGGGTGGCGGAGCGGGCCGGAATCGAGGCCGGGACGCGTGTGCTGGACATCGGTTCCGGACTGGGCGGGGTGGCCCGCCACCTGGCCGGCGAATTTGGTGCCGACGTGCACGGCGTGGACCTCACGCCGGAGTTCGTGGCGGCCGCCAGAAGTCTCACCGAACGCACGGGGCTGGTCAGTTCCGTGCAGTTCACCCAGGGCAGCGCCCTGGACCTGCCGGTGGCGGACGGCTCCTTCGACGCCGCCGTGGTGATCCATGTGGGCATGAACATCCGCGACAAGGACCGGCTGTTTGCCGAGGCCGCCCGTGCCCTGCGCCCGGGCGGCGTCCTGGCCGTGTACGACATCATGTTGGCGGGCGGCGGGATCGAGGCCTACCCGCTGCCGTGGGCCGCCACCGGGGAGACATCGTTCCCGCAGCCGCCCCTGGCCTACAGCGATGCCATGGGCCAGGCGGGCCTCGAGGTGGACAGTGAGGCCAAGCCGCTCGCGGAGGGCATCGCCTTCCTGGAGCGGGCCCTCGATGGCGGCGCCCCGCTGGGGCTGGCAGGGCCGGCGCTGGGCAACCTTCTGGACGCCTTCCGCGCGGGCCTGCTGGCACCGGTGGAAATCTACGCCCATCGGCCCTGATCCGCGGCTTAAAACACTACGCGCAGTTCGGGCGAGCCGGTCCGCCTGCGCCGGGTCGCCCGCCAGGCAGCGCAGCCCCGAATCGGGGGTCCTTCCGGAGAGCCCGCTGGCAAAGTCAGCCCTACGCCAGACAGCCGGGTTTGCGAGCCCTGGCCGCCATGCCACCTTGGCTGCCCCGGCTGCGTAGCGGACGGCAGCGTCCGCCGGGGTAAGGCCCCGGTTTTCCTCCACCTGCACCTGGTTGGCGGCGTCCAACGCCCCAAGGTGGGGGTACCGGCGTCGTCCAAGTTGGCGGTGCCGCAGCGTGGCGCGGACGCTGAGGATGTCTTCCCGGGCCCCGGCCAGGTGGGCTGCGACGTCGCGGAGCTCCACCGGCGCAGTCCGTGCCGGCGTGCCACAGCGCCTCCGGCAGGCTGGCGAGGAACCCGGCAATGCCGGACACGACGGCAAGGCAAAGGGCTGCTGAGGTGGCGCGTTGGGCTGCCGGAATGGCAGTGGCGGAAACGGGCTGGTTCCTTCCTAGTGTAGTGTCTCCAAAATAGTTCGTGTTTTGCGTGTTAAACTTGGGGTATGTCAAATATTGCCCCCGCTTTGGTCCTTGACGATGCCCAGCGCGAGGTCCTGCTGGCCCTGTCCAAGTCGCAGGTGGCCTCGCACCGGGAGGTGCAGCGGGCGCAGGTGCTGCTGATGGCCTCCGAGGGCCTGGCCAGCGAGTGGATTGCCCGGGTGGTGGGCGTGAACCCGGGCACGGTGCGTGCCTGGCGCGCCCGCTTCGTCCAGGACGGGCTGGTGAAGTTCGGGGCGGTGCATACCGGTCGCGGCCGGAAGCCGGTGATCCCGGAGTCGAAGATCGCCGAGATCGTGTGGCTGACGCAGAACACTACGCCGACGGCGAAAACACACTGGTCGGTGCGTTCCATGGCTGCCCGCACCGGGGTCTCCCCGGCCCAGGTGCAGCGGATCTGGGCTGCCCGGGGGCTCAAGCCCCACCTGGTCAAGACGTTCAAGCTCTCCAACGACCCGCACTTCGACGAGAAGCTCATCGACGTGTGCGGGCTGTACCTGAACCCGCCCCAGAACGCGATCGTGCTGTGTATGGACGAGAAGACGTCCATCCAGGCCCTGGACCGCACCCAGCCGTCCCTGCCCATGGTCAAGGGCCGTGCCGGGACCATGACACACGACTACAAGCGCAACGGCACCACCACGCTCTTCGCCGCCCTGGAGGTCGCCACCGGCAAGGTCATCGGAAACTGTGTGCCCAAGCACCGCCACAATGAGTTCCTTGATTTCCTGAAGACCATCGAGAAGGAAGTCCCGAAAGGTCTTCAGATCCACCTGATCATCGACAACTACGCCACGCACAAGCACGCCAACGTCAAGGCCTGGCTGGGCAAGCATCCGCGGTTCCACCTGCACTTCACCCCGACCTCCTCGTCCTGGCTGAACCTGGTCGAGCGCTGGTTCCGGGACCTGACGGAGAAGGCCCTGCGCCGCGGAGTCTTCCACTGCGTGCCGGACCTCATCGAAAAAATCGAGGACTACATCCGTGCCAACAACGACAACCCAAAGCCGCTCATCTGGACCGCGACGGCCGAATCAATCCTCGAAAAAGTCAACCGCGGCTGCGTCGCACTCCAAACCGCCAAGCAAAACTGAGACACCACACTAGGGTGAGTAGTGCTCCAGCCACAGGGACACTGCCGGTTCGACCAGCCGCGCATAGCGTCCGGACCCACCGCCCGCAGGTTCGTTGGCCAATTGTTGTGAGACCACTCCCGCCACCACCGTAGTGAACAGCAGCACGGCTTCCTCCGTTGCCGCGGACGCGCGCAGCTCGTTGCGTGACACGGCCAGCTTGATTTGCGCCCGTAGCAGTGCCACCGTCTCCTGGCTGGGCACATAGGCCTGCGGCGAGGGCTCAAACCCCGGCACGGGCCGCCAGTTGACCAGCTGCGCCGCAACAGGATTGCCCACCGACCACTGCACGAACGCGCGGGCGCCGGCGCGCAGGGCGGCGACGGGCTGGTCCGGATGCTGGCTGCCGGCCGAGGCCACGGCGTCCCGGAGCCCGGCGGCGCTGCGTTCAAAAAGGGCGTCGTAGAGGTCGCGTTTCGAAGGAAAGTACTCGTACAGGGACGGCGGCTTCATGCCCACGCGGCGTGCCACTGCGGACAGCGACATCCCCGCCACGCCGTCACGGGCCATCAGCTCGACGGCGGCGCCCAGAATTTCCCCCATCGTGGTGTCCCTGCCCACCCGGCGACGATCCGGCACTTTTTCCATGCCTCCATTGTCCCCTAATGCCATTAGGGAAACAAGGGTGCGACGAGACTCATGAAAAGTGCTCGCGTAATGGGGTGCGTGCCTCATTTGGGAAGTGCTCGCGAAATCTCTGGTGCATGTTCGGGTGCTTTGGTGTGCTGGAGGGATGGGCTACAGGGTGTCGTTGT
>NZ_JAKZGX010000033.1:0-43720 GCF_024539665.1 Arthrobacter sp. STN4
GTGGGACAAGGAGGCGGAACGTTCCATACGGAATGGCCAACAAAATTGAGACAGTTCCTACCCCATCCGTCTCAATTTATCTGGCCTCTTCCCACGTCAACATGGCCAACTAAATTGAGACAGGACAGCGGGCAACGACTCGGTGCTGTTCGACTCCAACACGCTGGCGGCGCCCCTGGCTGATGGCGGCTATGCGTTCACCGGCACCAAGATCTTCACCTCCCTGTCACCGGCGTGGACCCGCCTGGGCATCTTTGGCAAGGACACCACGGGCGAGGAGCCGGTGCTGGTGCACGCCTTCATCACGCGGGACGCGCCCGGCTACACCATCAAGGATGACTGGGACACGCTGGGCATGCGGGCCAGCCAGTCCAACACCACGGTGCTTGACGGCGTGGTGGCGCCGGCGGAGCGCGTGTTCCGCAAGCTGCCTGTGGGGCCCAACGCCGACCCGCTGATTTTCGCCATTTTTGCGTGCTTCGAAACGCTTCTGGCGGCCGTGTACACGGGGGTGGGGGAGCGGGCCCTGCAGATCGGCGTGGCAGCAGTGCAGCGGCGGATGTCCAAGAAGACCGGAAAGCCCTATTCGCAGGATCCGGACATCCGCTGGCGCCTGGCCAGTGCCGCCATGGCCATGGACGGGCTGTACCCCCAGGTGGATTCCGTGGCGGGCGATGTCGATGCACTGGTCAACCACGGGGCCATGTGGTTCCCGAAACTGGTGGGCCTGAAGGTGCGTGCCACCGAAACGGCCCGCGATGTGGTGGACAGTGCGGTGCGGGTCAGCGGCGGCGGAACATACTTTTCCGGCAACGAACTGGGCCGCCTGTACCGGGACGTGCTGGCCGGGATCTTCCACCCCTCCGACGATGAGTCGGCCCACGGCACCATCGCCAACGCGTGGCTGGGGCCGCTTGAGGGGTAGTCAGTAGACGTCCAGCGTCCGCTCCACCCGCATGACCTTCCGGCGCAGCCAGTACCTGCGGCTGCCGCCAAAATACAGGCGGCTGCGCTCCAGTTCCCACTTGCCGTACTCGGCATGTTCGCGCAGCCGCTGGTAGGCCAGGGGCGCCGGCTCGTCGGGCCGCAGCGATATGATCAAGTACTCATACTGCCGGTTCGGCGCACCCTTTCCGGTACGCACCGGCTGCAACATTTCCTTCATGGCCATCCATCCGTCATCCGCTGCGGCTGCTTAGCCTGCTCTTGCTTAAAGCTACCTGTTCCCGGCCCCCAACGGGGTCTTTCAAGTTGGCAGACACACTGGTAGCGTCGAGCGCATGAGCATAGATCCGCGGGCGGCCCTGAACGCCTTGACCACCGCCCTGGAAGAACACCTGGTTGCCGCTTCCGCGCGCCGCGGGGAAGAGGACCCGGTCGTGGAAGCAACGTTCCTGGCCATCATTGATGCGTTTGAAGTCTACGAAGAGGCCTTGTTTGACGCCTTTGACGAGGTGACCCCGCTGGTCATCTACGGCGAGGACGATTCCGAGCTGGATGACGGCGATTCAGACGAACCGATCGACGACGACCTCGAGCCCATCGACGACTGAGCGCAGGCGCGCCGAAAGTCCCGCTTAGCCGGACACCTCATTCAGGACCGTGGCGATCTGGTCCGGCAGGGGTGCCAGGGACGAACCAAGGATTTGTTCCAGCTGGTCCGTCGTGCGCGGCCCCACCACGGCCCCGGCCACGGTGTGCTGGTCCAGCACCCAGCTCAGGGCCACGTCAAGCGGTGAGCGCCCCAACCCCTTCGCGGCGGTGAGCAGGGCTTCGGTCACCCTGGTGGGGCGCCCTTTAAGGTACGGCTCCACATAGGCGCCCATCGCTTCGCTGGCGCCGCGGGAATCGGCCGGGATCTGGCCGCGGTACTTGCCCGTCAGCACGCCACGGCCCAGTGGCGCCCAGCACAGGACGCCGGTGCCGACATGGTCGGCGGCAGGCTGCACCTCCCGTTCCATGCCGCGGGCCAGCAGGGAATACTCCACCTGGTTCGCCACCAGCGCCGTGTCGGAAAGTGTGGCGGCGCGCGCCAGCTGCCACCCGCTGTAGTTGGACACACCGGCGTACCGGGCGCGGCCCGTGGACACCGCCAGTTCCAAGGCGCTCAGCGTCTCCTCCAGTGGCACGTTTTCATCCCAGGTGTGCACCAGCCACAGGTCCAGGTGGTCGGTGCCAAGCCGCGCCAGGGTGGCGTCGAGGCTGGCCAGCATGGCCCGCCGCGAGGTATCCACCATGCGCTTGCCGCCGCGGTGGCTGATGCCGGCCTTGGACACGAGCACCACGTCGCTTCGCGGAACCACGTCGCCGATCAGCTCGCCCAGGATCGCCTCGCTGCGGCCCTCGCCATAGCTCATGGCCGTGTCAACGGTGGTGCCGCCGGCATCCATGAACGTGCGCAGCAGCTCTCGGGCGCAGTCGGCGTCGGTTTCGCTGCCCCAAGCCATGGTGCCCAGTGCCAGTGCCGACACGCGCAGTCCGCTGGTGCCCACGAATCGTTGTTCCATGGGGTCTAGCTTACGGGGAACACGGGGGTGCTTCGACGGCGCGGCCCGCCCGGGGCGCCGGCCGGCATGCCCTATGCTGAACGCGTGAACTGGTTTGAAGCGGCCTTCCTCGGCCTGGTCCAAGGCCTGACGGAATTCCTGCCGATTTCCTCCAGCGCCCATCTATTTGTCGTCGGAAAGTTCCTGCCCTCGGGCGAGGACCCCGGCGCTGCCTTTACCGCAGTCAGCCAGCTCGGCACGGAAGCTGCCGTGCTGGTTTTTTTCTGGCGCGACATAGTGCGCATCATCAAGGCCTGGCTTGGCTCCCTCCGCGGCTCCGTGCCGCGCGATGCCCCCGACGCCCGCATGGGCTGGCTCGTCATCATCGGCACCGTTCCGATTGCCGTCCTCGGCGTGGTGTTCCAGCACTATATTGAATCCACCCTGCGGAACCTGTGGATTGTGGCGGTGACCCTCATCGTGTTCGGCCTGATACTGGCCGTTGCCGACACCTACGCCAGCCAGCAGCGCGAACTCAAGGACCTCACGTACAGGCACGGCATCATCTATGGATTCGCACAGGCACTGGCCCTCATCCCCGGGGTGTCACGCTCGGGCGGCACCATCACGGCGGGGCTGTTCATGGGCTACACCCGCGAGGCAGCGGCCCGGTATTCCTTCCTCCTGGCCATCCCCGCCGTCTTCGGCAGCGGATTCTACGAACTGTACAAGGTGCTGGCCAAGCACGAAGGGGCCCAAGGACCCTTCAACATCGGCCAGATCGCGCTGGCCACGGTCATTGCGTTCGTTGTGGGATATCTCATCATCGGCTGGTTCCTCAAATTCATCTCCACCAAGAGTTTCCGCCCGTTCGTCTGGTACCGCATAGCGCTGGGACTCTTGCTGTTCATCCTGCTGGGCCTGGGCGTCATCACCGCCTGAGCTACCAGGCGGTAGCGCCTCCCGCCCTCCCCAAACACGCTTCGCGCGTTCGGGGGCAAGCGGGCAGTAGCGCCTCCCGCCCTCCCCAAACACGCTTCGCGCGTTCGGGGGCAAGCGGGCAGTAGCGCCTCCCGCCCTCCCCAAACACGCTTCGCGCGTTCGGGGCCCCTCGGGCAGTAGGCTGGAGCATGTGAAAACTTGGAAATCCCGTCCTGTTCCTGAACTTCCCGGCACCATGCCCGAGCTTTTTCTCCACGAAACAAGCGCCAACCGGGTCACTGCGCTGCCTTCCGGGGACCAGGCCAGCCTCTACGTCTGCGGCATCACCCCGTACGACGCAACCCACATGGGCCACGCAGCAACCTATGTGGCCTTCGACCTCCTCAACAGGGCCTGGCTCGACGCGGGCCGCTCCGTCAGCTACGTCCAAAACGTCACCGACGTGGACGACCCCCTGTTGGAACGGGCCACCCGCGACGGCGTTGACTGGCGCGACCTCGCGCTGGAACAGACCGCCCTGTTCCACGCGGACATGGAAGCGCTGAACGTGGTGGCCCCCAACCAGTACATCGGGGCCGTGGAGGCCATCGAGTGGATTGTGCCGCAGATCGAGGAACTCGTCGAAGACGGGCTGGCGTACCGGGTCGCCGGATCGGGCGGCGAGCCGGACGGGGACGTGTACTTCGACGTTGCTGCCGCCTCCGCCGCCACGGACCGTGGCGGGATTGACGGGCCCTGGTGGCTGGGCCAGGTGTCCGGGCTGACGGAGGAGGAAATGCTTCCCGTCTTTGCCGAACGCGGCGGCGACCCTCAACGGCCCGGCAAGAAGCATGCCCTTGACGCACTGCTGTGGCGCGTGGCCCGCGACGGCGAGCCCCAGTGGGACGGGGCAACCTTGGGCCCTGGCCGGCCGGGCTGGCACATCGAATGCACCGTCATTGCCCAACGCTTCCTGCCCGAGCCGTTCACGGTCCAGGGCGGCGGCTCCGACCTCGTCTTCCCGCACCATGAAATGGGCGCCGGCCACGCCTTCGCCCTCAGCCATGTGCCCATGGCCCGCCACTACGCCCACACCGGCATGGTGGGCCTGGACGGGGAAAAGATGAGCAAGTCCAAGGGCAACCTGGTGCTCGTCTCCAAGCTGCGGGAGCAGGGGGTCGAACCGGCAGCCATCCGCCTGGCGATCCTGGCCAACCACTACCGCTCGGACTGGTGCTGGACGGACGCATTGCTGGCCAACGCACAGCGGCAGCTCGCCACCTGGCGCAAGGCCCTGGAGGCCGCCCCGGAAGGCACGGCCACCGCACTGCTCGGCGAAATCAGGGCCGCCCTGGCAGCCGACCTCGACGCACCCCGGGCGCTGGCCGCCGTCGACCATTGGGCGGGCCAGGCACTCGCCGGGGAACAGCAGTGCTGCGAACGGGACGCGGCCCTGGTCTCCGACGCCGTGGAGGCCCTCCTCGGCGTGGAGCTCTAGAACGGTCGGGCCCCGCCCCGGCCCCACTGCGGGGCGGGGAAATCAGCCCTGGTCGCGCCCGCGCCGGCGCAGGTAGCGCTCAAACTCCTTGGCGATCGATTCACCGGTCGCCTCGGGCAGGTCCTCGGTATCCTTGGCGTCCTCAAGCTGGCGGACGTAGGCGGCGATTTCCGGGTCGCCGGCGGCCAGGTCGTTGACGCCGCGTTCCCAGGCCTGGGCGTCGTCCGCCAGTTCGGAGGTGGGCAGCGAGACCTGGAGGAAATCCTCAATTTTGTTCAGCAGGGCCAGTTCCGCCTTGGGGGAGGGCGCCTGGGCCACGTAGTGCGGCACGGCCGCCCACAGCGAAACCGTGGGGAGCCCGGCCAGCAGCGACACCTCGTTGAGCACCCCCACAATGCCCACGGGCCCCTCATACTGGCTCGCCTCCAGGCCCAGCCGCTCGCGCAGCTCGTCGTCGTCGCAGGTGGCCGTGACGGGAATGGGGCGCGAATGGGGGACATCGGCCAGGAGCGCCCCGACCAGGACCACATAGTCCACGCCCAGCTCCGAGGCCTTGGCCAGCAGCTCGGCCGTGTAGGCCCGCCAGCGGTAGGAGGGTTCCACGCCGTGCACGAAGATGACGTCGACATCCGTGCCGGGGATGGAGGCTTTGGCGATCTTGGTGACGGGCCACTTGATCCTGCGCGCCCCCGTTGAGGTGTGCCGCACCTCGGGCCGGGTGAACTGGAAATCGTAGTATTCATCCGGCTCGATGACAAAGACCCGCTTGGCGCCCCACAGCCGGTGCAGGTACTTGAGCGCGTCGCTGGCCGCCTCACCGGCGTCGTTCCAGCCCTCGAACGCGGCCAGGAGCACGGTGACCCGCCCGCCGTCGGCCGCGGGGCCAAGCAGGCGGTGGTTGTCTGCGGCTGGGGTGCTGTTCTCGCTACTCACGTCTCCAGCCTACGTCCCGCTGCGATTTCCGCCACCGGACACCGCGTGGCGGTGCGGACGCAAATATTAACCTTCGGCAACCCACGTAGACTGGAAGCATGTATTTACCCGTCGACTCCGCCCTGCAAGAACGCACCGTCCCGGCTCCCTCCGCGGCCCCTGCGCTGAAGGCCGTCCTCTGGGACATGGACGGCACGCTCGTTGACACCGAGCCCTATTGGATCGCGGCGGAGATCGAACTGGTGACCGCGCACGGCGGACATTGGGATGAAAAGCTTGCCACTTCCATGGTGGGCAACGCACTGGAAACCTCGGCCGCGATCTTCCAGGACATGGGCGTTGACCTGACCATCCGCGAGATCGTCGACCAGCTCTCCGGCAGCGTCTCGGCCGGCATCCGGAAGCAGGTGCCGTGGCGTCCCGGGGCCCGCCAATTGCTGGCCGGGCTGCATGGGCGCGGCGTGCGGTGCGTGCTCGTGACCATGAGCGAGCGCCCGCTCGCGCAGGAAATCGTCGACGCCCTCGACGCGCCCTACTTTGAATTCCTCGTCACGGGGGACCAGGTGACACACGGCAAGCCGCACCCCGAACCGTACCTGACCGCCGTCGAGCGGCTGCGTGCCGGCGATCCGGGGCTGACGGTGGAGAACTGTGTTGCGCTGGAAGACTCCATCCCCGGCACCGCCTCCGCCATGGCAGCGAACGTGCCCACCATTGCGATCCCGCACGTTGTCCCGCTGCCTGAGGACCCCCGGCGCACCACCTGGCAGACATTGGCCGGGAAGACCTGCGATGACGTCGCAGCAGTCCTGGCTGCCCATGCCGGCATGGCAGGGAGCGACGCATGAGCTCCCACGCCACGGCCAAAAAGCCCCGCCGCGAAGGCATAGTCCTGGGCTCAGTGGGCGGCACCCCCGTGATCCTTGCCAATTCCTGGTTCCTGATCGCCGCCTTCACGGTCATTGTCTTCGGCCCGCAGCTCTCGCACGGGTTTCCCACCCTCGGCGCCGGCGTCTACCTGGTGGCCTTTGCCTATGCCCTGTTGCTGCTGTTCTCGGTGTTCATCCACGAACTCAGCCACGCCCTCGCCGCCAAACTGTACGGCTGGCCCACCCACAAGATCGTGTTGAACCTGTGGGGCGGACACACCGAGTTCGACTTCACCAAGGCCACGCCCGGGCGTGCCCTTGTCGTGGCCTTCGCCGGCCCCGCCTCCAACTTTGTCCTGGCCGCCCTGGCATGGCCCCTGCAACTGGCTGCGTCCCACCCGACGTCCCTCACGGGAGCGGTGGTGCTGCTGCTGGCCAACATCTTCATCTGGGCGAACCTGCTGATCGGCATTTTCAACGTGCTGCCGGGCCTGCCGCTGGACGGCGGCCGGCTGGTGGAATCCATCGTCTGGAAGGCCACGGGCATCCAGGAAAAGGGCACCGTGGCCGCCGGCTGGGCCGGACGCATCATTGTGGTGCTCATCGTGGCCGGCGTCCTGGTGGTGCCGTACCTGCAGGGTTCGGCACCGGACCTGACCACCTCCTTCATCGTGGTCCTGCTGGCCGGGTTCCTGTGGATGGGGGCCTCCGCCGCCATCAAGGGCGCCGCCATCCGGCTCCGGCTGCCCGCCATCACCGCCGGAGCCCTTGCGGCCCCGGCCGTCAGCGCCGCCGAAAACTGCACCGTGGCCCAGCTGTGGACCCTGCGCGCGCGGTATCCGCAGGCACCGATCGTCCTGTGCGCCGCGGACGGCCGACCCTCCGGCGTCGTTGACGAACACGCCCTGGCCGCAGTGCCGCCCCATGCGGCAGTCCAGACACCCGCCCATGCGGTGGCCCGGACCATGACCCCAGGCGCCTACGTCCCCGAAACCGCTTCGGGAGCCGAGCTGGTCCAGTACCTTTCCCAGCTTCCGGACACCGAATACGCCGTCATTGACAGCCACGGCCGGGTGACAGGCCTGCTCAGCCAGACGAAGGTGGTTGCCGCCATCACCGGCAAATAGCCCGGCGGCCATATGAGGCTGCGCCGCCGCGGCCCGGCCGCCCCTGTCCCTCCCTGTTTGACACGACACCCACTGCCGCACGCAGACCCCGTTAGGAAACCCCACGCATGAGCCAGAGCGACACCTCGTACAGCCCCGCAGCCCCCGCCGCCACGGCACTGTCCCACCAGCCCCACGGTGCGTCCTCACGCCGGGGCCCGTTCCGGGCCGGTGAGCGGGTGCAGCTGACCGACGAGCGCGGCCGCATGAACACCATCACCCTGACCCCCGGCACGGCGTACCACACGCACAAGGGCTTCCTGAACCACGACTCCCTCATCGGCCAGGTGGAAGGCTCCGTGGTGGAAAACAACGTGGGGCAGCAGTACCAGGCCCTGCGCCCGCTGCTCTCCGACTTTGTCCTGTCCATGCCGCGGGGGGCCGCCGTGGTCTACCCCAAGGACGCCGGCCAGATCATCACCATGGGCGACATCTTCCCCGGAGCACGGGTGGTCGAGGCGGGCGTCGGTTCCGGCGCGCTGTCCATTTCGCTGCTGCGCGCCGTGGGCGATGCCGGCTACCTGCACTCCTTTGAACGCCGCGAGGAATTTGCCGACATTGCCCGCGGAAACGTGGAAACCATCTTCGACGGGCCGCACCCGGCGTGGAAAATCTCCCTCGGCGACTTCCAGGACCAGGTGGTGGCCCAGGAAGCCCCCGGCAGCATCGACCGCGTGGTCCTGGACATGCTGGCACCCTGGGAGTGCCTGGACGCCGTGGCCACGGTGTTGGCACCGGGCGGCGTCTGGGTGAACTACGTCGCCACCGTCACGCAGCTCTCCCGCACCGCCGAGGCCATCCGCGCCGACGGCCGGTTCACCGAACCCGACGCATGGGAATCCATGGTCCGCGGCTGGCACCTGGAAGGCCTGGCGGTGCGCCCGGACCACCGCATGGTGGCACACACCGGCTTCCTGATGGTCACCCGTAGGCTCGCCGACGGCGTCACCGGGCTGAACCTGAAGAAGAAGACCAAGGCCGAATTCAGCGAGGAGGACCTCAGCCACTGGACGCCCGAGGCCGTGGGGGAACGGGCCGTCTCCGACCGCAAGCTCCGCCGCGCCGCCCGCGATGCCGCCTCCACCGTGCAGACCAAGCGCACCAAGAGCAGGACCGGTACGGGCGAAACTGACTGAAACCGGCACAAACACCGGTGCCGACGCTGCAGCCGGCGCCCGGTGCCACTAAGGTCGGTAGTAGAAGTATTGGGCGAACTGCAGTACGTAGCGGCGGTGCGCCGGCCCTTCGGCCGCACCGCCACCAGTTCCTTGCGGAAGGACCAGACCACCATGAGCGACGCAACAAACTCCCCGGCCGGCCCCGGCGGGACGGAACAGCCGGCACCTTCGACGTTCCCGGCGTCGTACACGGCGGGCCCAGGCCAGCTGGCAGTGCTGGAACGCCAGCTCAACGTGCTCCGGGACAAGGCCCGCAACCTTGACCGGCAGCTCTCCGCCGCCACGCAAAACAACACCAAGCTGGTCGCCATGCTTGAGACCGCCAAGACCGAGATCCAGAAACTTCGCAGTGCCCTCGAGAACGACGGCCAGCCCCCCTACGGTTTTGGCACCATCATGGCCCTGCACCCCCGCAGCGGCAGGGGCCTCGCCGACACGGCGGCCGGCGTGGCGGTCACCGAGGAAAGCGTTGACGTGTACGCGTCCGGGCGCAAGATGCGCGTCGGGATCAGCCCCCTGGTCCGCCTGGCGCAACTGCGCGTCGGCCAGGAAGTGCTGCTCAACGAAGCTTTCACGGTCATCGCCGGCCTGGGGTTTGAGCGCGTGGGCGAGGTGGTCACGGTCAAGGAACTGCTCGGCAGCGACCGGGTCCTGGTCACCGGCCGTTCGGACGAGGAACGCGTGGTGCGGCTTTCCGGAGCGCTTCAGGAGGAGAAGCTGCGGGTGGGCGACGCGCTGACGGTGGAGGGCAAGACCGGCTACGCGCTGGAGAAGATCCCGCGCTCCGAGGTGGAAAACCTGATCCTGGAGGAAGTCCCGGACATCTCGTATGCGGACATCGGCGGGCTGGCGTCCCAGATTGAACAGATCCGCGACGCCGTGGAACTGCCGTTCCTGCACCCGGACCTGTACCGCGAACACGGGCTCAAGGCGCCCAAGGGCATCCTGCTCTACGGCCCTCCCGGCTGTGGCAAGACCCTCATCGCCAAGGCCGTGGCCAACTCGCTGGCCCAGCGGGCTGCCGAACGCTCCGGCGTCAAGGACCAGAAGAGCTACTTCCTGAACATCAAGGGCCCGGAGCTGCTGGACAAGTACGTGGGGGAGACGGAGCGCCAAATCCGGCTCATCTTCAGCCGCGCCCGCGAAAAGGCTTCCGACGGCAGTGCCGTGGTGGTGTTCTTCGATGAAATGGACTCGCTGTTCCGCACCCGCGGCACCGGCGTGTCATCCGACGTCGAAACCACCATCGTGCCGCAGCTGCTCAGTGAGATTGACGGCGTGGAGCGCCTGGACAACGTCATCGTCATCGGCGCCTCCAACCGGGAGGACATGATCGACCCGGCCATCCTGCGCCCGGGCCGGCTGGACGTGAAGGTCAAGATCAACCGGCCCGACGCCGAGGCCGCCGCGGACATTTTCGCCAAGTACGTCACGACCGGCCTGCCGTTCCACCACTTTGACGTGGAAGCCAACAACGGCAGCCTGCAGCAAACCGTCGACGCGATGATCCAGCGCACCGTGGAGGCCATGTACGCCACGGACAAGTCCAACGAATACCTGGAAGTCACCTATGCCAACGGCGACACCGAGATGCTGTACTTCAAGGACTTCAACTCCGGCGCCGTCATCCAAAACGTGGTGGACCGGGCCAAGAAGTACGCCATCAAGGACCTGCTCATGAACGGGGAAAAGGGCATCCGGATCGAGCACATGCTCCGCGCCGTGGTGGACGAGTTCCGCGAACACGAGGACATGCCCAACACGACCAACCCGGACGACTGGGCCCGGATCTCCGGCAAGAAGGGCGAGCGGATCACCTACATCCGCACCATCGTCCAAAGCAAGGACGGGCAGGAGCCGGGCCGGACCCTGGAAACGGTGCGCAACACCGGCCAGTACCTGTGAGCGCGGTGCGGGTCATGGGGGCGGAAACCGAATACGGCATCCACACCCCCGGGACCAACACGTTCAACGCCACCTGGCTCTCCACCCAGGTGGTCCATGCCTATTCGCAGGAGACGGGGCACCGGGCCGCGGCGGGCGGGGAGACCCGGTGGGACTACACCGACGAGGACCCCCTGGCGGATGCGCGCGGCTGGGTGGTGCCCCGGGACGAGGCGCACCCCAGCCAGCTGACCGACGTCGAACCTGAACTGACGGCGGCCCAGATTGCCCTCGAAGGCGGGGAGACTGGCGGCCGCGACCCGGGCCCGCTGATGATGAACATGGTGCTGGGCAACGGGGCCAGGCTGTACGTGGACCACGCCCACCCGGAGTATTCCTCCCCGGAGGTGACCAACCCGCTCGACGCCGTCCGCTGGGACGCCGCCGGGGACGCCGTGGCGTTGGCCGCCGTGCGGCGCATCGCCGCCACGCCCGGGCTGCCGGCCGTCAACCTGTACAAAAACAACACGGACAACAAGTCAGTCTCCTACGGCAGCCACGAAAACTACCTCATGCCGCGCCAGGTGCCTTTCCGGGACATCGTCACCGGGCTGACCCCGTTCTTCGCCACCCGCCAGCTCATCTGCGGCGCCGGCAGGGTGGGGCGCGGCCAGGACGGCTCCGGCAGCGGCTTCCAGATCAGCCAGCGGGCCGACTTCTTCGAGGCGGAGGTGGGGCTGGAGACCACCATCCGCCGGCCCATCATCAACACCCGCGACGAACCGCACGCCACCTCGGAAAAGTACCGGCGCCTGCACGTGATCATCGGCGACGCCAACCTGAGCCAGGTCTCCAACTACCTCAAGTTCGGCACCACGGCGCTGGTGCTGGACATGATTGAACATGGCACGGCCCCCGAACTGCAGCTGGCGGACCCGGTCGCGACGCTGCGGGCCGTCAGCCACGACTGGCGCCTGGCCAAGACCCACCCGCTCTCCAACGGTCGCAGCCTTACGGCCCTGCAGATCCAGTGGCGGTACCTGGAAGCGGCCAAGGCCCACGCCGCCGCCAACGGTTCCTCCCACCCGGAGACGGGCGACGGGCACACGGCGGACGTGCTGGCCCGGTGGGAACAGGTGCTGACCGGGCTGGGCACCGACCCGATGTCCCTGGCCGCCCAGGTTGAATGGGTCGCGAAGCTCAAGCTGCTCCAGCAGTACCGGGCCCGGGACAACATGGACTGGAAGGATCCGCGGCTGGCACTCATCGACCTGCAATGGTCGGACATCCGGCCGGAAAAGGGCCTGTACTACAAGCTGCTGCAGCGCGGAGCCATGGAGCGGCTGCTCAGTGACGCGGACATTGCCCGTGCCGTGGAGCAGCCGCCGCAGGACACCCGCGCCTACTTCCGCGGCATGTGCATCCAGCGCTACGGGGCGAACGTGGCCGGGGCCAGCTGGGATTCGGTCATCTTTGAACTGCCCTCCCAGCGCCGCCTCCAGCGGGTTCCCACGAAGGAACCGCTGCGTGGCACCAGGGAGCTGACGGGTGCGCTTTTTGAATCCAGTCCGGACGCGCAGACATTTCTGGGCAGGCTGCTCGCCGGGGCCGGCTAGCAGAGCGGCCAAACACGGCCGGTGCCACACGGCGCAATCTCCAGGCGGCCGTGGCAGGATGGAAGGGAAGGACCGGCTACGAGTCAGAAGGGCACATCATGGCTTCCCAGGAACAAAAGAACACCTCTTCCCGCACCGAGGAAGAACAGCTCGAGGATTCCCCGCTGCCCACTCCCGCCCCTGATTCCGGCGCAGCGCAGGCAGCCACCTCCGGCGTTGACGACCTGCTCGATGAAATCGACGGCGTACTGGAGACGAACGCGGAGGAATTTGTGCGCGGCTTCGTCCAAAAGGGCGGACAGTAGAGCCCATGGACTCCCACCACAGGGGTTCCGTCCCCTTCCTGGAAGCCGCCGGGGCGTCGTCGTCGTTCCTTGATTTTGTGACCGCGAGCAATCCGGCCTTGCTGCCCTTTGGCCGCAGCCTGCCTGCCGGGCAGATGCCCGAGACCCCGCACGGGACCACCATCGTGGCGCTGACCTTCGCCGGCGGCGTGCTGATGGCGGGGGACCGGCGTGCCACCATGGGCAGCATGATCGCCAACCGGCACATTGAAAAGGTGTTCCCGGCGGACCGTTATTCGGTGCTCGGCATTGCCGGGACGGCCGGGATCGCCATTGACATTGTGCGCCTGTTCCAGGTGGAGCTGGAGCACTACGAAAAGATCGAGGGCACGCAGCTGAGCCTGGAGGGCAAGGCCAACCGGCTCGGCGCCATGATCCGGGCCAACCTGCCCATGGCGCTGCAGGGCCTGTCAGTGGTGCCGCTCTTTGCCGGCGTCGAAGCGGGAGGATCATCCGGAAGGCTGTTCTCCTACGACGTCACCGGCGGCCGCTACGCCGAACTTGAGCACCACAGCGTGGGCTCGGGCTCCGTCTTCGCCCGCGGCGCGCTGAAGAAGCTCTGGCGCCCGGACATGGACCGGGACACCGCCGTGGCCGTGGCCGTCGAAGCCCTCGTGGACGCCTCCGACGACGACTCCGCCACGGGCGGCCCGGACCTGGTCCGCAAGCTGTGGCCCAGTGTGTATGTGGTGACGGACGACGGCGCCACCCGGGTTTCCGCCGAGGCGCTGGCTCCCGTGGTGCAGGCCATCATGGACCGGCGCACCGCCGAGGGAAGGGAAGCCTGAGCATGGCACAGCAGTTCTATGTTTCGCCGGAGCAGATCATGAAGGACCGTGCCGACTTTGCCCGCAAGGGCATTGCACGCGGCCGTTCCGTGGTGGTGCTCAGCTACGCCGAAGGCATCGCCCTGGTGGCCGAGAACCCCTCACCGACGCTGCACAAAATCGGTGAGATCTATGACCGGATCGGTTTTGCCGCCGTGGGCAAGTACAACGAGTTCGAAAGCCTGCGCCAGGCCGGGGTGCGCTACGCGGACGTGCGCGGCTACTCGTACGACCGCGCCGACGTGACGGCCCGCGGCCTGGCCAGCGTCTACGCCCAAAGCCTCGGCGCCGTCTTCACCGCCGAGCAAAAGCCCTTCGAAGTGGAACTTGCCGTGGCCGAAGTGGGCCCCACCCAGGCGCAGGACCACATCTTCCGGCTCACCTTTGACGGCTCGATTGCCGACGAACCCGGCTTCCTGGGGATGGGCGGCGAGGCGGAAGTGGTTCAGCAGCGGCTTGCCGATTCATGGCGGCCCGGCGCCGGGCTGGCCCTCGCCCTGTCCTGGGCGGTCGACGCCCTCCGGGCGCCACGGGCCAACTCCGCACAGGGTGAGGAGGCCGAGCCCCTTGGCCCGGCCAACCTTGAAGTGGCGGTCCTTGAACGCACCGTGCGCGAGGTGCGCGGGCTTCACCGGGCGTTCCGCCGCCTGCCCGGCTCCGACGTCGGGCAGATCCTCAACTCCAGCGGAAAGGCGTAATCGTGGACCGGCGCATCTTCGGCATTGAAACGGAATTTGGCATCGCCTACTCGGCGCAGGGCTCGCGGCCGCTCTCACCGGAAGAGGTGGCCCGCTACCTCTTCCGCAAAGTGGTCAGCTGGGGGCGCTCGTCCAATGTGTTCCTGCCCAACGGCTCACGCCTGTACCTGGATGTGGGCTCGCACCCTGAATACGCGACCGCCGAGTGTGACAGCCTGGCCCAGCTGATCACCCACGACCGCGCCGGTGAGCTGATCCTGCACGACCTCGTCACTGAGGCGCAGTCACGCCTTGCGCTGGAGGGCTATTCGGGCAAGATCTTCTTGTTCAAGAACAATGTCGATTCCGCCGGGAACTCCTACGGCAGCCACGAAAACTACCTGATCACGCGCCGGGGCGAGTTCAACCGAGTGGCGGACATCCTCATTCCGTTCCTGGTGACCCGCCAGCTGATCGCCGGCGCCGGCAAGGTGCTGGGCCCCCAACAGGGCGGGCACTTTGCGTTCTCGCAGCGTGCGGACCACATCTGGGAAGGCGTTTCCTCGGCCACCACCAGGTCCCGGCCCATCATCAACACCCGCGACGAGCCCCACGCCGACGCGGAACTTTACCGTCGCCTGCACGTCATCGTGGGCGACTCCAACATGTCCGAGACCACCACCATGCTCAAGGTGGGGACAGTGGACTTGATCCTGCGCATGATCGAGGCAGGCACCATCATGACGGACATGCGCATGGAAAACCCCATCCGCAGCATCCGTGAAATCTCCCACGACCTCACCGGCAAGCACGCGGTCAAAATGGCCGACGGACGCACCATGAACGCCATTGAGATCCAACGCCACTACCTGGAGAAGGCCGCAGGCTTTGTCCGCTCGCACGGGGCCCACAACGAACTGGTGCCGCGCATCCTGGAATTGTGGGAACGCACCCTGGACGCGATCGAAACGCAGGACTACGCCACCATCGACACCGAAATCGACTGGGCCATCAAGCTCAAGCTGCTGGGCGCCTACGCCGCCCGGCACGACGTTGACCTCGGCTCCGCCAGCGTGGCCCAGCTGGACCTGCGCTACCACGACATTTCCCCGGAGCGGGGCCTGTTCA
This sequence comes from Arthrobacter sp. STN4, assembly GCF_024539665.1. Lineage (NCBI taxonomy): Bacteria > Bacillati > Actinomycetota > Actinomycetes > Micrococcales > Micrococcaceae > Arthrobacter > Arthrobacter sp. STN4. Next base: position 15,528 of record NZ_JAKZGX010000033.1, read on the forward strand.
ACGTGCTGGAGCGCCGCGGTGCGGCCGCCCGGGTCACCACCAACGAGGCCATTGCCCGCGCCGTCGACGAGGCACCCGCCACCACGCGGGCCCAGTTGCGCGGCCGCTTTGTCCAGGCCGCCCGCGATTCCGGCCGCGACTACACGGTGGACTGGGTCCACCTGAAACTCAACGACCGCTCCCACCAGACCATCCTGTGCAAGGACCCGTTCCAAAACACCGACGAACGCGTGGACGAACTCATCGCCTCCCTCAAGCCGGGCTACTGACGGCTCCGAGTCCGGCCGGCAACGGTCCGGACAGCTTTTCCCCAGCTTCGACGGTTAGGCTTGTTGCGCGTTCCGCCCCAGGCACGCAGCATGTGCCGGGGCTGCACCGTTTGCCCTTCCGCCCCTGCCACAAGAAAGTATCTTCCTTGCGCCGACTTCTTGCCTTGCTGCTTCCCGTCCTGCTTCTGCTGACCGCCTGCGGTGCCGGATCCCAGGCTGCATCGACATCGCCCACCGCGAGCGCCTCCGCCACGGTGCCGCCGTCCCATGCCGAGGCATTGGCCTCGGTCACGGTATCCGACCAGGGCAAGGCCAAGGCGCCGAAGGTCAGCTTCACCAAGCCGCTGAAAATCACCGCAGAGTCCATGAGGCTGCTCAAGGACGGCACGGGTGCCGCCGTCAAGGACGGGCAGACCGTGGTGTTCCATGAAATCGACCTTGACGCGTCCACGGGCAAGACGGTCGTTGAAAACTTCAGCAAGCCGACCGGCAGCACCCTCACGCTCAGCGACTCCTTCAAGAGCCAGTTCCCGCTGGTCTACGCCACCTTCACCTCCGCCAAGGTCGGCGCGTACATCGCCTACGGCACACCCGCCACGCCCGCCGTCCCCGCGTCGTCCACCTCGGCCGCCCAACCGGCCCGCGCGGCCGGCCTGAGCGTCTTCCAGATCAGCAGTGCCAAGGATCCGGCCAAGCTCATGAGCTCCGGCGATGTGGCCAAGCTGGCCAAGGCCGGCGGCCTGCCCACGGCCAAGTTTGACGCCAAGGGCGTCCCGAGCATCACCATCCCGAAGAAGGCCGCACCGGCCGACCTTGCGGTCCAGGTCCTCACCGAAGGCAAGGGCGACGTGATCAAGGGTACCGACACCATCTCCGCCTGGTACACCGGCTGGAGCTGGTCCGACGCCAAGAAGTTCGACTCCGCCTACGACCGCGGGGCGGCCGCCTCCTTCAGCCTGGCGCAGGTCATCCCGGGTTGGACCATGGGCCTGACGGGCCAGCGGGTCGGCTCCACCGTCCTGCTGACCATTCCCGCGTCCCTCGCCTACGGCGACTCACCCCAGGCCGGCCAGCCCGGCGGCCCCCTGGTGTTTGTTGTTAAGATTGACTCGAAGAAGTAATCCACCCAACCCCAAGGAGCACCATGTCTTTTGGTACCCGCGACTACGACCGCACCAAGCCCGAAATCGACTTCCCCGACCACGAGGTACCCACCGAACTGGTCATTGAGGACCTCATCGAGGGCACCGGCACCGAAGTGGTCCCCGGCAGCACCGTCTCCACGCACTACGTGGGCGTCGCCTTTTCCACCGGCGAGGAGTTCGACTCCTCCTGGGGCCGCGGCACCCCGCTGGACTTCCGCGCCGGCGTCGGCCAGGTAATCCAGGGCTGGGACCAGGGCCTGATTGGCATGAAGGTGGGCGGACGCCGCCGCCTGGAGATCCCCTCCGAGCTGGCCTACGGCTCACGCGGGGCCGGCGCGGCCATCGGCCCCAACGAAGCCTTGATCTTCGTCGTGGACCTCGTGGGCGTGCGCTGACCCCAGCGTGCCACGCACGACGCCGGCCCCCAAGCTTGCCGCTTGGGGGCCGGCGTCGTTGAGGGCAGGGCACGGCCACGGGCGGGGAAGCGGCGCGCCAGCCAGTAGTCTGGTGGGGTGCCAAAGAAAATCGATTCGGTGGAACGCCTGCTCAACCTGGTCATCGCCCTGCTGGGCAGCCGCCGCGGGCGCAGCCGCAAATTCATCCGTGACCGCGTGAACGGCTACGCACCCGCCGCCGGGGGCAGCGCCGGTGGGGCGAAACAACAGGTGGCCTTCGAGCGCATGTTTGAGCGGGACAAGGACACGCTGCGGCAGGTCGGCATCCCCATCCGGACCGCCACCAGCTTCGACGGCGACGACGAGGAGCAGACCCTGTACCGGATCGACCCGGCCGACTACCGGGTGCCCGAGATCCGCCTCGACGAGCCGGCCATGACCATGCTGGCAGTGGCCGCCAACCTGTGGACCGGGGCCGCCTTCAGCGGCGCCGCGCAGTCCGCGCTGCGCAAGGTGGCCACCCGTGCGGGGCTGGGCTGGTATGACGACGACACGACCGTCCAGGCCCGCGTCCGCACCCTCGAGCCCGCCTTCGAACCGCTCTGGACTGCGCTGCGCGAAAGCCGCCCGGCCACCTTTGACTACCGCGCCGCGGGTGCCGCGGAAACCACCACCCGCACCGTCCAGCCCTGGGGGCTGGGCAGCAAATATGGCCAGTGGTACCTGTTCGGCTATGACGAGGGCCGTGCGGGGGCACGCAATTTCCGGCTGTCCCGCATCCAATCCGAGGTGGCGGTCGACGCCGGACGCACCTTTGAGCGCCCGGCCGGGTTTTCCATTGCCGAGGTGCTCAAGGGCCTGGGGACCGGCGAACCGGCCACGGCCCGCATTGAAGTGCCCGTGGGCGGCACCCATTCCCTGCGCAACCGGAACGGAACCACTGTTTCCGGTCCGGGGACGCGCCCGGGCACCGAAATCCTCTCCGTCCCGTACCGGGAACCGGAGCTGATGGCCGACGACCTGGCCTCGCTTGGTCCGGTTGCCGTGGTCCAGGACCCCCCTTCGCTGCGCCAGGCCGTCCTCGGCCGCCTTCAGGCCGCGGCCGCCGCGGCGGAAACCCCGCCGGGCCCCGAGGGCACCGCTGCCCTGCCGCCGGTCCTTGGCGCGAGGATTCGACAGCTGCCCGGCGGGAAGGCCGATTCACGCGAACGCCTGCTGCGGCTGCTGTCCATGGCCCCCTTCCTCGTCGCCAACCCCGGCATTCCCGAGTCGGAGCTGGCCGCCGAATTCAACCTCGGCACGGACCAGCTTAAAAGGGACCTGGACACCCTCAGCGTCACGGGGCTTCCCGGCTACCTGCACGGGGACCTCATGGATGTCTTCACGGAACAGGGGCACGTCTACATCCGCGACGCCGAGACGCTGTCCGCCCCGCTGCGGCTGACACAGGAGGAGGCGTGCGCGCTGCTGGTCGGCCTGGACGCGCTCACCGCCCTGGCGGGCAGCGCCGAGGCCGCGTCCCTGGCCACCGCCATCGAGGCTGTGCGCGAAGTCGCCGGCCCGGACGCCTGGCTGGCCGGCGCCGTCGCACTGGCCCTGGTGGGCGGCAGCGAGCTGGAGACCATCGCGGCGCTGCAGGCCATGATCCAGGAACGGACGGCGGCCCGCATCACCTACCTGGTGCGCAGCCGGGACGAGCTGACGGAACGGACCATAGAGCCGCACCGGCTCTTCTCGATTGACTCCGCCTGGTACGTGCGCGCCTGGTGCCGCAACGCGGGGGAGCTGCGCAACTTCCGGGTGGACCACATCCAGTCCCTGGCAGCCGCCGGCCCGCAGGAACATGACCTGCCCGGTCATGAGGCACTCGACCCGGCGGCGGTGCCGCAGAGCGCCTACATGCCCCGTGAATCCGATGCCCTGGTTTCCCTGCTGGCGGACCCCGCCACGGCTCGGCGCCTGGCCCCGGCCTACGACGGGCTGCTCCACGAGCCCGGCAACGGCCGGGAGGACCTGCTCGGACTGCAAATCCTGGTGGCGGATTCCGCCACCATTCCTCCGCTCATGGCCCGGCTGGGCGGCCATGCCCGCGTGCTGGCCCCCGAAGCGGTGTGCCGGCAGGTGGGGTCCTGGCTCGCGGCAGCCCTGGCCGCCTATGAACCGGATCACGCTGTGGGCGAAAACGCGCCGGGTACATCCAGCAAATATCGCTAGACTTAATACATGCCTTGGTGGTCATGGATCTTGATTTGGGTTGCGCTCGTGGCGCTGGCCCTGCTTTTCGTTGTCCTCATGGGCCTGAAGGTGTGGCGGGACGGGCTGAAGACGCTGCATGCCGTCAACGAAGTGGGTGAGCAGCTGGGCACGCATTGGGCCGAATGCTCGGAGGCGGCCGCACAGGCGCAAAAGGGCGAAGCCCGCAGCACCGTCCCGGGTGCGGCAGTCTTTGCAACGCCTGAAAAAATGAAGGATGATTATCTGGCGGCCAAGGAAGCCCGACAATTTTCCCGGCTTCAACAGCGCGTCGCCCGCAGGAAAGAACGCGGACAGCTCCAATCCTTGCGCGACATCAAAGCACTTCAAGACGTAGGATGAACCAAAAGGAAAGGCGTTAACCGTGGGAAGAATATTTGAGAACCCGGCTGTAGTTATTGTCCTGATCATTGTGGTGGTGCTGCTCTTTGCCGCCCCGAAACTTCCCGGCATGGCACGGAGCCTGGGACAGTCCATGCGGATCATCAAGTCCGAGGTCAAGGAAATGAAGAACGACGGCAAGGAAGAAAAGCCGGCCCCGGCCCCGGCCCCTGAAGCCCCCGTTGAGGGCAAGATCGTGAACAACCCGACCCAGCCGGGCAGCACGTCAGGCACGGGTACCGGCACCGGTACCGGCGCCCAGTCATAGAAACCATTGCAGAGCCGGTGAACGCCCCGAAAGGCCGCAAAGCGAATCCTGAAGGCCGCATGCCGCTTAAGGAGCACCTGGTTGAGGCGCGGAACCGGCTGTTCAAGAGTGCCCTTGCCATGCTCCCCGGCGTTGTCATCGGGTGGATCATCTACGATCCCCTGATGGCAGCACTGACACAGCCCCTGCGCGACATCAGCCGCGAACGGGGCATCGTCGCCTCACTCAACTTCTCCGGTGTCACCACCTCCTTTGACCTGAAGCTGCAGATTGCCCTCATCCTGGGTCTTGTCATTGCCTCCCCGGTGTGGATCTACCAGCTGTGGGCCTTCATCACCCCGGGGCTGACCAAAAAGGAACGGCGGTACACGCTTTCCTACATGGCCGCCTCCGTGCCGCTCTTCCTGGCCGGCATCTACGCCGGCTGGCTGATCTGGCCCAACATCGTCCGCGCCATGACGTCCTTCACGCCGCAAGGCGGGTCAAACATCCTGGACTCCCTGGACTACCTGCGCTTTGCCCTGCAGCTGATGCTGTTCATGGGCGTGGCGTTCCTGGTTCCCGTGCTCCTGTTTGCACTCAACGCCATTGGCCTGGTCCGTGGCGCCACCTACCTGAAGGCCTGGCGCTTCACCATCCTGGGCGTCACGATCGTCTCCGCCATGGCCGCCCCCGGCTCGGACGTCATGTCCATGTTCTTTTTGGCGATCCCGCTATTGGTGCTGTATTTCGGCGCCATCGGCCTGTGCATGCTCAACGACAAGCGCCGCGACCGGCGGAACGCCAAGATTGCGGCCGAAACCGAGGCCACGGCGGACACGGCCAAGCCGCTCGCGGAACTCGACTGACCCCGCCAACACTGCCGGACCTACCGTTGCGGCAGCCCCGCCCCGGGCGGGGCCGCCGCGGCATGGACAGGGCCCGGGCTGGCATAGGCTGGATCCATGCCGATGAACGAACCCGCAACGCCCGCCGAACGCTATGCGGCCGCAAAGCTGATCTCCGCAGATGCCGGCACCGAGTTTGGTGCGTTCAAGCAGGGCTTTGACTTTGGGCTTGACCCCTTCCAAATCGAGGCGTGCCGTGCCCTGGCTGCGGGCCGCGGCGTCCTGGTGGCGGCCCCCACGGGCGCCGGGAAGACCATTGTGGGCGAGTTTGCCGTCCACCTGGCACTGGCCCAGGGCAACAAGGCGTTTTACACCACCCCCATCAAGGCCCTCAGCAACCAGAAGTACCAGGAGCTGGCCCACAAGTACGGGGCCAAAAACGTGGGGCTGCTGACGGGGGACACCAGCATCAACTCCGAAGCCCCGGTGGTGGTCATGACCACCGAGGTGCTGCGCAACATGCTCTACGCGGACTCGGATACGCTGTCCGGGCTGGCGTTCGTCATCATGGACGAGGTCCACTACCTGGCCGACAGGTTCCGCGGTGCCGTGTGGGAGGAAGTGATCATCCACCTCCCCGCCGAGGTGGCCGTCGTCTCGCTGAGCGCCACCGTTTCCAATGCCGAGGAATTTGGTGCCTGGCTGGGCACTGTCCGCGGTGACACCGCGGTGGTGGTCTCCGAACACCGCCCCGTGCCCCTGTGGCAGCACGTCATGGTCCAGCGGGACATTGTGGACCTGTTTGCCACGAACAAGTCCTTTGACGAGATTGCCGCCGAGCTTGGGCCGGGCACCGACGCCACCGGCCGCTTCAAGGTCAACCCGGAACTGCTCAAGTTGGCCCGCAGCGAATCGGGCCGGCCGCACCGCGGCAGCTACGGTTCCCGGCCGGGCCGCCGCGACCGCCGCGACGGACGGTACGGCGGGCAGGGCGCCTCGGCGTTCGCGTCCGACGGCGGCATGGTCAAGCGTGCCTCGCGGCCGCAGGTGATCCGGGCCCTGGACAGCCGCGAGCTGCTGCCGGCCATCACCTTCATCTTTTCCCGCGCCGCCTGCGACGCCGCCGTCCAGCAGTGCGCAGCCGCCGGCTTGTGGCTCACCACCCCGGCGGAGCGCGCGGAAATTGCGGACCGTGTCGACTCCGCGTGCGCGGAACTGCCGGATTCGGACCGGGAGGTACTGGGGTACTGGGCCTGGCGTGACGGGCTGCTCCGCGGCCTGGCCGCCCACCATGCCGGCATGCTCCCCAGCTTCAAGGAGGTGGTGGAGTCGCTGTTCGCCGACGGGCTGGTCCGGGCGGTGTTCGCCACCGAAACCCTGGCCCTGGGCATCAACATGCCGGCCCGCACCGTGGTGCTGGAAAAGCTGGAAAAGTTCAACGGCGAGGCCCACGTCGGGATCACCGCGGGGGAGTACACCCAGCTGACCGGGCGCGCCGGACGGCGCGGGATCGACGTGGAGGGCCACGCGGTGGTCCTGTGGCAGCCGGGCACCGACCCCACGGCCGTCGCCGGGCTGGCCTCACGCCGCAGCTACCCGCTCAATTCCAGCTTCCGCCCCACCTACAACATGAGCATCAACCTGGTGGCCCAATTCGGCCGCCGCCGCACACGGGAGATCCTCGAGTCCTCGTTCGCCCAGTTCCAGGCGGACCGCTCCGTCGTGGACCTGGCCCGGCAGGTCAGGCGCCGCGAGGAATCCCTGGCCGGCTACGAAAAGGCCATGGCCTGCCACCTCGGCGACTTCAACGAATACGCCAAGCTGCGCCGCGAACTCTCCGACCACGAGTCCGGCGCTTCCCGGGCCAAGGCCAAACAGCGCCGCGCCCGGGTTGCGGAGTCCCTGGCCACGCTGCGTCCCGGGGACGTGATCATGGTGCCGGCAGGGCCCAACCCGGGTCCCGCCGTCGTGCTTGAGGCCGATCCGCAGGCCCGCGAACCGCGCCCCGGCATCCTCACGGCCAACAAGGAACTGCGGCGCCTGGGCATCCACGAGCTGGAGGGGCCCGCCCTGCCGCTGGCGCGCGTGCGCATCGGCAAGGGCTTCAACCCCAAGCTGCCCAAGGACCGCCGGAACCTGGCCCAGCAGCTGCTCGACGCCGTGGCCGGCGGCGGCACCCTGCCCCCGGACCGGACCGCCTCCTTCAGCCGGCAGCCGTCGGCCCACGCCGACGACGAAGCCATCGACACCCTGCGCCGCGCCCTGCGTGCGCACCCCTGCCACGGCTGCCCGGACCGGGAGGAGCACGCCCGGTGGGCCGAACGTTGGTGGAAGCTGCGCCGCGAGACCGACGGGCTGGTCCGTGCCATTAACCAGCGCACCAACACCATCGCCAAGACCTTTGACCGGGTCACCGAGCTGCTGGCCGCCTACGGCTTCGTGGAGCGGGACGACGCCGGGGAGCTGCGTCCCAGCGCCGACGGCCAACGGCTGCGGCGCGTGTACGGCGAGAAGGACCTGCTGATCGCACTGGCGCTGCGTGACGGCGCCTTTGCCGACCTCGACGCAGCCGAACTGGCGGCCTTCGCCACCACCGTGGTGTTCACGGCCAAGCGCGACGACGGCGGGGCCCGGCCCAGGATGCCCAGCATCAGCCTGGAGACCTCGGTGGAGTCCGTGGTGCGCCTCTGGTCGGTGCTGGAGGACGCCGAGGAAACGCACCGCCTGCCCCTGACGGCGGAACCGGAGCTGGGATTGGTGTGGCCCATGTACAAGTGGGCCCGGGCGCGCAGCCTTCAGGACGCCCTCAAGGGCACCGACATGGCCGCCGGCGACTTTGTGCGCTGGACCAAGCAGGTGGTGGACCTGCTCGACCAGCTGGCCAAGGTGCCGGGAATGGAACGGGGCTTCTCCCGGTTGTGCATTGAGGCCATCCAACGGATCCGCCGCGGCGTGGTGGCGTACACCACCGTGGTCGACTAGCGCGCGTCCCCCTTCCCCTGCCGTGCCGTACTGGCCCTCCCGGTCCAGATTTGCCCCGTCCTACGAAAGGAACACTTTCCCCATGTCTCTGACCATGTACCGCAACGGTTCCGTCTACAGCGCAGCCGACCCGTTCGCGACGGCCATGCTGGTGGACGGCGACACCGTCGCCTGGGTCGGCTCCGAACACGCTGCGTCGTCGCTGCTCGACGACCGGATGCGGCTCGTGGACCTCGACGGCACGCTCATCACCCCGGGGTTCGTGGACTCCCATGTCCATGTCACGGAGACCGGCCTGGCCCTCGACTCCGTGGACCTGTCCGGGGCACGGTCCGTGGAGCAGGCCCTGGACCTGGTGGCGGCAGCGTCGGCAGGCAGCACCGGCCCGGTGCTCGGGCACGGCTGGGATGACTCCGACTGGGCCGTGCAGCGGCCGCTGACGGCCGCGGAGCTGGACCGGGCCACGGGAGGCCGCGAGGTGTACCTGGCACGCGTGGACGTCCACTCAGCCGTCGTCTCCGGCGCCCTGGCCCAACGGTGCGGCCTGGCGCAGCTGCCGGGCTGGGACGGCACCGGGCTGGTCACCGGCGGGGCCCATGCCGCCGCCCGGTCCGCCACCCGGGCGCTGGACGGCGCGGGCCTGCAGGCGGTCCAGGAGCGTGCACTGCGCCACGCCGCCGCCAACGGCTACGTGGCCCTGGCGGAAATGGCCGCCCCCCACGTGGGGTCCCCGGCCGACCTCGCCTCGCTGGCGGCCCTGACTGCCGACGGCGCAGCGTCGGCCCTGCCTGAGGTCCTGCCGTATTGGGGCCAGGCCGTCTCCAGCGTCGAGCAGGGCCGCGAGCTGCTCGCGTCCCTGGGCACCCCTGTCCTGGGCCTCGCCGGTGACCTGAACATCGACGGCTCACTGGGCTCTCATTCCGCCTTTTTGCGCGAACCCTATGCCGACCTTTCCGCCGGTGCCCCTGGCAGCTGCGGGCAGGCCTACTTGGACGCAACGCAGGTGGCCGACCATCTGGCCGCCACCTCCGTGCTGGGCATCTCCGGCGGGTTCCACATCATTGGCGACGGTGCCATGGAGATCGCCTGTGAGGGTCTCATCAAGGCAGCCGAACGCGTCGGCCTGGACAAGGTCCGTGCGGCCGGCCACCGCTTTGAACACGCCGAAATGGTCGATTCCGACGCCATGGAGGTGCTCGCCCGGCACGCTGTCACCGTCTCGGTGCAGCCCGTTTTTGACGCCTTCTGGGGCGGGGGCGAGGGCATGTACGCCCGGCGCCTGGGCGCGGAACGGGCAGCCGGCCTGAACCCGGTGGCGGCGTTCTATGCCGCGGGCGTGCCGGTCTGCTTTGGGTCCGACGCCCCCGTCACCCCGCTCAACCCCTGGGCCAGCGTCAAGGCGGCCCTGAACCACCACCAGCCGGGCGAACGCATCTCGGCCCGGGCCGCGTTCATTGGGCACACGCGGGCCGGATGGCGTGCCGCCCGCGGCTCCAACCCCATGCTGGGCCAGCTGGCGCCCGGTGCGCCCGCCAGTTTCGCGGTCTGGGAAATTGACCAGCTCATGGTCCAGGTGGCCGATGAACGGGTGCAGTCCTGGTCCACGGACCCTCGCGCCGGCACTCCCCTGTTGCCGGCTCTCGACACGGAAAACGCCCCCCGCTGCCTGCAGACGGTGCACCGCGGCCGCGAACTCTTCGCGGCACCGGACTTCAGCTGACGGCCGCCACGCCCGGCCGCAGGCGACACGCCGTGGTGGGGCAACTTTCCGCCCCGCGGCGCAGGCCGCTGACCTGCAGCGACGCGGATCGCCGCAGGTCAGGGCCGTGTTGACAGCGGACGTGGCGGGAATTAGCTTTTATTGAAGCGGACGACCCCGGATGGGGGATCCCGGCCGGACCCGGCTTGGGCCAGCTTGCTGGCCATGCCCTGTTTCCGGCATTTGGGAGATAAGTTCACGCGTCAGTAGAAAACAAGCCGATTGAACCCACCTGGGGTGCTTCCCACAGGCACGGCCCGGCTTGGCCCGAAGGCGCGTGGGCTTATCTCTTTTCCGTCCCCCCTCCAGCCCGGAACACCGCACGGGCCTGGCCCGAGGGCACCGCAGCCGGACGCCGGGCTGCAGGAGCGCCCGGCCCGTCGCCTATACTGGGGACTTGGCACCCCGCCCGCTGCGGCAGCGTCAATTTCGGACAGCCGTTGCCCGCGGACCCTGCCGGCAGCCCGCTCCGGTGGGCGCCGACGCCGTCCAACCCCACTGTTTCCCACGGAAAGGCACCTGTGTTGCGTGTCCTGACAATCATCCCCACGTACAACGAGCTTGAGTCACTGCCCAAGACCCTGGCGCGGCTGCGCTCTGCCGTGCCACACGTTGACGTGTTGATTGCCGACGACAACAGCCCGGACGGCACCGGACGCCTGGCCGACGACTTCGCGGCATCGGACGCACAGGTCCACGTCCTCCACCGGGCCGGCAAGGAAGGACTCGGCGCCGCCTACCTGGCGGGCTTTGCCTGGGGCCTGGATGCCGGCTACGACGTCCTCGTCGAAATGGATGCCGACGGCTCCCACCAGCCGGAGGAACTGCCCTTGCTGCTGGACGCCCTGGAGCAGGGGGCCGATCTGGTGCTGGGCTCGCGCTGGGTGCCCGGCGGCAAGGTGGTCAACTGGCCGCTGCACCGCAAGTTGATCTCCACCTGCGGCAGCCTGTATTCGCGCATCCTGCTCGGCATCCCCGTCCGGGACATCACCGGCGGCTACCGGGCCTTCCGCCGCACCACCCTGGAGGCCCTGGACCTCTCGGCGGTCGACTCGGTGGGCTACGGCTTCCAGGTCGACATGCTCTGGCGCGTGTGCCAAAAGGGCATGAGGGTCGTGGAGGTTCCCATCACCTTCGTGGAGCGCGAGTTTGGCGCGTCAAAGATGAGCGGGAACATTGTACAGGAAGCCATGCTCAATGTGACCAAGTGGGGCCTGGGCGCCCGGTGGCACAAGCTCACCGGGCGGTCCTAGGCCGGACCGCGACCCACGCAGGAGGGGCGGGCAGTTTCGATGACTCGAAATTGCCCGCCCCTCGTGCGTTTTACGGCCCCCCGCGGTGCAGGGCGCCGCCGGATGCCTAGACCTTCTCGCCGCGCTTTTCGCGCAGGATCGTGAGGCGGTCGGCCAGGATCGTCTCCAGCTCAGGAATGGAGCGGCGCTCCAACAGCATGTCCCAGTGCGTGCGGACGGGCTTGTCGTTGGATGTGTCGGGCGCTTCGCCGTTGACGAGCAGCGCCTCCTTGCCCGTCTTGGACACCCAGGTGGCGGGAATCTCCGCCTCCGAAGAGAACGTCACGAATACCTGCTCGCCGTCGGCGCAACGGTACTCCACGCGCTGCCGCGGGGCCGGCTCCACGCCGGACTCGGTCTCCATGCTCTGCGCGCCCAGACGCATGCCGCGCAAGCTACGATCGCTCATGACTTCTCCCTCATGTTGATGCCGGCGGACAAACCCGACCGGAGCCTTGGCTTCCGCCGTCCGCCTCCGGGCGGAAACAGCGAAAAAACCATCTTTCTGATTGCTTCAACGCTTTGCCGGGCGCAGATGTTCCGCAGGTACCCGGGCAGCGAGAAAAATAAGGCCGGGCAAAACGCCGCACGGCCAAGCATCCATTATACGTGCTTGGCCGTGCGGCCGGCGCCGGATGGTGTCTTCCTACGGCAGGGCATCCCGGGCAACGTCGGCGGCGTCGTCCGTGCCGGCCGCGGCGCCGCCAAGGACGTTGCCGATGCCCTTCAGGGCCTCGCCCACCTCGCTGGGGACGATCCACAGCTTGTTCGAGCTGCCTTCGGCAATCTTGGGCAGTGTCTGCAGGTACTGGTAGGCCAGCAGCTTCTGCGTCGGGTTTCCCTTGTGGATGGCGTCAAAGACCTTCTGGATGGCCTGGGACTCACCGTCGGCGCGCAGGATGGCCGCCTTCGCGTCGCCTTCGGCCTTCAGGATGGAGGACTGGCGTTCACCCTCCGCGGTCAGGATGGCTGACTGCTTGGTGCCTTCCGCCGTCAGGATGGCGGCACGGCGGTCACGTTCTGCACGCATCTGCTTTTCCATGGAGTCCTGGATGGACAGTGGCGGATCGATGGCCTTGAGCTCAACACGGCTGACGCGGATGCCCCAGCGGCCGGTGGCTTCGTCCAGGACGCCGCGCAGCTGGCCGTTGATCTGGTCACGGGAGGTCAGGGCCTCCTCAAGGTTCAGCCCGCCCACCACGTTACGCAAGGTGGTGGTGGTCAGCTGTTCCACAGCCTGGATGTAGTTGGCAATCTCATAGGTGGCCGCCCGGGGATCGGTGACCTGGAAGTACACCACGGTGTCGATGGAGACCACCAGGTTGTCCTCGGTGATCACCGGTTGCGGCGGGAAGGAAACCACCTGTTCGCGCAGGTCCAGCAGCGGCAGCAACCGGTCCACAAACGGAATGAGGACCGTCAGGCCCGGATTGAGCGTGCGCTGGTACTTGCCCAGCCGTTCGACGACGCCGGCCCGGGCCTGCGGAATGATCCGCACCGATCGGACCAGGACAATGACGACGAATATCAGCAGGACAACTACTACGAACAGCCAAACTATTGCTCCGGCTCCGTCTCCCATGAAATCCCCTCTTTTTCTGTGTGAAGAATGCGTGTTCCGGTGCCTTGTGGCACAGGCAGGTGGTGGGCCCGTCTGCCGGGACAGAAAGGCGCTAGGCGATGGTGGTGGCGGTTCCCGTCGACTTGTGCACGGTGGGGGAGCTGACGATGGCCGTGGCCCCGTCGATGGCGGCCACCTCCACCGACGCGCCCGCCGGGACGTCGGCCCCGCCCCGCGTCCGGGCCGTCCAGACGTCCCCGCCGATCTTCACCAGTCCGCTGTTTGCCGACACGGCCTCCAGGACCACGGCGTGGTGCCCGATCAGGCGGTCAATGTTGGAGAGGGAATCGGCCGGCCCGCGGCGCAGGTGCGCCAGCGCGAGCGGCCGGATGAGCACGGTGGTGGCCAGCGCCACGACGCAGAAGATGACGATCTGGAGCCAAAGCTCGGCGTGGAACAGGAAGGCCACGAGTGCCGCCAGTGCGCCGACGGACATCAGGATGAAATACAGGTTCAATGTCAGCATTTCAGCGACCGCAAGCAGCAGGAAAACAGTCAGCCAGATAATCCAGCCGAAGTCATTAATCCATTCAAGCATTGAGTCCCCCTTTGTGACTTTACCTACAGTCAAGCCTACTACGTATATGGTGGAATATCCTGTTCAGATCACTGCCTGCTGGGGCATGCGCAGGGGGTCCGGACCCACCCGGGAGCTGATGCGCGCAAGGATCTCCACGGCGTCCCGGAGCTGTTCCACTTCGTGGCCAAAGGGCAGGCGGAGGAACCGTTCAAAGGCGCCGTCCAGCCCAAACCGCGGGCCGGCGACCAGGCCCAGGCCCTCCGCGCGGGCAGCCAGCGCCAGCGCCGAGGTGGAGACGGTGCCCGTGTTGATCCACAGGGACAGCCCGCCGTCGGGCACCCGGACGTCCCACTCCGGCAGGTGCCGGCGGACCAGACCGACCAGGGCGTCCCGGCGCACCAGCAGCTCCCGGCTCCGGCTCGCGGCCAGCACGGGCAGCTCACGGACCAGTGCGGTGGCCACAAGCTGTTCCAGCAGGGGTGTGCCCAGGTCCTGTGCGGCCCGGTTGCGCAGGATCCTGGCCAGCACGTCCCGCGGGGCGCGGATCCAGCCGATCCGCAGGCCGCCCCAGGCAATCTTTCCCAGCGATCCCAGCGTTACCACGCCGGGGGAGAAGCACGCCAGGGGCGGCATTTCACCCCGGTTGATGTCCAGCAGCGCCGTGGTTTCGTCGGCGATGAGCACCGTCCCCTCCCGGGCCGCGGCGGCCGTGAGGTGCTCGCGCTCGGCAATGGTCATGCTCATGCCGGTGGGGTTGTGGAAGTCGGGCATGAGGAACGCCAGGCTCGGGGCGGCCCGCCGGATCTGCAGCACGGCCTCCGCGAGGTCCCAGCCGCCGTCCGCGCTGACCGGGAAGGAAAGCATGCGGGCCCCGACGGAGGCGAAGGTGTCCAGGGCGTGCGGATAGGTGGGCTGTTCCACCAGGACCCTCTCGCCCGCGGAGTGGAGGCTGACGGTCACCAGGTTCAGCGCATGCTGGGCGCCGGTGGTCACCATGATCTCCCCGGCCGAGGTTGGCAGGCCCCGGTCGCGGTAATGCTGGGCAATGGCCTCCCGCAGGTCCGGCAGGCCCACCATGTCAAACCCGTCGTGGCCGAGGTAGCCGGGAAGCACTTCGACGGCGTCGGAGTACGCGGCGGCCAACCCCGGGTAGGCGGAGGTGATGGCCTTCGTAAAGTCCAGGGGCAGCCCGTTGCCGCCCGTGTGCTCACCGCGTTCGCGTCCGGGCAGGATGACGATGCTGCCCGAGCCGCGCACGCTGGCGAGATAGCCGTCGTCGCGCAGCTTTGAATAGGCCGCCGCCACGGTGGTGCGGCTGAGCTCCAGCGCGCCGCTGAGTTCACGCTCGGCGGGGAGCCGGGTGCCGCTGGAGAGCCGGCCGTCCAGCAGCAGCACCCTGATCCGGTCCGCCAAGGCCCGGTAGGCGGGCCCGGAGGACCGCCATTCACCCAGCTCGCGGGCCAGTCGCCGTCCGGTGACAAGGGAGTTCATGAATCCACCTTAGTTCAATTGGCTCTATTGAAGCAGTCCAGTTTAGCTAAACTAGCCATATGCAGCGTGCCTTTACAACCCAGAACCTTCCCGTCCGGCTTGTACGCCTCCTCGCGGGCCTGTTCCTGTACGGTATTGCCATTTCCCTCATGATCCGGGGCAACATCGGCGCCTCGCCGTGGGATGTCTTTGCGCAGGGGTCCGCACGGACCACCGGGCTCTCGTTTGGGCTGTGCACCATCATCATCAGCGGCATCGTCCTGTTGTTTTGGATCCCGTTGAAGCAAAAGCCAGGCCTGGGGACCATCGCCAATGCCGTGCTCATCGGCGTTTTCGCCGACTGGGGCCTCGCCATCATCCCGCAGGCCGGCCAGCTGGTCCTGCAGTGCATGCTCTTTGCCGCCGGCTTGTTCACCCTGGCCTTTGCCACGGCCCTCTACATAGGCGCCGGAATGGGTCCCGGGCCGCGCGACGGCTTGATGACCGGGCTGGTGCGGGTGACCGGCCGGCCGGTCTGGATGATCCGCACCAGCCTCGAATTGACCGTGGTGGTGGTCGGGTTCTTCATGGGGGGCGTGGTGGGCGCCGGGACGGCCGCCTTTGCCCTGGGCGTCGGCCCGCTCACCCAGCTGACGCTCAAGTGGCTGCAGGTGGACCTGCACGGCAGGCGGCCGCAGGCCCACCTCGTGGACATCGCCATCCATCAACCGGCGGGGCCGGACACCGCCGCCCTGTGTGCAGGCGAAGGCACCAACCCCCTGCCCTGACGTCCGGGCCGGGTGCGGTCCCGGGGTCAGCGGGGGCGGAAGGCGGAGAGCATGAATTCTGCCGTCACGTCCGTCCGCTCCGGCAGCGCCGCGGCGGCCCGTTCCAGCTCCTGCACCTCGATGTGGTGCCCGGCCGGACCCATGAGGGCCACATTGGCCACGTCGGCGGGCGAAAGGTGCAGGGGAATGGACACGGGCAGTGCGCTCTCCAGCACAAAATGCGATGCCAGGGACGCGGCCAGGGACGCCTCCTTGTCGGGCTGGATCCCCAACAGGCCCGCGTGCTGCGCAATCTCGGCAAGGTGCCCCGGCCGGGGCGTCACCACCACCAGCAGCCCTCCGGGCCTGAGCACGCGGGCAAACTCCGCCGCGTTCCTCGGCGCAAAGACCACCAGCACGACGTCGGCCCTGCCGGCTTCCACCGGCAGCGGCTGCCACAGGTCCCAGGCGAGGTTGGCGGCGCCCGGGTTGCGCCGGGCCGCCCGGCGCAGTGCGAACTTGGAGATGTCCAGCGCGACGGCGTCCACGCCGCCGCCCAGCCGGTCCAGGAGCTGGTGCAGGTACCATCCCGTTCCGGTACCGGCGTCAAGGACCATGGGGCGTGGGGCAGCACCGCCGCCCGCAGCGCCCGTCGCCGCGAGGACGGGCCGGACCATGCCTGCGAGCGCGTCAGCCAGCGGCGCATAGTGCCCGGCCTCCAGGAACGCGTCACGGGCGGCCACCATGGCGGCAGTGTCGTGGGTGAACTTGGTGCCGTGTCCGGTCAGCAGGTTTACGTACCCCTGCCGGGCGATGTCGAAACTGTGGCCGTCAATGCACGCCAGCGTGTTCTCCCCGGGAAGCACGTCCATGAATTCGAGCCCGCAGACCGGGCAGATGAGGGCGTCGAGCGCGCTGTTGTCCATGAAATCATCCTAGGTTGGTTCACCCGGCCCAAGTTCATCCTGGCCCGGGCCCACGCCGGTCCGGGCCGCCTCAGAAGTGCAACACGGCCCGTGCGGCGGTGATGTCCGGGGCGGCCCAGCGGGCGGCGTACTCGCCGTTGGAGGACAGAGAGCGGGTGTGCGCCCGGTCCAGGTAGAGGATCCCGGAGAGATGGTCGGTCTCGTGCTGGGCGATCCTGGCCTGCCACCCGGAGAGGCGGCGGAGCACGGGGTGCCCCTGGACGTCGTCGTACGCCAGGTCAACCGTGGCGGCACGTCCAACCACGGCCTGCCAGCCGGACACGGACAGGCAGCCTTCGTAGTGCGACGCCGTTTCCGTCCCGACGGGCGTGTAGTGCGGGTTGAGGACGGCCAGGAATTCCAGCGGCCGGCGGTCCCGGGCCTCGGCATTCCCCGCGGGGACGTCGTAGAGGTCCTCGAGCACGGCGAGCTGCAGCGGGATGCCGATCTGGGGTGCGGCCAGCCCGACGCCGGGGGCCGCGTGCATTACCTGGCGCATCAGCCCGACGAGGCGGGCCAGCTGTCCGGCGGGAATCTGGCCGGTGAACGGCACGGCCCGGGCGCGCAGCACGGGGTGGCCCGCCTGGACGATGGCGGGCAGCCCGTCCCCGGCCAGGACCGCGTCGACGGCGGCCCGGACGTCGTCGTCCGTGAACAGGGGGAGGCCGCCGGATGCGGGCCCGTTCACTGTCCGTCCTGGATGCGCCGGGCTACGACGGCGGGGCAGGCGCCGGTCCTGCCGGTTGTCCTGCCCGGCCCTTCACCGACGGTGTCCAGCTCGTCTTCCGGGACGGACTTCATGGCGGGCTCCTTGGGTGCAGTAGGTGGTTGAATCCATTGTGCCAAAGCCCGCCCGGCCAAGGGCGTCCTGTGCACCCTTGATATCTGCCGGGTTCTGGCTAGTGTGGGCTAAAACGGGTAGCTGAGAAAAAGGATTGCCATGTCTTCCAACAGTTTCGATGCACGCAGCGGCCTCACCGTCGACGGCCAGGACTACGAAATTTACCGCCTGGACAAGGTTCCCGGCTCGGCCCGGCTGCCCTACAGCCTGAAGGTCCTGCTGGAAAACCTGCTCCGCAACGAGGACGGCCGGCTCGTCACCGCGGACCAGGTCAGGGCAGTGGGGGACTGGGACCCCGCCGCCGGGGCCAACGCCGAAATCCAGTACACCCCGGCCCGGGTGCTGATGCAGGACTTCACCGGCGTGCCCTGCGTGGTGGACCTGGTGGCCATGCGCGATGCCATGTCGGACCTGGGCGGGGACCCGAAAAAGATCAACCCGCTCATCCCGGGCGAGCTGGTCATTGACCACTCCGTCATCGCCGACGTGTTCAACGTCCCCCACGCCTTCGCCATCAACTCCGAGTATGAATTCAAGCGCAACCAGGAACGGTACCAGCTCCTGCGCTGGGCCCAGCAGTCCTTCAACGACTTCCTCGTGGTGCCCCCGGACACGGGCATATGCCACCAGGTCAACCTGGAGTACCTCTCGCGCGTTGTGTTCACCAGGGAGCACGACGGCGTACGGCAGGCCTACCCAGACACCCTGGTCGGCACCGACTCGCACACGCCCATGGTCAACGGGCTCGGCGTGCTCGGCTGGGGTGTGGGCGGGATCGAGGCGGAGGCGGCCATGCTGGGCCAGCCCATGAGCATGCTGGTCCCGCAGGTGGTGGGCTTCAAGCTCACCGGTGAGCTGCCGGAGGGAACCACGGCCACCGACCTGGTGCTGACGGTGGCCGAGCTGCTGCGCAAGACCCACGTGGTGGGCAAGTTCGTCGAGTTCTTCGGGCCCGGGGTGGCGAACGTGCCGCTGGCCAACCGGGCCACGCTGGGCAACATGAGCCCCGAGTACGGTTCCACGTGCGCCATCTTCCCCATTGACCAGGAAACGCTCGACTACCTGCACCTGACCGGCCGCAGCGACCACCAGATCAAGCTCGTGGAAGCCTACGCCAAGGAACAGGGCATGTGGCACGATCCCAACCACACCCCGGACTACAGCCAGGTGGTGGAGCTGGACCTTTCCACCGTGGAGACGTCCATTGCCGGCCCCAAGCGCCCCCAGGACCGGATCCCGCTGGCCAGCGCGAAGCGTGCCGTGCGCGGGCTCCTGGCAGGGGAGTCGCAGGAAGTGGCTGTCATGGCCGGCCTCGACGAGGCCGGCGACGAGTCCTTCCCCGCCAGCGACCCCGTGTCCATCACCGGCCGCAACGAGAAGGATGAACCCCCGCGCACCTTCGAGGACGACGGCGGCGAGGAACTCGAGTGGCCCAGCGACCCGGCCGCGCTGGTCCTGGACGGGCAGGACCTCACCCTGGACCATGGCGACGTGGTCATCGCCGCCATCACCTCCTGCACCAACACCTCCAACCCCTCCGTCATGGTCGGCGCTGGGCTCGTGGCCAAGAAGGCCGTCGAACTGGGCCTCTCCAGCAGGCCCTGGGTCAAGACCACCCTGGCGCCCGGCTCGCGCGTGGTGACCGACTACCTGGACCGTGCAGGCCTCACGCCCTACCTGGAAAAGCTTGGCTTTGAGCTGGTCGGGTACGGCTGCACCACCTGCATCGGCAACTCCGGGCCCCTCATCCCGGCCGTCAGCGAGGCAGTCAACGGCAAGGACCTCTCGGTCGCGGCAGTGCTGTCGGGCAACCGCAACTTTGAGGGGCGCATCCACCCCGAGGTGAAAATGAACTTCCTCGCCTCCCCGCCCCTCGTCATCGCCTACGCGCTCGCAGGCAGCATGCACGTCGACCTGCTCAACGAGCCGCTGGGCGAGGGCAGCGGCGGCAAGCCGGTATTCCTCAAGGACATCTGGCCGACGGCGGCGGAGATCAAGTCCGCCGTGGACGCCAGCCTGGAGGCCCAAATGTTTACCGACGGCTACGCCGACGTCTACCACGGCGACGACAACTGGCGCGGCATGGACGTTCCCCGGGGGGACATGTTTGCCTGGTCCGACACGTCCAGCTATGTACGCAAGCCGCCCTATTTCGACGGCATGGCCCGCGAGCCCGAACCGGTCCAGGACATCACCGGCGCCCGGGTGCTGGCCCTGCTGGGGGACTCGGTCACGACGGACCACATCTCCCCGGCCGGGAACATCAAGAAGTCCTCGCCGGCCGGGCAATACCTCCTCGAGCAGGGTGTGGCGCAGGCCGACTTCAACTCCTATGGTTCCCGCCGCGGCAACCACAACGTCATGATCCGCGGCACCTTTGCCAACATCCGACTGCGCAACCTGCTGGTGCCCGGCGTCGAGGGCGGCTTCACCAAGCGCTCAGCCGACGGAGAGGTGGAGACCATCTTTGACGCCGCCAACGCCTACCGTGCCGGCGGGACGCCGCTGGTGGTGATTGCCGGCGCCGACTACGGTTCGGGGTCCTCGCGCGACTGGGCCGCCAAGGGGACCATGCTCCTGGGCGTCAAGGCGGTCATTGCGGCCTCCTTCGAACGCATCCACCGCTCGAACCTGATCGGCATGGGCGTGCTGCCGCTGCAGTTCAAGGACGGGGACACGGCGGAATCGCTGGGCCTGACGGGGCTGGAAACGTACTCGGTGCTCGGGCTGGCCGGGGCGGATCCGCTGCCGCGCGAGGTCACGGTCCGCGTCGAGTCCGACGGCGCTTCGCGCGACATCGCCACCACGCTGCGCATCGACACGCCTGCCGAGGAGGCCTACTACGTCCACGGCGGCATCCTGCAATACGTGCTGCGCCAGCTGCTGGAGGCATAGGCGCGGCGCCGGCTGGTCTTGACAAGGCTGCCGGGGAGGACTTTGTTACGCAAACGGTAGCTGCGGGCGGGCCCGAACCCGGACCAAACCATGCATGATGGAGGGATGGAGACCATAACTACGGAACGACTTTTACTGCGGCCATGGCAAGACTCCGATGTTGATTTTGTGTATGACCTGTACTCCCGGTGGGTGGTGCAGCGCTTCATCGGCAATGAGCCGCGCGTCATGGAGAGCCTTTCGGAAGCAGCCGAACGTGTGGCCCGGTTCCAGGCCATTGACCACCCGGTGCACGGCGTCTGGGCCGTTACCCGGAAGGAGGACGGGGCACTGGTCGGGACCCTGCTGCTCAAGCCCATTCCCGCCTCCGGCGAGGAGCCGCTGCAGCCCTCCGGGGACGTCGAAATTGGCTGGCACCTGCACCCGGACTACTGGGGCAGCGGCTTTGCCTCGGAGGCCGCCGAGGCGGTCCTGGCGCATGCCTTTGCCCACGGGCTGGAGCGCGTCGTGGCCGTCACCAACCCGGCCAACGAGGCATCCCAGAGCGTTTGCCTGCGGATCGGCATGAAGGCCAAGGGCTTGTCCAAAAAGTACTACAACGCCAGCTGCGAGCTGTTCGTTGCCAAGAAACCGCCGGCGGACGCATAGCCCGCATTCCCGGCCCTGCCGGTGCCGCGGATGCCGCACCGGACCCTTGAGGTCGGTGTATCGGCATGCTGTGTCCGTTCCGAAACCCGAAACCCGAAACCCGAAACCCGAAACCACCCTGAACCAAAGGCCACCATGACTGAACTTCTGCCGGGCGGCAACATGAACGTGGTGGAGCGCGACGGCGACACCGTCACCCGCCACGCCGGGCCGTGGACACCCACGGTGCACCGCTACCTGAGGTACCTGGCCCGCGCCGGGGTGGACTGGATTCCACAGCCACTCGGCGTTGAGGGCCCCCGCGAGCGGCTGAGCTTCGTTGGGGGAGAGGTGCCCCTGTACCCGCTGCCAGCGTGGGTGTGGGCCGAGTCCGTGCTTGCCGACGGTGCGCGCAGGCTGCGGCAGTTGCACGACGCGAGCATTGGTTTCGGCCTGGACGGCGCCCTCTGGCAGTCCCCGGCCAAGGTGCCGGCAGAGGTCATCTGCCACAACGACTTTGCCCCCCACAACCTGGCCTTTGACGGCGGCCGGCTGGTGGGCGCGATTGACTTTGACATGTGTTCGCCCGGCCCGCGGCTCTGGGACCTGGCCTACTTCGCCACGCGGGCCGTCCCGCTGACGCACGAGCCGCCGTCGAACGCCCCGGGCATGGACCAGGCCCGGCGGCGGGTCCAGGTGATCCTGGATGCCTACGGATCCGAGGCCACGTGGGACGACGTGCTCCGGGTGGCCATGATCAGGCTGTGGGACCTGGCCGACATGTCCCGGGGCAAGGCAATTGAGCTGGACAAGCCGGACCTGAACGTCGACGCCCTTATGTATGAGCGCGACGCCCGGTTCCTGGCTGCCTTGCCGAAAGGGCTGGAACCATCGCCCGGCAGCTGATCCTGGTCAATCGACTACCGGGCTCCGGAAAGACCACCCTGGCCAGTTCCCTGGGCGCAGCCCTGCCCGTGCCCGTCATATCCAAGGACGCCATCAAGGAGCTGCTGGCGGACATCTGCGGCACGACGGTGGGCAGCGGTGCACTGGGGGGCCCTGGCATCCGAAACCATGTGGCAGCTGGCCGGCCTTGTCCCCGGGAGTGCCATCGTCAAGTCGTGGTGGTTCGCTCCCCGCGAACGGCACACCATCCATCCGGCCGGCCAGTCGTCCTTCGGGCCTTGGGCCGAGTGGATGGACCACCCGCAGCCACTCGGGCTCGCCACGGTGGTCAGCGTGCCGACGGATTCAGGGGTGGACGTTTCCGCCCTGGCTGCGGTGCTCGGGGATCGGCTTGCGGACAAGGCCAAAGGGCGGGGCGGAAGGGACCATGAATAGCAGCGGCTTTGCCGGGTTTTCCCCGGGTGACCGGGGAGGGGAGCCCTTTCGCGTGGCTGTCCGGCCGGCGTCGGACCTGGACATCCCCGCCATTCTGGAGGTGAACGACCTGGCTGGGCGGCCCGCCAACACCATGGAGTCCCTGGCCGCCGCCATATCGGACCCCGGCCGGCTGGTGGTCGCCGCAACCGTCGACGGCCGCCTGGCCGGCTGGGCCAAGACGCATTATTGGGACCACGCGGACGGTGCCGCCCCCGCCGGGCACTACCTGGGAGGGGTGACAGTGCTGCAGGCCCTGCGGCGGCGCGGCGTGGCCACCTCGTTGACGAACGCACGGCTGGACTGGATCTGGGAGCGAAGCGGGACCGCCTGGTATGTGGTCAACGCCGGCAACCTGCCTTCCATCGAACTTCACCGCCAGTGGGGCTTTTCGGAGGCCGCGCGGGCATCCCGGTTCCACACGACGACCTTCACGGGCGGAACAGGCCTGCTGATGCGGGCCCGGCGCCCGGGACGCTAGGACCGGGCAGGATCCAAGAAGCGCCGCGGGCACCCTGCACCTAGAGTTGGACCCATCGGGAAAACCAGGGCTGCAAGGCCCCCAGACCAAGGAGCCGTCATGGCCGCTTCACCCACTGAAGGAATCAAGATCGTGCTGCACCCGGTCAAGGACCTCGAGGCCGCCAAGAAGGTTTACGCCGCCCTGCTCGGCACGGAACCGCAGGCCGATTCGCCCTACTATGTCGGCTTCGACGCCGCCGGCCAGCACATCGGGCTGGTGCCCAACGGCGGACCGCAGGCGATGGCCTCGCCAGTGGCCTACTGGCAGGTGGCGGACATCGACGCCAAGCTGGCCGAGCTGACCGCCGCCGGAGCCACGGTCACGGAGCCGGCCCACAACGTCGGGGGCACCCGCTGGGTGGCCAGCGTCACCGACCTGGACGGAAATGTCCTGGGCGTCGTGGAGGACCGGTGAGCACCGCCGTCGTCCGGCCACGCCGATAAAGTGGACCGCAAGCACCAGCCCCAAAGAAACGAGCCAGGATGAGCACGGACACGACCACCGCCCGGGAGCCGCAGGCACTGCGGATCGCCGACAGCCACGAGACCATCCGCGTGCAGGGCGCCCGGGTGAACAACCTCAAGGACGTCAGCGTTGGGATCCCCAAGCGCCGGCTGACGGTGTTCACCGGCGTGTCCGGCTCCGGCAAGAGTTCCCTGGTGTTTGGCACCATTGCCGCCGAATCCCAGCGCATGATCAACGAGACCTACAGCACCTTCGTCCAGGGTTTCATGCCGACGCTGGCACGCCCCGACGTGGACGTGCTGGAGGGGCTGACGACGGCGATCCTCGTCGACCAGGAGCGCATGGGCGCCAACCCCCGGTCCACCGTGGGCACGGCCACGGATGCGAACGCCATGCTGCGCATCGTCTTCAGCCGGCTCGGCCGGCCCCACATCGGTTCACCGCAGGCGTATTCGTTCAACGTGCCCTCGGTCAGCGGAGCCGGCGCCGTAACCATCGAAAAGGGCGGACAGACGGTCAAGGAGCGGCGCAGCTTCAGCATCACCGGCGGCATGTGCCCGCGCTGCGAGGGCCGCGGGGCCGTGAGCGACTTTGACCTGGACGCCCTGTTCGACGCCGGGAAGTCCCTTTCCGAGGGTGCCCTCACCATTCCCGGCTACAGCATGGACGGCTGGTACGGGCGCATCTTTTCCGGCTCCGGCTTCTTTGACATGGACAAGAAGCTGGGCAAGTTCACGAAGAAGGAACTGCACGACCTGCTCCACAAGGAGCCCACCAAGATCAAGGTCGAGGGCATCAACCTCACGTATGAGGGGCTGATCCCCAAGATCCAGAAGTCAATGCTGTCCAAGGACCGCGATGCCATGCAGCCGCACGTCCGTGCGTTCGTGGACCGTGCCGTCGTCTTCCGGACCTGTCCGGAATGCGACGGCACCCGGCTGGCCGCGCCGGCCCGGTCCTCAAAGATCAACGGGCTGAACATCGCCGAGGTGTGCGCCATGCAGATCAGCGACCTGGCCGCCTGGGTCCGCGGGCTGGACGAGCCGTCCGTGGCGCCGCTGCTGGGGTCGCTGGCGGACACGCTGGATTCGTTCGTGGACATCGGGCTCGGCTACCTTAGCCTGGACCGCCCCACCGGCACGCTCTCGGGCGGCGAGTCCCAGCGGACCAAGATGATCCGGCACCTGGGCTCCTCGCTCACGGACATCACGTACGTCTTTGACGAACCGACCATCGGCCTGCACCCGCATGACATCGCCCGGATGAACAAGCTCCTGCTGCAGCTGCGCGACAAGGGCAACACGGTGCTGGTGGTGGAGCACAAGCCGGAGGCGATCGCCATCGCCGACCACGTCATCGACCTGGGACCCCTTGCCGGTTCCCAGGGCGGGGAGGTCATGTTCGAGGGGACGGTGGACGGGCTGCGTGCCAGCGGCACCCTGACCGGGCGGCACCTTGACGACCGCGCGTCGCTGAAGGACAACCCGCGCAAGGCGTCGGGGGCGCTTGGGGTGCGCGGCGCCAACACCAACAACCTCAAGGACGTCGACGTCGACATTCCCCTGGGCGTGCTGACCGTCGTCACCGGCGTGGCCGGCTCGGGCAAGAGCTCGCTGATCCACGGCTCGGTTTCCGGCCGTGACGGGGTGGTGACCATCGACCAGGCCGGAATCAAGGGCTCCCGGCGCAGCAACCCGGCAACGTACACGGGCCTGCTCGACCCGATCCGCAAGGCCTTCGCCAAGGCCAACGGCGTCAAGCCGGCGCTGTTCAGCGCCAATTCCGAGGGCGCCTGCCCGGTCTGCAAGGGAGCAGGCGTCATCTACACCGAGCTCGGCTTCATGGACACCGTCTCCACCCCCTGCGAGGAGTGCGGCGGAAAACGCTTCCAGGCCGCCGTCCTCGACTACCGCCTGGGCGGGAAGGACATCAGCGAGGTGCTGGCCATGCCGGTCGCCGAAGCATTGGAGTTCTTTGGCGACGGCGGGTCCCGCATCCCCGCGGCCCACAAGATCCTGGGCCACCTGGCCGACGTCGGGCTTGGCTACCTCAGCCTCGGGCAGCCGCTCACCACGCTGTCCGGCGGCGAGCGGCAGCGCATCAAGCTCGCCACGCACCTGGGGGAGAAGGGCGGGGTCTACATCCTGGACGAACCCACCACCGGGCTGCACCTGGCCGACGTGGAGAACCTTCTGGGCCTGCTGGACCGGCTTGTGGACTCCGGCAAGTCGGTCGTCGTCATTGAGCACCACCAGGCGGTCATGGCCCACGCGGACTGGATCATCGACATCGGCCCCGGGGCCGGGCACGACGGCGGATCGATTGTTTTCGAGGGCACGCCGGCCGGTCTGGTGGCCTCGCGGGCGACGCTGACGGGGGAGCACCTGGCCGCCTACGTCGGCGCCTGACGCCGCACCGGGTACCGGCCGCGTCCCGGATGTTCGTTCACGGCCGGGGGCGGGCGTTGAACCGCGCGGCCTGCCGCAGCAGGTGTTCGCGTTCGGGCAGGTTGGGCGCCTTCCGGGCCGCCTCCGCGTAGAGTTCTGCCGCTGCAGCCGGCTCGCCGTTGCGCTCGTGCAGGTACGCGGCCACCGCGGCATGGCGGGGGAGCGAGGCCGCCAACGCGGACAGCGCCTCCAGCCCGGCAGGGGCACCGTAGGCCTCGCCCACGGCCACGGCCCGGTTGAGCCGGGCGATCGGGCTGCCCGTCAGCCGCACCAGTTCGTCAAACCACTCCGTGATCTGCGCCCAGTCGGTTTCCCCGGCGCTGCGAGCGTCGGCGTGGAGGGCGGCGATCGCAGCCTGGGCCTGGTATTCACCGAGCCTGTCGCGGGCCAGGGCCGCCTGCAGGATCCCGACGCCCTCGCCGATGAGGCCCCGGTCCCACAGGCCGCGGTCCTGTTCGGCGAGCGGCACCAGGAGGCCGTCGCGCGTTGTGCGGGCGGGGCGCCGGGCATGGTGGAGCAGCATCAGGGCGAGCAGCCCCGCCACCTCTTCATGGTCGATCATGCCGGCGAGCTGGCGGGTCAGCCGGATGGCTTCGGCGGCGAGATCGACGTCGCCGGAATACCCTTCGTTGAACACCAGGTAGAGGACGCGAAGCACCGTGGCCACGTCGCCGGGCTGGCCAAACCGGACGCCGGAGACGGTCCGCTTCGCTCGGCTGATGCGCTGCGCCATGGTCGCCTCCGGCACCAGGTACGCCGCAGCGATCTGCCGCGTGGTCAGCCCGCCGACGGCACGCAAGGTGAGGGCAACCGAGGAGGCAGGCGTCAATGCCGGGTGGGCGCACAGGAAGTAGAGCTGGAGGGTGTCATCAACCGCGTTGGCGGGCCCCGGCACCGGCTCGTCATCAACGCGTTCCTCGCGCTGCCGGCGCGAGGCGTCCGACCTGGTTGCGTCGAGGAATTTCCGCCAAGCGACGCTGACCAGCCAGCCTTTCGCATCCCGGGGCGGATCAGCGGGCCAGGTTCGCAGCGCTTCCACCAATGCGTCCTAGACTGCGTCCTCGGCCGCGGCGAAGTTTGCTCCGCGGCGGACGAGGACGCCGATTACTGCAGGTGGGAGAGTGCGAAGGAGTGCTTCGTCCACGTCGGTGTCACTCCGTGACCGTCGGTGGCGCCTCCAGGAACGGGCGCACCTCAATCCATTCCTGCAGCGGCCTGCCACCGGCGCCCGGGGCCGCCGAGAGCTCCCCGGCCAGTTCGAGGGCACGCTCATGGCTGTCGACATCGACGATCATCCAGCCTGCGATGAGCTCCTTGGTCTCGGCGAAGGGGCCGTCGGTGACTGGCGGCCGTCCCTCGCCGTCATAACGGACGAAGGTCCCCTCGGGGGCAAGTGCCTGGCCGTCCACGAACTCGCCGCTGCCCACCAGGCTGGCGGCCAGGTCACCCATGTACTTCATGTGCCCGGATATTTCTTCGGGCGCCCACTGGTCCATGGGGACGTCGTTGACGGGCGCCGGTGCTCCGCGGTAGTGCTTGAGCAGCAGGTACTTCATCGTATTCTCCTTATATTGCGGTATGGCCCATTGTGGCCGCGATCAATACTGGGACGGAACTGATCGTACGTTCTCGACATCGAATTGCCGCGCAGGGAGTGCTGTTCCTCACAACGTTGGTTTTTCCACGTCTTGGTGGTTACGTCCCCGGTTGGTCAGTTCTCGACGCCCTGTCACTGCAGCCCACGTACCTTGTGGGTTTTGGTCGCGTACGCACGCTCGGCGTGCCGCGGACCCATGGGTCTGCCCGGTCCAACCCGGGCAAGGACATACCGTCAGCCAGCCAGTCAACTCCCACGCGTCCGCGGTCCGGGGGCTGCCGTGGCATCCGCGCGACCCTTGACCCGCACGACGGCGACCCCCGTGATGGGCTTTGCGGGTTTCCGACACATTTTCTAGTGCCAAGGAGGCAAAGAAAGTACCGTGGTGCCTCATGTCAAGATGCTCGCGAAATGCTTCCCGCGTGCCTCAGCTAAAGTGCTCGTCAAATCATCATGCTGCGTGGTGGGTTTGGGAGTAGGTCTTGGCCGCGGCCATCCGGATGA
>NZ_JAKZGX010000034.1:0-38095 GCF_024539665.1 Arthrobacter sp. STN4
AGGCAGTGTCTAAATGAAGGCAGTGTCTAAATGAAGGCAGTGTCTAAATGAAGGCAGTGTCTAAATGAAGGCAGTGTCTAAATGAAGGCAGTGTCTAAATGAAGGCAGTGTCTAAATGAAGGCAGTGTCTAAATGAAGGCAGTGAAGGAGCGGGACATGGCAGCCAGGCAGCAGTGGAAGGACCTCAGCCGGGGCAGGAAGCGCGCCATCGTGGTGGCCGGGGTGCTGCAGCTGGCCCTGCAGCTCGCGGCGCTGCGCGACCTTTCCGGACGCACGCGGCAGCAAGTCAACGGCCCCAAGGCCGCCTGGGTGGCGGCGTCGTTCATTAATTTTGCCGGGCCCATCGCCTACTTTGCCAAGGGCCGCAGGAAGCAGCCCGGACGCTAGATCAGGCCCAGGCCCCGCACGGCGTCGCGCTCGCCGGCCAGTTCCGCCACGCTGGCCTCGATCCGGGACCGTGAGAAAGCGTCGACCTCCAGCCCCTGCACAATGCTGTAGTCCCCGCCGGAGGTGGTGACGGGGAAGGAGCTGACCAGTCCCTCGGGCACGCCGTAGGAGCCGTCGGACGGCACGGCCATGCTGGTCCAGTCGCCGTCCGGGGTCCCCTGCACCCACAGGCGCATGTGCCGGATGGCGGCGTTGGCGGCCGATGCCGCGGACGACGCGCCGCGGGCGGCGATGACCTCGGCCCCGCGCCGGGCCACGCGGGGGATGAACTCGTCCGCGATCCACGTCCGGTCCACCAGGTCGACGGCCGGCACCCCGTCCACGGTGGCGTGGGTGATGTCCGGGTACTGGGACGCCGAGTGGTTGCCCCAGACGGCCAGCCTGCGGATGCCGCCCACCCCCGAACCGGTCTTGGCGGCGAGCTGGGCCACGGCACGGTCGTGGTCCAGCCGTGTCATGGCGGTGAAACTCGACGCCGGGACGTTCGGGGCGTGCGATGCCGCGATCAGCGCATTGGTGTTGGCCGGGTTCCCCACCACCACCGCCCGGAAGCCGTCCGCAGCGCCGTCGTTGATGGCCCGGCCCTGGACGGAGAAGATGCCTCCGTTGGCGGAGAGGAGGTCGGCCCGCTCCATGCCCGGCCCGCGCGGCCTGGCGCCCACCAGCAGGCCGATGCCGGCGCCGTCGAACGCCTTGGCGGGGTCGTCAAAGACGTCCAGTCCGGCCACCAGCGGAAACGCGCAATCGAGCAATTCCAGCACCGTGCCCTCGGCGGCCTTGACGGCGGCGGGGATCTCCAGCAGCCTCAGCTTCACCGGCACGTTCGGACCCAGCATGGCGCCGGAGGCGATGCGGAACAGGAGTGCGTAGCCGATCTGGCCGGCAGCGCCGGTGACGGTGACCGTGACGGGGGCTGAAAGGGTGTCCATGCGGCCAGTGTAGTCCGGGGCCGCCGGGACGGGCAGGGCACGGAAGCGGCTCCGACCCGGCCCCCGGGTCCCGGGCGTCAGACGGTGGCGGTGGCGGCGTCGAACTCCAGGCGGTGCAGGCGGGCACGGTCCACCATGCCGTTCGGCTTGCCCAGGTTGACCACCATGAAGGCCTTGCGTGAGGAGCCTTCATTGAATTCGGCATCGACGCCGGCAGCGTCAAAGCCGGTCATGGGGCCGGCGGCCAGCCCTGCAGCGCGGGCGGCCACGATGAAGAAGCCGGCCTGGATGTGCGCGTTGTTGGCGGCCATGCCCTGGCGCAGGGCGTCGTTGGCGGCGAAGGTGGGCACCATGCCGGCGGCGTGCGGGGCCGTGGTGGGCAGGAGTTCGTGCCAGTCGGTGTCGTAGCTGAGCACGGCCACCACGGGTGCCGTCAGGGTCTTGGCCTTGTTGCCGTCGGCCATGTGGGCAACCAGCCGCTCACGGGCCTCGGCCGAACGCACCCACAGCACGCGCAGCGGCTGGATGTTCATCGCAGTCGGCGCCATGCGGGTCAGCGCGTAGACGGCTTCGAGCGTTTCGGCGGGGATTTCATCCTCGGCCCAGCTGTTGGCCGTGCGGGCCTCCAGGAACAGGGCCGCCGCGGCGCCCGCGTCCAAGATCAGCTCATCCTGCAGATTGATTTCCGATGCGATGTCAACGCTCACGGGCCCAGCTTTCTGTTTCGGGGGTTGTGGTTCCGTACCTTCTCAGCGTCAAAAGGCACGCAATTGTTTCCCGAGGGGGACGTGAGTTGCCTCACGTCCCTTGGGGCCGGCCGGCTTCGGGGTGCTGGCACCGCAGACCGTGCGGGGCCGCTTGCCCGGTAGCGCCGTCGCGCCCTCCCCGCCGCTCGCTCCGCTCGCGGGGGGCCCCTCGGCCGCTAGGCTTGTGCGGTGGGAATCACCAGTACGACGTCGGCCGGCACGAGCTCCTTCAGCCGCGCCCTGGCGCTCTTGGTCGCCGGGACCTACTTCATGGAGATCCTTGACGGCACCATCATTGCCACGGCCGCCGCCGGCATGGCCGCGGACCTGCACGTGCGCCCCGTGGACATCAACCTGGCCATGACCAGCTACCTGATCACCCTGGCGGTGGGCATCCCCATCAGCGGCTGGCTGGCCGAACGCTTCGGCGCCCGGAAGGTGTTTACGGCGGCCATCGCCGTCTTTGCCGTCGCGTCCCTGCTGTGCGCGCTCAGCCCCAGCCTCACCGCCCTCTGTGCCGCCCGGATGCTGCAGGGCATGGGAGGGGCGATGATGGTGCCGGTGGGCCGGCTGGTGGTGCTGCGGGACGCCGACAGGAAGGAATTCCTCGAGGCGATCGCCTACCTGACGTGGCCGGCCCTCGTGGCGCCCGTGATCGCCCCCGCGCTGGGCGGGCTGTTGACCACCTATGCCAGCTGGCACTGGATCTTCCTGATCAACGTCCCGCTGGGTGCCATCGCCTTCATCGTGGCCATGCGGGTGGTGCCTGACCTCCGCGCACACAAGGTGCCGCCGCCGGACTGGCTGGGCTTTGTGCTGTGCGGCGTGGCGCTGGCCGCCCTGGTGATCGGGCTGGAACTGGTGGGGTCGGCGCCCACCCCGTGGGCCGGCGTCGCACTGTGGCTGCTGCTGGCCCTGGCCGGCGGGGCGGCCGCGCTGTGGTGGTTCAAGCGGTCCCGGCATCCGCTGCTGGACCTGCGGGCGCTGCGGATCCCCACCTTCCGGGTGGGAAACGGCGGCGGGGCGTTGTACCGGCTGGTCATCAACGCCGTGCCGTTTTTGCTGCCGCTGATGTTCATGGTCGGCTTTGGCTGGACCGCGTTTGGGGCCGGGCTGATGACCATGGCCGTGTTTGCCGGGAACGTGCTGGTCAAGCCGGCCACCTCGCCGCTGATCCGGCGGTTTGGATTCCGCACTGTGCTCCTGCTCAGCAACGGCGGCGGTGCCGCGGTGCTGGGCGCGTGCGCGCTGCTGCGGCCGGGGACGCCGCTGGCCGTGGTCGCGGCGGTGCTGTTTGCCAGCGGCGTGCTGCGCTCCATCGGCTTCAGCGCCTACAACACGCTGCAGTTCGCGGACGTGCCCAAGGCCCGGATGTCCGGGGCCAACACGCTGTCCTCGACCATCGCCCAGGTTGCCACCGGACTGGGCGTGGCCGTGGGGGCCCTGATCCTGCGGGCCGCCGACGTGCTGCTGGCAGGCGCCGCACCGGTGGCCGGCTTCCAGTGGACGTTTGCCGTCCTTGCCGTCATGATGCTCTACCCCGTGGCGGAAGCGCTGCTCATGCACCGCTCGGCCGGTGAAGTGGTGCGGACGCGGTAGCCGCGCTGTGGCGCGCCGGCCCTGGCCACCGCGGAAGGCGACACATTACGGCGCCTGAGCGGCGGTGTGCCATGATGCTGGCACCGGTTTTTGCCGGCCGGTCCGCACAACGCAAGGGAGCGTCGGAGCATGACAACGTGGACGATTCGTGACTTTCACCCGCAGGACGTGGAGGGGGTCCTGGCCCTGTGGCAGTCGCTGAAGGCCAACGGCGTGGAGCCCGTCTACGACCTCTCCGAGGTGCTGGCGTCCTGCGAAAAGGACCACGCCGTGGTGGCGGTCCACGGCGAGCAGCTGGTGGGCGCCGCCGTGGCCCGTGCGGCACACGACCAGGGGTGGATCGTGTTCCTGTCCACCCTGCCGGCCTTCCGGGGCCGGGGGATCGGCACCTCGCTGCTGGCCGCCGTCGAAAACCGCATGGCGGCGCACGGGCTGAACAAGCTCTCCGCGTTGATGCCGGAAACCGAGACCCGCGTGGAGGCGTTTTCCAACCGCGGCTTCGTGGTGAAGAAAAACCTGCGCTACTTTGAACGCCGCATCCCCGTCCAGCGTGCGGAGCTGGGGGCGTTGGAGGAACTGGGTGGCCGGGTCCTCCCGCGCGACCTCTGGGACCGGGTGGCGGGCATGTCGGCGGAGAAGGAACTGCTGGAGCGCAGGCTGGTGCTGCCGCTGGCCGAGCCGGAACTGGCCGAGGAGTACGGGGTGGTGCCGCCACGCGCCGTGGTGCTGTTCGGCCCTCCCGGCACGGGCAAGACCACGTTCGCCAAGGCCATCGCGTCGCGGCTCGAGTGGCCGTTTGTGGAGGTTTTCCCCTCGCGGCTGGCGGGGGAGCCGGGCGGGCTGGCCGGCGCACTGCGGCAGACGTTCCTGGACATTGCCGAGCTGGAGCACGCCGTGGTGTTCATTGACGAGGTCGAGGAGATCGCCGCGCAGCGCTCCGGCGAGCCGCCGTCGCCCATGCAGGGCGTCACCAACGAGCTGCTGAAGATCATCCCGGCCTTCCGCGACCAGCCCGGCCGGCTGCTGGTGTGCGCCACGAACTTCATCCGCTCGCTGGACTCGGCGTTCCTGCGCCACGGCCGCTTCGACTACGTCATCCCCATCGGCCTGCCCGACGCCGGCGCCCGCACCGCCCTGTGGACGCGCTTCATCCCTGCGGCCGCGCTGGAACGGGTGGACGTGGCCGGGCTGGTTGCGGCCAGCGCGGGGTTCTCCCCGGCGGACATCGAATTTGCTGCCCGCAGCGCCTCCCAGCGGGCCCTGGAAAAGGCGGTGTACGACGGCGGCGCCCCGGCGGGCGGGCCCGTCACGGCCGACTACCTGGAGACGATTGCGGACACCCGGGCCACCGTCAGCGACGCCGTGGCCCAGGACTTTCTGGAGGACATTGAGGCGCTGGCGCGGACGTAGCCGCCAGGCCGGGGACACCGGCCAAAAACAGCTCTAGGCCCAGCACAAAGACCTCCCCGGCGCTGGAGCCATCCGGCGCGTCCACGGCGTCGAGCAGGCCGGCCCGGGAGAATCCGGCGCGCGTCTGCTCCTCCATGGCCGAGCCCAGGACGTAGTGCACCAGCGCGCGGCCGGCACCCTCCGCCACCGGTGCGGGCAGGCCCTGGCCGGCCAGGAGCGCGCCAAAGCCCAGCAGCGGCGGAGGTGAATCAGGTTTCAGGGCGTGGGCCAGGGCCACCACCTCGGCGCCGTCGCGCACGGACAACAATGCTTCGCGGACGGCCAGGGCAAGGTCCCGCGCCGTGGCTGCCGCACGGCCGTCCACGGGCGCCAGGATCAGGCCGGCCAGGACCGTGAGGAGTTCCTGCTTGTTTTTTACGTGCCAGTAGAGCGCCCCCGGCTGGACGTCCAGGTCGCGGGCCAGGCGGCGCATGGAGAGGTCGGCGAGGCCGTATTCGCGCAGGATTCCCATCGCGGCATCCACGATGGCCTCACGTGTCAGCGGCATGGGCGCGCTCCTTTCCAACAGTCCGGGGTGCTGTTCGGCGGGCGGTCCGGGTGCTGCCCCGTGCCGCCTCCGCGCCAGGGCGGCGCGTCCCTCCATCTTCCCCCATCCCCGCAGCGCCTGCGGTCCATTGGACCCCGTGCGCCGCACAAGCGGCAGCAGGCGCGCAGCGCGCGCCCTTGACAGAGGGCCTCGCCCGGCACAAACTTGAACGGTGTTCAATTATTTCCACGACCTCGCCGACCGGCAGCTCGCCGGCGCCACCCTGGGCCGCGACGAAGCACTCGCCGTCCTTGAATCCACCGATGCGCAGCTGCTGGAGGTGGTGGCCGCGGCCGCCCGCCTCCGCAGGGCCCACTTCG
This sequence comes from Arthrobacter sp. STN4, assembly GCF_024539665.1. Lineage (NCBI taxonomy): Bacteria > Bacillati > Actinomycetota > Actinomycetes > Micrococcales > Micrococcaceae > Arthrobacter > Arthrobacter sp. STN4. The sequence continues at coordinate 6,038 of NZ_JAKZGX010000034.1, forward strand.
CCAACACGGTCAAGGTAAATTACCTCGTCAACCTGAAGTCCGGCCTGTGCCCGGAGGACTGCAGCTACTGTTCCCAGCGGCTGGGCTCGGCCGCCCAGATCCTGAAGTACAGCTGGCTCAGCCCGGAGGAGGCGGCGGCCCAGGCGGCCACCGGCATCCGCGCCGGTGCCTCACGGGTGTGCCTGGTGGCCAGCGGCCGGGGCCCGAGCGACCGCGACGTGGACCGCGTGGCCGGCATGGTCACCGGGCTCAAGGGGGAACACCCGGACGTGGAGGTCTGCGCCTGCCTGGGCATCCTGAAGGGCGGCCAGGCCGAGCGCCTCAAGGACGCGGGCGTGGACGCATACAACCACAACCTCAACACGAGCGAAAGCAACTACGCCGACATCTGCTCCACACACACCTTCACCGAACGGGTGCAGACGGTGGAGCACGCCAAGGGTGCCGGACTCTCACCCTGCTCGGGGCTGATCGCCGGCATGGGGGAGAGCAACAACGACCTCGTCGACGCCGTCTTCGCCCTCCGCTCCCTGGGCAGCGAATCGATCCCGGTCAATTTCCTGATGCCCTTTGACGGCACCCCGCTGGAAGGGACCTGGCTGCTCACCCCCGGCCAGTGCCTGCGCATCCTCGCCATGGTCCGCTTCGCCTGCCCCGCCACCGAGCTGCGCATGGCCGGCGGGCGCGAGATGCACCTGCGCTCTCTCCAACCACTCGCCCTGCACGTGGCCAACTCCCTGTTCCTTGGCGACTACCTCACCAGCGAGGGCCAGGAAGGCCGGGCCGACCTGGACATGATCGCCGACAACGGCTTCGTGGTCCTGGGCAAGGGCCCTGCCGGCCAGCCCGCCACTGCGATCCGGGGCACGAACGACGCCGGCACCACCCCGGGTGCCCCCGCCACCATCCGCCGCCGCGGGGCGGGAACGGCCGTGGCGCCCAATGCCTGAGGCTGCCGGCGCAGTCCGCGCGGGCGCCGCAGCACCGGCCTGCGGGCTCATTGCCCGGGACCGCGGCCTGCTCTGGCACCCCTACGCGCCGCTGGACGGGGACGCACCCTACGCCGTCCTTGGCGCGTCCGGGACCCGGTTGACCCTGGGCGCGGCCGACGGCACACCGTTCGACGCCGTGGACGCCATGAGCTCCTGGTGGTCCGCCATACACGGCTACCGCAACCCCGTGCTGGACCGGGCGCTGCTGGACCAGGCGGGCCGCTTCAGCCATGTGATGTTTGGTGGCCTGACCCACGGGCCCGCCGTGGAGCTGGCCGAACGGCTGGTGGCGATGACGCCGGACGGCCTGGACCACGTGTTCCTGGCCGACTCCGGCTCGGTCTCCGTGGAGGTGGCACTGAAGCTGGCCGTGCAGTGCCAGCTGGGCCGCGGCCGTCCCCGGCGGACGCGGTTTCTGGCGCTGCGCGGCGGATACCACGGGGACACCTTCGCCGCGATGGGAGTGTGCGATCCCGTGGACGGCATGCACGCGGCCTTTCCGTCCCTCATCGCCGAACAGCTCTTCCTGCCCCGCCCGCCCGCCGCCCGGCTGGTTGGCGGCGAACTGCTGGCCGACGCCGAAGCACTCGCCAAGTGGGTGGGCACGCTTGAGGACACGGTGGCCCGCCACCGAGACGAGCTGGCGGCCATCATTGTTGAACCGGTGCTGCAGGGCGCCGGCGGCATGGACGCCTACGCTCCCGGTGCGCTGGCCGCCATGCGGCGCGTGGCCAGTGACAACGGGCTGCTGCTCATTTGCGATGAGATCGCCACCGGCCTCGGCCGGACCGGCAAGCTGTTTGCCTCCGACTGGGCGGGCGTGGTCCCGGACATCATGTGCGTCGGCAAGGCCCTGACGGGCGGCTACCTGACGCTCGCGGCAACGCTGTGCTCGGCCGGGGTTGCCCGTGCCATCACGGGCTCGCCGCTGCGCGCCCTGCTGCACGGGCCCACGTTCATGGGCAACCCGCTGGCCTGCGCCGTGGCCTGTGCCTCGCTGGACCTGCTGGCCGCCTCCGGCTGGGAGGACCGGGTGCGGGGGATCAGGCGCGGCCTGCAGGACGCCCTGAAGCCGGCGGCATCGCTCGGCGCGGTCCGGGAGGTGCGCGTCCTGGGTGCCGTGGGCGTCGTCGAACTTTCCGGGCCGGTCAACGTGCCGGCCGTGACGCGCGCGGCCCTGGGGCACGGCGTGTGGGTGCGGCCCTTCCGCAACCTCGTCTACACCATGCCGCCCTACACCAGCACCCCTGCCGACGTGGCCGAAATCGGCGCAGGCATCACTGCCGCCATCAGAGAGGTGCACGGCTGATGGCCCCCACGGCAACAGCCATGGACGAATGGCTGGCCGCCCGCGCGGCCGTCCGGAAACGCCGCGGGCTGGTCCGCACCGTGGGGCTGCAGCACGGCCTCGTCGACCTGGCCTCCAACGACTACCTGGGGCTGTCCTCGGACCCGCGCGTGGTCGCGGCTGCCACCGCGGCGCTGGCCCTGCACGGCGCCGGCGCCCGCGCATCCCGCGTGGTGTGCGGCACCACGGCCGCCCACCTGGACCTGGAACGGCAGCTGTGCCTGCTCACCGGCCAGGAAGCCGCCCTGGCCTTTTCCAGCGGCTACACCGCCAATCTAGGCGTGGTCGCGGCCTTGGGCGGACCCGGGACGCTCATGGTCCACGACGCCCACGTGCACGCCTCGCTGCTTGACGGCATCAGGCTCTCGCGCTCGCCGTCGGTCGCCGTGGCGCACCAGGACACGGACGGGATCCGGGCGGCACTGGCCGGGCGCACCCAGCCGCGCGCCGTCGTCGTGCTTGAATCCATTTATTCAGTGCTGGGGGACGCCGCGCCGCTCGCGGACATGGCAGCCCTGTGCGCCGAATACGATGCGCTGCTGCTGGTGGACGAGGCGCACGGGATCGGGGTGGCCGGTGCCGGGCGCGGGGCCGTCCACGCCGCCGGGCTTGCGGGGGCGGCGCACGTGGCCGTCACCGTGACGCTGTCCAAGGCGCTCGGTTCGCAGGGCGGCGCCGTCCTGGGCCCGCATTTGCTTCGGGAGCACCTGGCCAACACGGCCCGGACCTTCATCTTCGACACCGCCCTGGCCCCGGCTGCAGCAGCGGCGGCGGCCGAGGCGGCCCGGATCGTGCTGGCCGAGCCCGCCCTGGCCCGGCGCATGCTGGACAACGCCTCGCTGCTGGCCCGGCGGTGCGGGACGGACCCTGCGGCCGGCGCGGTGCAGTCCATCGCCGTGGGGTCGGCCGAGCGCGCAGCCTCGCTGGCTGCCGGGCTGCGTGCCGCCGGCGTGGCCGTGGGCTGCTTCCGACCGCCCAGCGTGCCCGACGGCGTGTCCCGGCTGCGCCTCACGGCCCGGGCCAACCTTGGTGCCGCGGAACTGGACCGGGCTGCCGGCGCCGTGGCCCGGGCAGTGGGTGCGGCATGACGTTCACGGTGGTCGGGGACCCTGCCCAGGTGCGGGAGGTCATGCGGCGCACGGAGGACTTTGCCCCCACCAACGCCCTGACCTCCGTGGTGCCCCTGGCGCCGGCCACCCTGCGCATCCTCAGCAAGGCCCGCTTTGCGCTGCCGCCCGTGCTGGCCTCCGCCACGGGGGAGCGGCACCGTGCGGTGCGGACCATGGTTGGCCGGTTTTTCACGCCCGCCAAGGTGGCCGCCGTTGCGCCGCGGGTGCGCGAGCTCGCCCGGCAGCGGCTGGACGCGGCGGCGGCCGGCCTCCGGCACGGGCCCGTGGACCTGGCCGACGCCGTGGCCCGCCACATCCCGCCGCTCATCATGGCCGGGCTCACGGGCCAGCCGATCCCGGAACCGGGCCTCCTCAATCGCTGGAGCCGGGACTCGCTGGAACTGTTCTGGGGCTGGCCGGACCCGGAGCGGCAGCAGGTCCTGGCGCGCAGCGCCGCCGAATTTTATGGCTGGCTCCGGGGCGAGGCGGCGGCCGCCCGCGGCACGGCCTCCCTGTTCGGGGTGCTGGACGCCGCCGGGCTGACACAGCCGGAGGTGTGCTCGCTGGGGTATTTTCTGGTCATTGCCGGACAGGAGACCACCTCCCTGCTGATCAGCACCGCACTGTACCGCGGCCTTGAGTCCGCCGGCACCGAGTCCGCCGGCACCGAGTCCGCCGGCACCGAGTCCGCCGGCACCGGCACCCCGGGCCCGGGCCCGGGCGGCTGGGCCGGACTCGCCGAACCCGGGCGGGCGCAGGCCCACGTCCGCCGCGTCCTCGCCGCAGAGTCCTCCGTCCACACCTGGCGGCGGGCCGCCGTCGTCGACACCACGCTGGGCGGCGCCAGCCTCCCGGCGGGGGCGGAAATCCTGCTCGAACTCAGCGGGCACCACCCCGCCGGGGCAGGGCCCACCGCCTATTCGCTGGCCTTTGGCCACGGCCTGCACCGCTGTCTCGGGGCCCGGCTGGCGGAACTGGAAACCGCACTGGTTGTGGAGGAGACCGCCGCGGCCCTGCCCGGACTGCGCCTGGCCGGGCCGCCGCCGCAGTGGCTGCGGCTGCTGTCGTTCCAGGCCCCGCTCACCGTCACCGCCACCCAGGGAGAACCGTGAAACCAGCTGCCATCACGTTTGTCACGGGCACGGACACCGACGTCGGCAAGACCGTCACGACGGCCGCCCTCGCCGCCGCCCACCGTGCCGTCGGGGCAACCGTTGCCGTCTACAAGCCGACGCAAACAGGGGTGGCCCCGGACGGTGCCGGCGACATGGCCGAAGTGTCAAGGCTCAGCGGTGTCCGGGCCGTCCACGAGGGCATCCGCCTGCGGGATCCCATGGCGCCGGTGGCCGCCGCCGTCCGCGAGGGCCGGGGGCTGCCCGCGCTGGCCCAGCACGTGGACCGGATCGCCGGCCTGGCCGGCGCGTTCGACCACGTCCTGGTCGAAGGCGCCGGCGGACTGCTCGTGGAGCTGGACGCCAACGGCAACACCCTCGCGGAGCTGGCGGTGGCGGCGGGACGGGCCTTCCGGTGCAGCACCGTGGTGGTCTGCCGCAGCGGCCTGGGCACGCTGAACCACACGCTGTTGACGCTGGAGGCGCTGGAGCGCCGCGGCCTGCCGGCCGCCGGCCTGGTGGTCGGCTCCTGGCCGCGCACGCCGTCGGACCTTGAGGAGGACAACCGCAGCTATTTCCGCCAGCTGGCCACCCCGTACCTGGGCGCACTGCCGGCCGGGGCGGCCGGCCTGGCGCCGCACACCTTTCAGGAACGGGCGCCGCGGTGGCTGCGCCTGCCGGCCGGGCCCGGACCGGGTGCTACAGCCAGGTCTTCTTCTTGAATACCACGTACATGACGGCGCCAATGAGCAACATGAGGCCGATGGCGTACGGGTAGCCCCACGGCCAGGCCAGCTCCGGCATGTTGTGGAAGTTCATCCCGTACACACCGGCCACGAAGGTCGGGGCGAAGAAGATGGCCGCCCAGGAGGAGATCTTCTTGACCTGCTCGTTTTGGGCGGCGCTCGCCTCGTTCTGGCGGTTGGCGGTCAGGGTGCCGTCCACGGTGAGCGCATTTTGCAGCAGCTGCCGGAACGAATCGGCCTTGGCCGTCAACGATTCCACATGGTCCTCAACGTCGCGCAGGTAGCGCTGCAGCTCCACGTCGACCCCGTACTTCTCAAAGCCGCCCTTGAGCCGGCCCAGCGTGTCGGGCAGGGGGTGGATGGCGCGCTGGAAGTGGATGACCTCCCGGGACAGCTGGTAAATCCGCCGGGAGACGTTGGGGTCACCGGCAAAGAGCTGGTCCTCGATCTCGTCAATGTCGTTTTCCAGCCCGGCCGCCACCGGCAGGTAGTCGTCCACCACCTGGTCAAGGATGGCGTACAGGACGGCCTCGGGGCCCTGGGCGAGCAGCTGCGGGTCGGCCTCCATGCGGTGCCGGGTGGAGGCCAGGCTGCGGGTTTCGGCGTGCCGGATGGTGATGACGAAGTTCTTGCCCGTAAAGATGTGCAGCTCGCCAAACTCGACGGCTTCCTCCGCATCCAGGTAGCGTGCGGGGCGCAGGACGGTGAACAGGACGTCGTCGTATCTCTCCATCTTGGGCCGCTGGTGTGCCTTGATGGCGTCTTCGACGGCCAGCTCGTGGAGCTGGAACTCATCGGCCAGGGAGGCCATTTCCGCGGCATCGGGGCGGAACAGGCCGATCCAGGCCATGCCGCCGCAGGCGGCCATGGCCTCGTAGGTTTGGTCCAGGCCCTGCGGGGTGGCGACGCGGACCCCGTCCACGTACACGCCGTTGTCAATGATGGTCACCTGCCCATTATGGACGCACGACGGCGGCTGCCCGGCTTCCGCGGGCGTGGCCCGGCGTGGCGTCAGCCGCGGCCCATGCCCTCCAGCAGCGGCTCCAGACGGTAGGGGATGTGTTCGTGGAGCGCCAGGGAGGTCTCGGTGCGCACCACGCCCCGGATCCGCAGCAATTGGCGCAGGGCGCCCTGGAGGTGGTGGACGTCGCGGGCGGCCAGCCGGCACCACACGTCGCCGCGGCCGGAGATCTCGTACACCTCCAGGACCTGGGGCACCGCGCGCATGGCCGCGATGACGCCGTCGAGGTCCCGGTGGGTGACCTCGATGGTGATGAAGGCGACCACGTCGTAGCCGACCGCCGCCAGGTCCACCTCACGCCCGCCCTGCCGAAGGGCGCCGCTGCGGGAGAGGCGGCGCAGGTGCGACTGCACGGTGTTGCGGGCCACGCCGAGGGATTCGGCCAGCTCGCCGATCTGGGCCCGGGGGTCCTCGACCAAGGCAAGGAGCAGGCGCACGTCGAGGGGGTCCAAAATGCTCATGCGGCTCACTCCGGGATCGTCTTGACGGGAATTCTTGATCATTTTGATTCAAAGAGTTGGAAAGTCTGGATCATAAAACTTCCCATACGCCATTCTATAGATGGATTTGCAGCATCCGGCAACACTCTGTTGCCGGTTTTCGCGGTCCCGGCCGCTGCGGCCGTGCCACACAAACCGTGCCAGACAAACCGTGCCAGACAAACCGTGCCAGACAAACCGTGCCAGACAAACCGTGCCAGACAAACCGTGCCAGACAAACCGTGAAGGGAACCGCCCGTGACCGTCCTGCAGGAACTTGCCATGCGCCCCGGCCCCGCAGCACGGTGGTCGTGGAACGCCGGCGTCGGCACGCGGCTGTTCCTGGCCGGCACGGTCATCTTCACACTCCTGGTGGGGGCCAACCTGGCCACGCCGCTGTACCCGCTGCTGCAGGCACGGATCGGCTTTGATTCGGTGGGCACCACGGTGGCGTTCACGGCCTATGTGGTGGCCCTGATCGGCGGGCTGGTGGCGTGTGGCCACTGGTCGGAGCACATTGGCCGGCGGGCCGCCCTCGTGCTGGCCGTCGTGGTCGGCCTGGCGGGCGGGCTGGTGTTTGCCACGGCCGGATCGCTGGGGGTGCTGGTGGCCGGACGCGCCCTGCAGGGCCTTGCGGTGGCCATCGGCACCGGGGCGAGCGCCGCGGCGCTGCGCGACTTGATGCCCGGCCGGCCGGAATGGGCCTCGCGGTTTACGCTGTTGGCCTCTTCGGGCGGCGTGGCCGCCGGACCCGTGGCGGGCGGGCTGCTCTCGCTGCTGCCGGACCACACCCAGGCGCCGTTCCTGGTGCATTCGGTGGTGCTGCTGGCGTTGTTGGTGCCGCTGCTGCTCCTGGACGCCCGGCCGGCAGCCAGTCCGGCGCCGGCCGGCCAGGGGCGCAGCTGCCTGCGGCCGCGCCTGCCCGCCCTGGCCCGCTCGGCGCGGGGCACGTTTTGGCTGGCGGCGTCCACCGGCTTTGTCAGCTTTGCCGTCTTTGGGTTCTGCCTCTCGCTGGCGCCCGGCTACTTTGCGCACATCGTGCAGGCCGATTCCCGCCCCCTGGTCGGGCTGCTCGCGGCCGTCACGCTGGGCTGTTCGGCGCTGAGCCAGCTGGTGGCCTTGCGGGGCCGCCACCTGGTGCCTGCCGGCCTGCTGCTGCTCGGGGCCTCGGTGGTGCTGATTGCCGCGGCCGGGACGCTGCACTCGCCCGTGCTGCTGGTGCTGGCCAGCATCAGTGCCGGGCTTGGCCAGGGCGTGGCCTTCCGGGTGGTTTTCAACGACGTTGCGGCCGCCGTGGAGCCGTCGCGGCATGCGCAGGTCATTTCCGCCGTCTACATCGTGACCTACCTGGGCAGTGCGGTTCCCGTGCTGGGGCTGGGCGTGGCCGCCAAGCTGTGGGGCCTGCAGGCCGCCGTGTCCGGCTTCGCCGTGCCGATCGCCCTGGCCTGTGCCGCCCTGGCCGCGGCCGCGCACCTGCAGAACCGGGCCGCCGTCGTGCGGTGACGGCCGGCACGGGGCCCGGGGTGCGACGGCGTTCGTCCGGGAAGCCGGGCCGCCAGCCGGCTAGGTCAGCGGGCCGGTATGGCCGGGCATGTGCTTGAACACGAGGGTGGTTTCGGTGTGGCCCACCACGGGGTCGGTGGTGAGGTTGTCCAGGACCCAGTCGCGCAGCGCGTCGGTGTCGCGGACGGCGATGTGCAGCAGGTAGTCCACCGAGCCCGAGGTGTGGAAGGTGGAGAGGACCTCGGGCAGCTTCGGCACGCGGGAGGTGAAGGTGTCGATCTGGTCGCGGTCGTGGGCGCGGAGCCTGACGGCGATCAGTGCCTGCACGGCCCGGCCGATCACGGCCAGGTTCAGCTTTGCCTCAAACCCTTCGATGGCGCCGCGTTCCATGAGCGAGCGCGTGCGCATGAGCGCCGTGGACGGGGCAATGCCGACGGCGTCGGCCAAGTCCCGGTTGGTGATGCGGGCGTCGGCCACGAGGGCGTCGATGATCTGGCGGTCCACGCTGTCCAGGGCCTCCGCCGGCCGGGAATGCCCGGCCGGTTCACGCCGAACGTTCTTCGCTGGTGACGCCACGGAACCCTCCAAAATGGTGCAAAATAGGCGAACTTGGCGATTCAAATTGCCAATAGTTCGCCATTCTACCAAATATCCGTCCACATAAGCCATGCCCGCCCATCAACGCTCGGTTGCAACCGGGGCACTTTTTCCAAGCCCTTCCGCACTGGGTGAGGGAGGGTTCGCCCGTAACGCCCCGATTGCAACCGGGGGTTGGGTGGGGGTGGGCGTCAGCTGCGGGGGCGGCCCGGGGGGAGGAGTGTGGCGGCGGCTGCTGCCGCCAACAGGGCCAGGCCCGCCAGGGCCGCCGCCAGTGCGGTCCAGCCCACGGCCTGGAACACCAGCCCGGCGGCCCAGCCCACCACACTCGATCCCGCGTAGTAGCTCAGGTTGTATAGCGAGGATGCCTGCGCCCGGCCGGAGGTGGCCATGGCGCCCGTCCAGCCCGAGGCGATGCTGTGGGCGCCAAAGAACCCGGCGGTGAACAGCACCAGGCCCACCAGGATGACCGGCAGGGCGGGTGCCAGCGTCACGGCGAGCCCGACGGCCATGAGCGCCGTGGACGCCAGCAGCAGGGTGCGCCGGCCGAACCGGACGGCCAGGCCGGCCACCGTGCGTGAGGACACCGTCCCGGCCAGGTAGGCCAGGAACAGCAGCGCCACTGCCGAAGCCGGAAGCAGGTAGGGAGGCGCCTCCAGCCGGAAGCCCAGGTAGTTGTAGACGCTGACAAAGGCGCCCATCAAAAGGAATGCCTGTGCGTACAGGGCCAGCAGCGACTTGTTGCGCAGCTGCGGGACCAGCCGGGCCAGGACCATGCCGAAGCCGCCCCCTCCCCGGACCGGGACAAAGCCCCGGGGCCCGGGCGCCAGCAGCAGGAAGCCCGCCGCTGCGACGGCGGCGCAGACGGACACGGCAAGCGTGCCCATGCGCCAGCCGGCAAGGTCCGCCACCGGACCGGCCAGCAACCGCCCAAACAGCCCGCCCAGGGTGGTGCCGGCCACGTACGCGCCCGCGGCTGCCGCAGCATTACGGGGACTGATCTCCTCGGTCAGGTAGGCAATCGCGAGGGCCGGGATGCCGCCCAGGGCCGCCCCCTCCAGGGCGCGCAGCGCCAGCAGCACCTCAAAGTTGGGGGCGGCCGGCACCAACAGCCCGAAGATGGTGGCCAGGATGACGGCCAGTCCCATGGTGCGCACCCGGCCGACGCGGTCGGCCACAAAGGACCACGGAAGCACCGCCACGGCCAGACCCATCGTGGCCGCGGAAATGGTCAGGGCCGCCTGGGCGGCCGTGACGTGGAGGTCGCGGGACAGGAGGGGAAGCAGGCCCTGGACGGCATACAGCTGGGCAAAGGTGGCAACGCCGGCGCACGCCAGTGCGGCCAGCACGCGCCGGTAGCCGGCACTGCCGAGTTGGTGTCCGGCCCACGGGGCTGCCGGTGCCGCTGTCCCTGCCTGGTTCGCGCTCATCACCCTTCAACGGTAAGACCGCCGAACTAATGCGTCCAATGCATGATTATTTCAAAATACATCCAAATATGCATGACATCCGGCGTGCCGCGTGGTTCCATGAAGCATGGACGACGACCACGCGGAACTTTCCGGGCTGCTGCCCGTGCTGCCCATCCTGGTGGAACTGGGTGCCAGCCGGCACGTCACGGCCACCGCCCACGCACTGGGGCTCCCACAGTCCACGGTGAGCCGGGCACTCTCCCGGGCGGCCGCCGTCGTCGGCACCCCGCTGCTGCTGCGCAGGGGGCGCGGCGTGGAGCTGACGCCCGCTGCGCTGGCCCTCATCCCGAAGGCGGCCGAAGCGCTGGATGCCGTGCGCACGGGCCTGGCCCTGGCCCGCCAGGAATCCGGAAAGTCGTTCGGCCGGATCCGGGTGGCCTTCCAGCACACCTTCGGGGAGGCCGCACTGCCGCTGCTCATCCGGGCCTTTGCCTCGGACAACCCCGGTGTCACCTTCGACCTGCAGCAGGGGAGCCGGCAGTTCTGCCTGGATCTTTTGGAAAGTGGCACGGCCGACCTGGCGCTGGTGGCCCCGCCGCCGGTGCCAAACAGCGTGATCGGCGCAGAGGTGCTGTATTCGGAACCGCTGAAGCTGGTGGTCCCCGAGGGCCACCGGCTGGCCGGATCGGCCGGGACCAGGCTCGACGCCGTCCGGGACGAAGGCTTTGTCATGCTGGAACCCGGCTACGGCATGCGTTCCATCGTCGAGGCCCTGTGCCACAGCGCCGGATTCCGTCCACGGGTCGCCTTCCTGGGCCAGGACCTGCACACCATCCGCGGCCTCGTCTCGGCGGGCCTGGGCGTGGCCGTGGCCCCGCCGGCGCGGGTCAGCCTGCCGGCGCCGCACGGCAGCGTCCTCGGCTGGCGGGAAGTGGACATCACCTGGCCTGCCGCGCGCCGCGACATCGGCCTGGTGTGGCGGAACCGGCCTGACGGCCCCGCCCAGGCGGCCCGGTTCCGGGACATGGTGCTCGCCGGGGGCCGAGAACTCCTCGGCGGCGCGGACCGCCAGTAGCCGCAGGCGGCGCCCTCCGCCGAAACATGCCCCGCTGAAGCGCGCCCCTTAACGAAACACGCCCGGCGGCTGCCTACAGCCCGTCCAGGAAGCCCCTGACGATGTCCGCGACCGGCCCGGCGGCCGCCTTTTGCCACGCGGTCCCGGCCCACAGGTTCAAGGCTGCGCGGTCGCCGGACGCTCCAGCGGCGGCACGCAGCGGACCCGTCAGGAAATGCACTTCCGGATAGGCATGGGGCGCCCCGGCCGAATGGGCCCGGACAAAATCGTTGACCAGCGCCCGCGCCGCACGCCCCGTGAAGGCCCGGGTGACGGCGGTGGCCGTGAACGCAGGATCGGCCAGCGCCTCCTTGTGCAGCGCCCGGGCGCCGCTTTCATCGCTGCGCAGCACGGCCGTGCCCAGCTGGACCGCCTCGGCGCCGGCCGCCAGGACGGCCCTGGCCGTCGCCGCGTCGCCAATTCCGCCGGCGCCGACGAGGGGAAGCCCGACGGCGGACCGCACCTGGGCGACCAGTTCCACGACACCCGGCGCACCCTGGGGCGCGTCCGGAAGGAAGGCTGCGGAGTGCCCGCCGGCGTTGGCGTGCTGCACCACCAGGGCGTCCACGCCGGTGGCAGCCGCGGCCAGGGCCTCCTCAACGCCGGTCACGGATGCCACCACCCGGGTGCCCTTGCCGTGCAGCGCCGACACCACGGATTCCGGTGCCAGGCCGAAGGTGAAGGAGACCAGCGGCACGGGATCGTTCAGCAGCAGGTCCAGCTTTTCGTCCCAAAAATCCCGTGCCTTGGGGTCTGCCGCGTCCGGCAGCGCCGCGGGCAGTTCCGTGCCCAGGCGTTCGGCCTCGCCGGCCAGCTCCGTGCGGTAACGGGCCAGTGCGGCGGCGTCGCCGGACGGGAGCGCCCCACTGCGCGGCACGAAGAGGTTCACACCAAAGTCTCCGCCGGCCGCACGCAGCGGGGCCAGGTGCCCGGCAAGGGCCGTGGCGGTGAGGTACCCGCCTGCCGCATACACAAACGCGCCGGCGCCGCGGGCCGCCAGGGCGAGTTCCGGCGTCGTGGTTCCCCCGGCCATGGGGGCAATGATGATGGGGGAGGCGAACATGCCACTAGTCTAGATGAGTGACTCCCGACACCCTGAAATCCCGCGCCCTGCCGAAGACCGTGCTCGGCCTGGACATCGGCGGGTCCAAGACCCGCGGCATCCTGTGGGTGGACGGCGAAGTCGCCGCCGATGCGAGCGCCGGCAGCGCCAACGTGCAGAACGTGAGTGTCGAGACGGCGCGCGAACACCTGGCCGCGCTCTGCGGCGCGCTGGACAGCCCCCGCCCGGACGTGGTGTTTGCCGGCGCCGGCGGCGTGGACACGGACGACGATGCCGCTGCCCTTCGGGCGCTCATCTCGCCTTTTGTGCCCGGGGCCAAGGTCACCGTGGTGCACGACACCCGCCTGCTGCTCGCTGCGGGCGGCGCGTCCACCGGCGTGGCCGTGATTGCGGGCACGGGCTCGGCTGCCTGGGGCACCAATGCCGACGGCGCCGAGGCGCGCGCCGGGGGATGGGGCTACCTCCTCGGCGACGAGGGCAGCGGCTACTGGCTGGGGCGCGAGGCCGTGCGGCACAGCCTGCACCGGATGGACCTGGGGGCCGTGCCGGACGAGCTGACGCTCGGCCTGCTTCGGTATTGCCGGCTGGAGCAGCCCGGCGAACTGATTGCGCACTTTCACCAGGGCACCACGCGCCGCTACTGGGCGGCCGCGTCGCCGGTGGTCATCGCGGCCGCCGCCAACGGCCACGCCGGCGCGCTCGCGATGGTGGACCGGGCCGGCGCCGACCTGGCCGCCATGGCGCACCAGGTGGCGGTGCAGCTGGGCGTGGCGGGCCCCATCGTGCTGGGCAGCGGACTGGGCAGCAACGTGCCGGCCCTGCAGGCGGCCTTCCGGCGGCACCTGGCGGCCAGGGGGCTGGGCGACGTGCGGATCCTGGACCAGGACCCGATCTTTGGGGTGCCCCGTCTTGTTGCCGACGGCGCCGCGGCGGACGCCGGCTAGGTACGGCTAGCCTTTCGGCGGCGGGGCGGTGCTGCCGCGCACCACCAGGGTCGGGGCCACCAGCTCTGGACAGCCCTCCCGGTCCGGGTCGGCGATCTGTGCCAGGAGGTGCAGCACGGCGCGGCGTCCGGTGTCCTCGAACGACTGGCGGATGGTGGTCAGCGGCGGGTTGGCGTAGGCGGCCAGGTCGATGTCGTCAATGCCCACCACGGAAACGTCGCCGGGAATGCGCCGGCCCAGTTCGCCCAGGGCCCGGATGACGCCAAACGCCATTTCATCGCTGGCCACCAGGATGGCGGTCACCTCCGGCATGCGGCCCAGGATCAGCCCGTTGCGGTAGCCGGACTCCGGGCTCCAGTCGCCGTGCAGCTCCGGCGGCACTTCGCGGCCGGCCTCCTGCAGGGTCCGCCGCCAGCTTTCCAGGCGGCTCGCGGCGTCGGACCAGTCGGCGGGGCCGGCCACATGCCACACGGTCTTGTGGCCCAGGTCGAGGAGGTGCTGCGTGGCCAGGACGGCGGCAAGTTCCTGGTCCACGCCCACCAGCCCTGCGCCGCTGCCGGCCGGACCGTCCGTGGTGACAGTGGGGATGTGGGCCGTCAGCTCGCGGACCTTTGCAGCGGCTTCCCGCAGCGGGGTGGCAATGACGAGTCCGTCCACGCCCTGCTGGACCAACCGGTTGACGGCGTCGGTCAGCGCCTGCACGCTGAGGTCGGAGGTGACCGAATTGACGGTGTAGCCGGCCTCGCGGGCACCCAGCTCAACGCCGAGCGCCAGCGAGGAACGTGAGTAGTGGTTGGTGGCCAGCGTCAGCAGGCCCAACGTCTTGGAGCGCCCGGTGACCAGGGCGCGGGCCATGTTGTTTTGGCGGTAGCCAAGCTCCTCGACGGCCGCCAGCACCCGGCGGCGCGTTGACTCCTGGACGTGGGGATGGTTGCTGAGGACGCGTGATACTGTCTGGGCCGAGACGCCGGCGGCTGCCGCGACGTCGCGCATGGCGGGGCCCCGCTTGAATTGTTGTTTCATGGTGTGCCTCCTCGCTCGGTTGCGCGGTCTCCGCCGGCTGCCCGGAGAGTGGTGCTTCAGTCCGGTGCCGGGTGGCCCGTCGCGCCTGCCACCATTGTAGGTGTTTCGCGTAACATGGCCGCCCCGGGGCCCACAAACGGACCCCGCATTTCACCAGCCGGGGAGCAGACGCCTATGCTTGTTATCCATAACAGTCTGTGCCTGCCGAACGAATGCCGGGAGAAGCCTTGTCCATGAATGCCCCAACGCCCGCCGAGGAGGCCGCACGCCTTCCCGCAACGCGCCGGTCAGGCCCCGGCCCGGCGCTCTCCTATTCCGGGCGGAAGCTCAGCCGGTACGGCCGGCCGCACCGGATCCTGGCCGGTGCCATGCACTATTTCCGCATCCACCCCGAGCTGTGGGAGGACAGGATCGCCCGGCTCGCGGCCATGGGGGTGAACACGCTGGACACCTACGTGGCCTGGAACTTCCACCAGCCCACCAGGGGGGTGGCCCCGGATTTCACCGGCTGGCGGGACCTTGCCCGCTTCATCACGCTTGCCGGCGACGCGGGCCTGGACGTCATTGTCCGCCCCGGACCCTACATTTGCGCCGAATGGGACAACGGCGGCTTCCCGGCCTGGGCCATTGCCGACCCGGAGATGGTGCTGCGCTCCTCGGATCCGCGCTTTACCCGCGTCGTGGGGGAGTGGTTTGACGGGCTCCTGCCCGTCCTCGTGCCCCTGCAGGCTTCGCACGGCGGCCCCGTGGTCGCCGTCCAGATTGAAAATGAATACGGCAGCTATGGCGACGACGCCGGCTACCTGCGCTGGAACCGGGCAGCGCTGCAGTCCCGCGGCATCACCGAAATGCTGTTCACGGCCGACGGCGGCACGGACTACTTCCTGGACGGCGGCGCCCTGCCGGACACCTGGGCGGCGGCGACCCTGGGCTCCGGCGGCGATGCGGCCGACGCCGTCTGGCGGCGCCGCCGGCCCGGCGAACCGTTCTTCAACGTCGAGTTTTGGAACGGCTGGTTTGACCATTGGGGCGAGGAGCACCACACCCGCGGTGCGGCCGATGCCGCCGCCGACGTGGCGAAGATCCTGGACCTTGGCGGTTCCGTCTGCCTGTACATGGCCCATGGCGGCACCAACTTCGGCCTGACGTCCGGGTGCAACCACGACGGCGCCATCCAGCCCACCGTCACCAGCTACGACTCGGACGCGCCCATCGGCGAGGACGGGCGCCTCACCGACAAGTTCCATGCCATGCGAAAAGTGTTCCATGCCGCGGCCGGCCGCGAGCCGGCCCCGCTGCCCGAGGCCCTGGCCCGCCCGGCCGCGGTCCTGCCGGCGTCGGGCATCGACCTCACGGCCGGCACCGGGCTCCTGGAACTGGTCCGCGCAGGGGAAGCCGCCGCCAGCATCAAGCCGCTGTCCTTCGAACAGCTGGGCCTGGACCGCGGACTGGTGCACCACACCGCCACGGCCGTCCTGCCCATCGGCGGCGGCACCATCAGGATCCGCGGCCTGCATGACCGCGCCTACCTGTGGATTGACGGTGTGCCCGCCGGCGTCCTGACGGACAGCACGGCGGAAGCCGGCCTGACGGTGGCCCACGCGGGCGGTCCGGCCGTGCTGGAGATCCTGGTGGAAAACCAGGGCCGCATCAACTACGGGCCGCTGTTCGGACAGGGCAAGGGCATCCTGGGCGGCGTGCTGGTCAACCAGCGCTACGTCTTCCACTGGGAGCAGCGGGCCCTGGACCCCGGCGCGCCGTTGGCGGAGCTGCTGGGCCGCGCGGGCGGCCGGGATTCGGGCAGCCAGGACCCGGGCGGTGAGGCGGGCGGCCGGGGACTCTTCCACGGCAGCCTCCACGTCGACGGACCGGCGGACACCCACCTGGCCCTGCCGGGCTTTGTCAAGGGGTTCGCCTGGGTCAACGGCTTCCTCCTGGGCCGCTACTGGGAGGTGGGCCCGCAGCATACGCTCTACGTCCCGGCGCCCCTGCTGCGGCCCGGGACCAACCGCATCACGGTGCTGGAACTGGAGCACGCCGGCACACAAGCGCAGTTTCGGGAGGCGCCGGAACTCGGCGCCCGGGGCGCAACCCACGTCGAGGACCTGGGCTGAGCACGCGCGGCCGTTCCCGCGGAGGCGGGGACGGGGCGGGTGCGGGCCGCCGGTAAGCTGTTCCCTGAAGGACGCGCCGCAGGCCCGGCCCGGCCAGCAGGGCCGCCGGACCCGGCAGACCAAGGGAGAACATGCACCTGTTACGTTTGGCCGCGTCCGCGGCCGTGGCGGTCATGCTGGTTGCGGGCACCACGGCCTGCACCACCAGCCCCATTGTCGTCATCCCCAGCGCCACGCAGTCGAAGCGGCCGGCGCTCGTGGTGGGGACCCCGGCCGTGCCGGATGGTTCGAACCCGCTGGAGGGCGTGCTGCTGGCCAATGTGTACGCCGAGGCAATGAACGCCGCCGGTCTGGCCGCCGTCGTCAAGCCGGAGGACCCCAAGGACCCCACGCTGCTGGACCAGGTGGCGGCGGGAAAGGTCGACGTCGTGCCGGGCTACTCCAGCGACATGCTGCTCGGACTGGACCCGTCGGCGGGTGCCACCGCGCCGGCAGCAGTGCCCGCCGCCCTGAAGGCCGCACTTCCGGCCGGGACCGCCCTGTTGGACCCGGCCGCGGCCAATGACAACGATTCCCTCGTGGTCACGGCGGTGACGGCGGAAAAATACCACCTGAAGACCATCTCCGACCTGGCAAAGGTGTGCGCCAAGCTCAGCTTTGGCGGCTCGGCCGCCTTCCACACCAAGGACCGCGGCCTGGCCGCCGTCGGTGCCGACTACAACTGCGTCCCCAAGACCTACCGGGAACTGCCTTCCACCCACGACGAACTCCTGCTGGCGCTGCTGCGCGATGACATCCAGGTCGCGGACATCCACAGCACCTCGCCCGCCATCGACGACAACGCACTGGTGGCCCTGACCGACACCAAGGGCATCTTCCGGCCCGAAAACGTGGTGCCGGTGGTCAACGAGGCCAAGGTGCCCGCCGACGTGCAGGCGGTCCTGAACAAGGTCTCCGCTGCGCTCGGCAACGACGAACTGGTCAACCTGAACCGCATCGGCGCCGGCATGCACTTCGGCTCCCCGGCACAGGTTGCCAGGTCCTGGCTGGTGCAAAACGGGCTCGTCAAGGCCACTTCCTGACCATTGGCACTGCCCCGGCGGGCACGTCACACAGGCACCGGCAGGGACGGTGTGCAATATTTGGTTAATGGCAGATTTCAAGCAGTCCACCAAGCTTCACAACGTCCTCTATGACATCCGCGGCCCCGTGCTGGAACGGGCCCAAAAGCTGGAGTCCGAGGGCCACCGCATCCTGAAGCTGAACATCGGCAACCCGGCCCCCTTTGGATTTGAGGCGCCCGACGCCATCCTCGTGGACATGATCCGCCACCTGCCGCACGCCCAGGGGTACAGCGATTCGCGCGGAATATTCTCGGCACGGACCGCCGTGGTCCAGTACTACCAGACGCGGGGCATCCACAACATCAGCGTCGATGACGTCTACCTCGGCAACGGCGTCAGCGAGCTCATTACGCTCTCCCTCATGGCACTGCTGGACAACGGCGACGAGGTCCTGGTGCCCACCCCGGACTACCCGCTGTGGACCGCGTCGGTCAGCCTGGCCGGCGGGAGGCCGGTGCACTACCTGTGCGACGAGGACAACGGCTGGTGGCCGGACCTGGCGGACCTGGAGGCGAAGATCACGCCCCGGACCAAGGGCCTGGTCATCATCAACCCCAACAACCCCACGGGCGCGGTCTACCCGCCCCACGTCCTGAAGTCCATGGTGGACCTGGCCCGCAAGCACGGGCTGATCGTGTTCTCGGATGAGATCTACGAGAAGATCCTCTACGACGGCACCGAGTTCACCAACACCGCCATGGTTACCGGCGACGACGTGCTGTGCATGACGTTCAGCGGGCTGTCGAAGGCGTACCGGATCTGCGGCTACCGTTCCGGCTGGCTGGCCATTTCCGGGCCCAAGTCCAGGGCCGCGAACTACCTTGAGGGCATCAACCTGCTGGCCAACATGCGCATGTGCGCGAATGTGCCGGGCCAACACGCCATCCAGACCGCCCTCGGCGGGCACCAGAGCATTGAGGATCTCATCCTGCCGGGCGGGCGGCTGCGCGAACAGCGGGACGCCGCCTACCGGCTGCTCAACGAGATCCCCGGCGTTTCCGTCAACCAGGCCAAGGGGGCGCTCTACCTCTTCCCCAAGCTTGATCCGGAAGCCTACCCGATCAAGAGCGATGAACAGTTCGCCCTGGACCTGCTGGAGCAGCAAAAGATCCTCATTTCCCACGGGACCGCCTTCAACTGGGTCCGCCCCGACCACTTCCGGCTGGTCACGCTGCCCAACGTGGAGGACCTTGAAGAAGCCGTGGGACGGATTGCCGAGTTCCTAGGCACCTACAAACCCTAGAAAAGGTGCCGCGGGGTCCCAGCTCAGCCCTCCGTTGAGGCGCGGGCGGCGTCGAGGCGGGCCTTGGCGCCTTCGAGCCATTCCTCGCACTTCCTGGCCAGCGCCTCCCCGCGCTCCCAGAGGGCGAGCGAGTCCTCCAGGCTGGAGCTGCCCGCCTCGAGCTGGTTGACCACGGCCACCAGTTGTTCGCGGGCCTGTTCGTAGCTCAGGATGGCAACGTCGGCGTTCTGCGGGTTCGTTGTTGAGGGTGTTTCGGGGCTCATGGCTGGTCCTTTGCTTCGAGCCGGCAGCGTCCGCCGGCGGTGTCGGTTGGCAGTGTCAGTTGGCAGTGTCAGTTGGTGGTGGCTGCGGCGCTGAAGTCGCCGCCCGCCACACGGATTTTCAGGGGTGTGCCGCCGGGCGCCTGGGCGGGGTCGCGCACAATGCTGCGGTCCGCAAGCTGCACCACGGCGTAGCCGCGGTCGAGCGTCTTTTGCGGGGACAGGGCGCGCACCTGGGCACGGAGGTGGGTGAGCTGGTCGGCATGCCGCCCCACCTGGCTGCGCACCGCGGTCAGTGCCCGCCCGCCGAGCCGGGCGATGTCATCGGCACGGGCCGTGAGCATGCTTTCGGGGCGGGCCATGGCCGGCCGGGAGCGGAGCTGGGCCAGCCGGTCGCCTTCGCGCTCCAGCAGCTGGTTGATGCGGCGGTTGAGCTGGGTGCGTGACTGGTCCACGCGCCGCAGTTCCTCGCCGACGTCGGGGACGATCCGCTTGGCGGCGTCGGTCGGGGTGGAGGCGCGCAGGTCCGCGACGTCGTCCAGCAGCGGGCGGTCCGCCTCGTGGCCGATGGCACTGACCACCGGCGTCACGGCGTCGGCCACGGCACGGACCAGCGATTCGTGGCTGAAGGGCAGCAGGTCTTCCAGGGAGCCGCCCCCGCGGGCAATGACAATCACATCCACGGCCGGGTCGGCGTCAAGCTCCCGCAGCGCCCCGATCACCGCCGTGACGGCATTGACGCCCTGGACGGCGACCTCGCGCACTTCGAATTCCACCGCCGGCCAGCGCAGCGCGGCATTGCGCAGCACGTCCTTCATGGCATCCGAATTGCGCCCCGTGACCAGCCCGATCCGGTGGGGGAGCAGCGGCAGCCGCTTCTTGCGACGCGGGTCAAACAGGCCTTCGGCGGCCAGGGCCTGGCGCAGCTGCTCAATCCTGGCCAACAGATCGCCCAGGCCCACGGGCCGGATGTCCCGGCCCTGCATGGACAGGCGGCCGGTTTTCAGCCAAAAATCCGGTTTCAGGAGCGTCACCACGCGGGCGCCGCGCTCCAACGGAGTGGCGAGCTGGCTGAGGACCGAACCCCAGACCGTGACACTGAGCGAGACCTCTGCGTCGACGTCGCGGATGGTGAGATAGCTGACATTGGCCCGCTTGTTGAGTTCAATGATCTGCCCCTCAACCCAGGCCGCGGGCGCCCTGTCAATATGGGACTTCAGCTTTTGGCTCAGCATGGCCAGCGGCCACGGGTTCTCCGGGGATGTCTGTGCCGCCGTGGGCGGAAGCACTTTCCGTTCCGGGGTTTCCTGCATGGGCAACGCGCTCCGTCCTGGTGGGCAACACAATCCTTGGGAAACAAATTCTGCTTCCACTCTAGCTTTGGCCAGCGACAACCCCCCGCCGTTATCCACAGGCGCCCGGGGTGGTAATCCGCCAGGCGTGTGGCGGGGACGCCAATATTCTTCGAATAAAGTGGTATCCCACCACCTCAATCAAGGGATTATTCATGCGCTCACTGGTCTCCGCCATCCTGGTCATCGCTGCGCTGGTGCTGGCCGCCATCAGCGGTCCCGCGGTGTGGACCGAACGCAACATAGTGGACCAATCCGGCTTTGTGGCCCTGGCCGGGCCGCTGGGCGCCAACGCAGACTTCCAGCAGGCCCTCTCCTCCATGGTCGCCAGACAGGCAACCGCCAAGCTGAACCTGCCACCGGAACTCCAGGGCCTGGCCGCCGGCATCATCAAGTCGACCTCCCAGTCCCTCTACACACAGCCCGGTTACCCCGAGGCCTGGTCGGAAACGCTGCGCCGCAGCCACACGCTCACCTTCGACCCGTCGGCACAGCAACAGGGCAGTGGCGACGTCCACCTGGACGTCGCCCCGCTGGTGGGGCTGGTGGGTGCAAAGATCTCCGCCGACACGGGCGTCAGCCTGTCCACGCCGAAGCAGGTGCTGGTCAGCCTGGACCAGCCGACGGTGGCCAAGGCCATTCCCGTGGTGACCAAGGTGGGGGCCGCGGGACAGTGGCTGGCGCTCGCCGCCGTGCTCCTGCTCCTGCTGGCCGTGGCTGTGGCGCGGCGAAGGGCGCTGACACTGGTCCTGGCCGGCCTGGGGATGGGCGTGGTGGCCCTGGCCTGGCTGGTGGGCACGGGCTCTGCGGCCGGGCAGGTCAGCAGGATCGGCGCGGGAAGCGCGGTGGTGGCACGGTTTGGGAGCGAACTTGCCGCGCAAGCCCAGGCAAGCTGGCAGTGGGGCATCGTGCTCGGCTTCATCGTGGCGGTCGCGCTGGTGGTTGTCGGCCTCCTCACAGGCCTGCTGGGCAGGGGGCGGGCAACGTAGGATGGGGGCATGAGCACCACTGCCGTTTCCGTCCCCATGCCCGCCGTTCCGCGCCGCCGCCGGTCTCCCGAAGAGGTCGCTGCCGCAGCCCCCGTGGCCGGCGCCAAACGGGTCCTGCTGGCCGCCCCGCGCGGCTACTGTGCCGGCGTGGACCGTGCCGTGATCGCCGTGGAAAAGGCGCTGGAACACTATGGTGCGCCGGTCTACGTGCGCAAGCAGATCGTGCACAACGTCCACGTGGTCTCGACGCTTGAGGAACGCGGCGCGATCTTCGTCGAGGAAACCGACGAGGTGCCCGAAGGCGCGCTGGTCGTGTTCTCGGCACACGGGGTGAGCCCCGCCGTCGTGCAGTCCGCCGAAGACCGGAAATTGCGCACCATCGACGCCACGTGCCCCCTTGTCACGAAGGTCCACCGCGAGGCAGTGCGCTTTGCCAAGGCGAAAAACCACATCCTGCTCATCGGCCATGTGGGCCACGAGGAGGTCGAGGGGACCTACGGAGAGGCGCCGGAAAGCACCACGATTGTGAACAACCCGGCCGAAGCCCGCACCGTGCAGGTCGAGGATCCGGAACACCTGATCTGGCTGTCGCAGACCACGCTGTCCGTGGACGAGACGATGGAGATTGTCAAGATCCTGCGTGAACGCTTCCCGAAACTGCAGGATCCGCCCAGCGACGACATCTGCTACGCCACCACCAACCGCCAGGTGGCCATCAAGAAAATTGCACCGCAGGCCGAGCTGGTCATTGTGGTGGGTTCGGCCAATTCCTCCAACTCGGTGCGGCTGATGGAGGTCGCCTTGGAATACGGTGCCAAGGCCTCCCACCGCGTGGACTTTGCCAACGAGATCGACGAATCCTGGTTTGAAGGCGTGGCCACCGTCGGCGTGAGCAGCGGCGCCTCCGTCCCGGAAATCCTGGTCCAGGACGTGCTGCACCTCCTCGCCGGGTACGGCTACGGTGCGGTGGAGGAAGTGGTCACCGCTGAGGAGGACATCCTTTTCTCCCTGCCCAAGGAACTGCGTGCCACGCTCAAGGCAGCCGGCGACACCTCCCGCGGCCTGGGCGGCCACGGACACGCCGGCTAGCCCGCTTGTTCCTCCAGCTCCGGTGCCGTGAGGGATCTCGGCACGGCTTCCACCAGGGCGGGGGCGGACAGCGTGTTGGGGTCGAAGGCGTTCAGCTTCCGGGCAGTGGGAAGCACCCGGGACTCGAGCGTGCCGACCAGCTTGTTGTAGCGCTCCACCGAGGTTTTCAGCGAGGCCCCCACCCCGGAGACGGCCTCGCCCATGACGCCCAGGCGTGAATACAGCTGCGCCGAGAGGTCAAAAAGTTCCTTGGCGCTTTCCGTGAGCACATCCTGGCGCCAGCTGAACGCGATGGACTTCAGGATGGCCAGCAGGGAAATCGGCGAGGCCAGCACCACGCTCTTGCCCATGGCGTAGTCCAGCAGCGAAGGATCCGCGACCAGGGCGGAGGACAGGATGGATTCCACCGGCACAAAGCAGATGACCAGTTCCGGGGAATTGTGGGCGGACGTCCAGTATTTCTTGGCGGCCAACGCATCCACGTGGGCCTTTACCGCCTTCGCGTGGCGGGCCAGGTGCGCGTCCGCGCCGGCACCTGCGGACGGGCCGGCGTCGTGCGCGTGCAGGTAGGAGGACAGCGGCACCTTCGCATCCAGCACCAGTTCCTTGCCGCCGGGCAGGTGGACCACCATGTCGGGGCGGTGCGCGCCGTCGGCCGTGGCCGTGTGGACCTGTTCCTCAAAGTCCACATGGGCCAGCATGCCGGCAGCCTCCACGACGCGGCGCAACTGCACCTCGCCCCACTTGCCGCGGGCGTTGTTGGAGCGCAGCGCGGACTCCAGGGAGGTGGTGGTGGCCAGGAGCCGGGCGTCGGCATCCTTGGCTTCACGCAGCTGTTCGGCGAGCTGGCCGTACTGCTCCACCCGGTCCCGCTCCAGGAGCGCCACCTGCCGCTGGACGGCATTCAACTTTTCCGACACCGGGCCCAGGGCCTGCAGCACGGAGGAATCCGAGCCCTGCTGGGCGGACAGCGCACGGTTCTGGTTGAACAGGAGACGGCGTTCGGCGTCGGCCGCGGCAAAGTTCGCATTCACCTCGCCGGTCTCGCGCCGGGCAGCGGCAGCCTCGCCCTGCGCGGCGAGCAGGCGCCCGCGCATCAGCCACGCAGCCACGGCGGCGCCGGCCAGCACGCCGGCCAACAACATCAATACGGCCACAAGCCATCCAATTCCAGTCATGCCTCCACCTTGCCACGGGGGTCTGACATGCACGGCCAGCGGCACAGGCCCGCCCCGCAAAACCAGCCCGAAGGGCCCGTACCGTCCGGCCATTGCCCCAGGCGGCGAAATCCGGGCCCTGCCGGTACGATTGACGGGTGGCACTTACAATTGGCATCGTCGGACTGCCCAACGTCGGCAAATCAACCCTTTTCAACGCACTGACGCGCAACAACGTGCTCGCGGCAAACTATCCGTTCGCCACGATCGAGCCGAACGTTGGCATGGTCAGCCTGCCCGATCCGCGACTGGCCCGGCTGGCCGAGGTCTTCGGATCCCAGCGGCTGCTGCCGGCGACGGTGTCCTTTGTGGACATCGCCGGCATTGTCAAGGGCGCCTCGGAGGGCGAAGGGCTGGGCAACAAGTTCCTGGCCAACATCCGCGAGGCGGAGGCAATCGCCCAGGTCATCCGCGTCTTTGACGACCCGGATGTGGTGCATGTGGACGGGAAGGTGGATCCCCGCTCCGACATGGAGACCATCAATACCGAGCTGATCCTCGCGGACCTGCAGACCATTGAAAAGGCCGTCCCGCGCATTGAAAAGGCCGTCAAGCTCAAGCAGCGCGAGGCTGCCGAGCTCAACGCCGTCAAGGCCGCGCAGGCCGTGTTGGAGCGTGGCGACACCATCTTCTCCGCTGTAAAGACTGACAAGCTGGAGACGGAACACCTGAAGGAACTGGGCCTGCTGACGGCCAAGCCCTTCATCTACGTCTTCAACGTGGACGACGCCGTGCTGGGCAACCCGGAGCGCCAGGCGGAGCTGCGCGAGCTGGTGGCCCCTGCCGATGCGATCTTCCTGGATGCCAAGCTGGAGGCCGACCTTGTGGAACTTGACGAGGACGAGGCCCGCGAAATGCTGGAGATGAGCGGCCAGGAGGAATCCGGGCTGGACCAGCTGGCCCGGGTCGGCTTCCACACCCTGGGCCTGCAAACGTACCTGACTGCCGGGCCGAAAGAGGCCCGTGCCTGGACCATCCGCCAGGGCGACACCGCCCCGCAAGCGGCCGGCGTGATCCACTCCGACTTCCAGCGCGGCTTCATCAAGGCCGAGGTGGTCCACTTCGAGGACCTCATCGAAGCCGGGTCCATGCACGAGGCCAAGGCCAAGGGCAAGGTGCGCATTGAAGGCAAGGAATACGTCATGCACGACGGCGACGTGGTGGAGTTCCGCTTTAACGTCTAGCGTTATTGACGCACTCCGTTATACACTGGTGTCATGATCAGATCGTTCGGTGACCGCGACACTGAGTTCGTCTGGTTGCGCGAACGGGCGAAACGTATCGACCCGCGAATACATAGGGTGGCGAATCGGAAGCTGCATCTGCTGGATGCGGCGACGACCCTCGACGCTCTGCGGGTGCCTCCGGGGAATCGCCTGGAAGCTCTCAAGGGTAATCGGGCTGGTCAGCACAGTATTCGAATCAACGACCAGTGGCGGATCTGCTTCCGTTGGACCGACGCCGGACCCGAGAACGTCGAGATCGTGGACTATCACTGAGGAGGAGACGATGACTCAGAAGCTCTATCCGCCGATTCACCCTGGCGAGATTCTCATGGAGGACTTCATCAGGGGCTTCGGCATCACGCAGAACAAGGTCGCCGTGTCGATCGGTGTGCCTCCGCGGCGTATCAACGAGATTGTGCATGGCAAGCGAGCCATCACTGCCGATACGGCTCTGCGGCTCGGACAGTACTTCGGCATCGACCCGCAGTTCTGGCTGAATCTTCAGTCCCAGTACGAGCTGGAGCTTGCCCGCGACGCCGGGGCGGCGACCTACGCACAGATCACGCCTTTGAAAGCGGCATGAGAGTGGGCGTCAACCTTGTGAGGAGAGGAAGCGGAGTTCCGCTCATCGCAGTGCATGGCAACGGCGTCGATCACCGGCTGCTGTTAGCGCTCGACGACTGTTTCGCGGGTGACGGTGACTGGGAACGGATCTATCTCGACCTTCCTGGTTTCGGTGAGACGGCTCCGCTCGACGACGTTGGCGGACTTCCGGAACTCGCACAGTGGCTCGTCGAAATGATCCGCGAGCTTGTCGAAGAGGGCCCGTTCGCGCTCCTAGCGAATTCGATGGGCGGACTTCTCGCGAGGCATGTGGTCGCCGCGCTCCCTGATCAAGTAATGGGCCTCGCCCTGATTGCTCCAGCGGTTGAGCCTGACGCAGCGCTGCGCCGCCTACCGAAGTTCGAAGTACTCGAGTGCGATGCGGGTGTGCTGGATGCACTGACCCCCGCGGACCGTGAAGAATTTGCGGGTATCGCGGTGCGTCAGGACGATGAGTCTTGGAAGGCATTTCGCGATCATGCGCTTCCGGGTATTCGTGCCGCCGATCAGGCCGCAATGGATCGTCTTTCGCGGCGCTACTTTCTCGAGGAGCGGCCCGAGGATGTGTTCAACCAATTTGATGGCCCGACGGTGATCATCACCGGACGGCAGGATCATGTCGTGGGTTTCGAGGATCAGTTCACCTTGCTGATGCACTATCCACGAGCAAGCTACGTCGTGATCGACGGGGCCGGGCACAATGTCCATCTTGAACGGCCTGCGGTCGTCGAGGCTACGTTGCGGGACTGGGCGCAGGATCTGATGCGGCAACACAAGGGCTCGTCGACGCATACTGTGTGACTAATTGCACAGATGCAGATGTGACGTATAGAGGTTGCCATCTGCGGCGACGTGGTGGAGTTCCGCTTCAACGTCTAAAACACCTTGGGAACGCTCTTCGGAACATTATCCGGGGAGCGTTTTCCCGTATCCCCACCATAAGGCTGAAACTGCCATTCCAGCTGCTTCGTGTAGAGCCGGCGCTTGGTCGATGACCATTTTTGCGCGGGTATCGGTCAGACATGGCCTGGGCCATCCGACCGCCAGAACGATTGCAGCCGGAAACCACTCTGCGCTAGGGTTCAAACGGTTCCGGATTGCAACCACATAGGGAGATCTCATGGTTCAGACGCGGGTGCACAACCTGTTCGTTTCTTCAGATGGATACGCCGCTGGTGATTACGTGACGCTCGAAAAGCCGATCGGTGGAGCCGGGGCGCTTTTCAGCAAGTTCGACGGCCGCGTCATCCATGGCATTCATGGCACGGACGACCCCGTGACCGTGGATCGGGCCATGTTCAGCATGTGGGGCCAGGGCATCGGGGCGGAGATCATGGGGCGCCGAAAGTTCGGTCCGCAGTCGGGGCAATGGCCCGACGACGGCTGGGAAGGATGGTGGGGAGGCGAACCGCCTTTCCTCACTCCGGTGTTCATCCTGACCCACTATCCCCGCAAACCACTCGAGTTCGCCAACGGCACCAGCTTTCATTTCGTCGATGCGTCCCCGGAAAAGGCGCTTCGCCTGGCTCAGGAAGCCGCAGGTGGGTTGGACGTTCGGATTGGCGGCGGGCCCTCGACCGTGGGTGAGTTCCTCCAAGCTGATCTCATCGACTTCCTGCATGTGGCGATCGTTCCGATCGTGCTCGGCACCGGGGTCCGGATTTGGGACCACCTTGCAGGCTTGGAAGACCGCTTCAGCGTTGAATCCATCAGCACGTCCAGCGGACTGACGCATCAGCTGTGGAACAGGAACAACCGCGTGTGAAGGCTCCACCCCGGTATCAGGTCGCTGCAAAGTGCAAGAATGCCGTGGGGTTCCGCTTCAAGGTCCAACCTTCCCGGCAGCCGGATGTTGCCGGCACGGATCAAAAACGACCCGATTCCAGCACGGTGCATGCGGGAATCGGGTCGTTTTTGATGCCTGGGGTTTCCCCTGACTACACGTACCGGGGGCGGCCGCTCACGACTCCGACAAGTTAGCTTGCAGCCTTGCGGACGTACTCCGCGATCTTCTTTTCGGTCTCCGGGGTCAGCGCCAGCACGGCGAACGAGGTTACCCACAGATCTCCGTCATCGAGATTAGCTGCCTCTTCGAAGCCGAGGGTGGCGTAGCGGGACGTGAACTTCGAGGCGGCCTTGAAGAACACGACGACCTTCCCCTCATCGTTGGCGTAGGACGGGAAACCATACCAGGTCTTCGGAACGAGATGCGGGGCGACTTCGGAAACAATCCTGTCGATGCCCTCGGCGAGAAGCCGGTCGGCCTCCGGCAACGCGGCGATTGCCTCCCGGACCGCCTGCTCGCCTGCAGCGCGGTTTTTCCCTGCCTTTTCCTGTGCCCGCAGCTCCGCGGCGCGCTGTTTGACGGCCTCGCGTTCTTCCTTGGACAGCCCGGCGGTCTTCTCGGCCATGTGATTCTCCTAAGTTCAATTGCGGCATTCATTCGTGGTTCAGAATCACACTACTGCCATCGGTCGAGGCGCGCTTCTTGAGTCCTGCTCGCCTGTTTCCCGAACCGGCTGGCTTGATCCTGCGTGGGCATTCTCGATTGATCTCCCCGCCCAGCGTCCATGCCTGGCGAACGCCACGGGTGCCTTGCACGGGGAGAATGCGGGCGTTACGCGTTTCAGCTGTCCTGCTTTTGAGTTTTTCGGTGGCCGGGTGTTCCAGCGGCACGGCTTGCCCGCCATCGGGTGGTGCGAGACCGTTCTTCCCATTCGTGACCGGCGGGCACACCCGCAGCGACGGGGTCCTCCATGAATGTGATCGCGTCGGGCTCGGCGGGCGGTGAAGTCGGTCGACTGGCCTTGGCTGGCGCTGACCGTGACACCTGGATGGGCGGTGCGGAATTCGGCGAAGATGTTGAGATAGCCGGGGATGCTTCATCCGATGACGGCACCGCGGGCGAGGCCGGGGGGATCGCCGGCGGCCCCTTCGATGCGCCCGACTTCGGCCACGGTCAATCGGCCGTACGCCGAGTTCCCGCTCCAGCTTTGCGACTTGCGGAGACTGCGGACTGGTCGACGTGCAGCGCATCTGCCGCGGAGGTAAAGGATCCGCGCCGCTGAACCTCGATCGCATAATGGAGTTGCTGCAGTTCCACAACCAACAATGCCAGGTCCAGGAGGAATAATTTGTTGTACTTCTGGCAGATGACCGGTTAATCATGGGCTTATGACAACTTCTGGAGACCCGCCCACCCGCCCCGCCGACATCGCTGAGCCCTACTTCGCCTGCTGGGACGCGGGCGACCCGGAGCCGTTACGGCCCTTCCTTCACGCAGAGGTGACCTTCGACCCGCGCCCGATGTTCGCGTAGGGCAGGGGCGGCGCCTGAAGGGGCTGCTCCATGGTGAATTAGAACAGCGGCCAGGGCACTGCCGGCATCCCACCGCTCGGAGACGGGAACTGCCCGGCCCGGCGCAACTGGGCGCAGCGCGCGGCGAGGGATGCGATTTCTTCGGCGCTGAGCAAGTCGGCCAAGTCCCGGCCCAGCCCACCGCGCAGTCCTTCACTGACACGATCGATGCTTTCGCGTTCCTCGGCGGTCAGCGCATCTCCCAGCCACCCCCACAGCACCGTGCGCAGCTTGTGGTCACGGTGAAAGGTGAGCCCATGGTCCACGCCGTGCCGGTGGCCGTCCGGCATGGCCAGAATGTGGTCGCCTTTGCGGTCTGCGTTGTTCACGACGACGTCGAACACCGCCATGTGCCTGAGCGCCGGTGAGTCTTCGTGGACGAGGGTGACCAGTTGCCCGTTCCCATCGCGTCCCTGGAGAACGTGTTTCCAGCCCGACTCCGGCACCTGGTCCGTCGCGATCAGGTCGACGGCGCTCTGGTCGGGGTCCTGCTCCTGCCAGAGCTGCACCATACCTTCGCCCATGGGGCCATCGCGCAGCCAGGTGTGCGGGACAACGTCCCAGCCAAAGGCCTGGGAGACCAGGTAGGCGGCCACCTCACGGTGGGCCAGGGTGCCGTGGGGAAAATCCCACAGTGGGCTTTCGCCGGCTATCGGCTTATAGACGACCATCACGTCGCCGATGTTGCCCAGGAAGGTGGCGTTTGAAGCAGTCGTGATGCGGCCGGTCAGCTTCAACTCGGCGGTCACGAGATCCAGTGCCGGCATCAGGGCTCGGGAAGGGTGCAGGTGTGCCCGTCGGCGTCGATGGGGTAACCGCAGAGCGGGCATGCAGGTCGTCCGGCGCCCACGACCTCACGGGTGCGCTTGGCGAATGCACGGGCGGCGCCTACCGGCATCCGCACCAGCAGCATTTCGGTCTCGTTGGCGTCATCCATATCGGGCGATTCATCGTCAACGTCAACGTCGACGTCGGTGATGGGATAGGCCTCCATGACGACCTGCGCCGTCGTTGGGTCCCAGCCCAGGCTCAGGGTCCCTGCGCGGAACTGCTCCTGAACGGGCTCGAGCTGGTCATTGTCGACAAGTTCAATGGGAGTGCTGGGGGGAACGCTGAAGGGGTTGCCCTCAACGGTCATGAGCTGGTCGAGAATTTCGTCGATCTTCTCCGCGAGCAGGGCCGACTGCTGCTTCTCGAGGGCAACACTGACGATCTGCGCCCCCAGGCGGACCTGCAGGTAGAACGTGCGCGCCCCCGGAAGGCCAATGGTGCCAACGACGACCCGATCGGGCCAGGCAAACTCGTGAACACTTGTAGGCATGTCAGTATTCTAGGCACACGAAGTTCTTGGCGCCTTTTACCTGGCACCGCCGCCCACCGGCGCATCGCCGGATTGGATGCCGTTCGACAGCCAGGACAGATCACCGGCGTCGGTGTTGGTCGCGTGGACGATCGGCCGGCTGGCTCCGTAGCGCACGATCGATACGGAGGCGGGACCGACGTTGATGCGCTGAAACAGGTCAAGGTGCATGCCGAGTGCGTCGGCGAGTATTGACTTGATGATGTCACCGTGGCTCACCGCCGCCCACACTGCACCCGGCCCGTGCTCGGCTTCGAAGGCTGCATCGTGGCGGCGGATCGCTGCCACCGACCGGGCCTGCATGGCGGCCATGGATTCGCCGCCGGGAAAGACGACCGCGGACGGTTGGGACTGCACCACCGGCCATAGGTCCTCGGTTGCGAGATCGGTGAGCGTGCGGCCCTGCCACCGGCCGTAGTCGCATTCGGTGAGATTGGGATCGACCGGCGCGTAGGGCGTGCCCGCCTGCCGATCGAGAATGTGCCGGGCCGTCTGCTGACAACGCTCAAGGGGGCTGGACACCACCCCGACCAGGGGAATGGCCGCGAGACGGCCACCGGTCACGGCCGCCTGGTCGCGCCCGGTCTGGTCCAGGCTGACGCCGACGGCCCTTCCGGCCAGCAGCCCGGTGGCATTTGCTGTGGTGCGGCCGTGCCGCACGAGGATAACTGTCGCCATGCAGCCAGCCTAACCACCCGGTCGACGGCGGTGTGAACACACAGGGGCGCGCCTCCCGTTGCCGGCGGCCCCACGCCCTGAAGTGACACCCAGTTGATTGTCCTTGTGACTTACGGCATAGTTTCTTGCGTCGACGCGCGGACGCCGAAACGTCGGGCATCGGCGCCGGGGCGACTCAGCGAAGCACACAAGGCTGCTTCCCGTAAACCACCGGAGGATAAAACATGAAACGTCACGCCGTACTGACGTCGGCAGCGCCCGAACCCATCGGCCCCTATTCCCAAGCGGCCACGATGCCCGGACTCTCGCTGCTCTTCTTGTCCGGGCAGGCACCCGTCGACCCCTCCACGGGCAAGCTGGTGGAAGGCGGCGCCGAAGACCAGACGCGCCAGGCCTTTCATAACCTGGCACAGGTGCTTTCGGAGGCAGGCCTGGGCTGGGACAATGTTGTCAAGGTCAATGTGTACCTGACAGCCATGGCGGACTTCGAGGCCATGAATTCTGTTTACCAAGAGACTTTCAGCGAACCGTTTCCGGCCCGCACCACGGTTGCCGTGGCGGGGCTGCCACTTGGTGCCCGAGTGGAAATTGAACTGGTCGCAGTGCGCTGACCGGGCCCACGTGAAGCAGCTTCCCATCATGGGACTCCATTTCCTCCGCTGTGTTGAGTGCGACAATGCGGCCTTTCACCGCCGGAACCTTTCACACAACCAGCCCTGGGCCCCGTAGCCCCGTGGGCCCAATCCCGCCCACGCCATCACACCGCCCCGCCACCTGCCGATTCCGCGGCTGCCGTGGGAGAACGCCAAAATGAGCGCGAAAGTAGTCCAATGCGGGCGGGTATTCGACGGCGGCTCCCGTTACCTTTTTAGTAGCCCCTTAAACGAGTAAGAATTGGGGTTGTTGGCCTGTCGGTCCCGGCATGATTGAAGCCCCCAGTCATCAATGATCCGGGGGGTGTTGTCACCGGGAGTCGATAGGCG
>NZ_JAKZGX010000035.1:0-34573 GCF_024539665.1 Arthrobacter sp. STN4
CACGCTCACAACAGGTCGGAACAACCACCGAGAAGGAGGAAACCACACCCGAACTCGGCGCACTCAGCGCCTAAGAAAACCAAGGATCACGCGGCAACCGCGTTACACCACCCATTTGGACTTGACCCAGGAACGGCGAGGAAACTCCTAACAACCTGTCGCACAACACCATACGGTTCAAAGTGCAACCCTGGCTGGTGGCATGCGCACCGCATTTTGCGACGCCTCTTTGCCCGGTCACTAATTTGCCGTGAATTCGGGCTCGAGCGTAGCGTTGACGCGGAGCGCTTGGCCTTTCAGCCCGATAGCGGCGAACTGCCACAATATGGCGCCTGTAGGGGCATGGACCACCATGTCGTGGCGCAGCGGCATTTGCAGCAACGGGCCGGACGCGGATTGTTTCCATCGGGGTGCGCCGGGGGCCATCAGCCTTGCCACGGGGATCGGGTGAAGGGATGCCACTTCGGCAGGGGTTCGACGCGGACTTTGCGGTCCGTCCAGGACGACTACGACAGGGGTGATGACTATGCCGCGGGAGGCGGCGAAATCGTCCAAAAGCCCCAGCACATTGCCGGGTGGGGCTTGCAGTCCTGTCTCCTCCCGAAGTTCGCGAAGCGCCGTTTCCACCAAGGTTTCTCCGGGATCTGCCTTCCCTCCGGGTAATGCCCACTGTCCGGGGTTTGATCCGCGGGAGGCGCGCTTGATCATCAGGAAGTGCGCCTGCCCTGCCTTTTCGTAGAGGGTGATCGCCACGGCAGCGCGTTGGATGCCTTGAAAATTCGGTGCGGGCTTCCTGGGCCAGGCTGCCAGCCGTGCGGCGATGCTGCCTCGTAGTTGTTCCAACGATGCCGGGCGAGAGGGCGGAGATTCGGTCATGCTGCTCCTGAGGCTGCCAGACTCTTGGCGCCAGGCTGCAGGCCGAGGTGGGCGTCAATAATGTTGATGAGCATCTGTCGCATTGAGTCGACGGTCATGTTCGGGGCTCCGGTCAGGATTTTAATGGCAGCGCCGTCCGTGGCGGATGTGAGGAGCCGCGCAAACAATGTGGGATCAGTGTCCCGGAAGATGCCCTGCCGTTGGCCGCGCCGCACCGTGCGCTCCACCGCGTCCAGCCATCGGTCGTAGAAGTCATTGTGTATCGATCTGAGCTCAGGGTTCAGGCATGTCTCGGTCCAAAACTGCAGCCAGATCGACCACTCGTTGCGAACCTGGACACCTGCCGGCAACTGCATCTCAATCAAGGCCAGCAGCCGCTTGCGTGCGTTGTCAATCTGCCGGATCGCTTCGCCCTGGCGGATGAATGCCTGATCGACGCAGAACCTTAGGGCTTCGCGCAGGACGTCGTCCTTGCCCGGGAAGTAGTAGTGGATGGTCCCGGTGCTGGTGCCGCAGATCGCGGCAATGTCCTGCACCCTGACGTGGTGATAGCCGCGTTCGGCAATCAGGGGCCAGGCCGCTTCGAGGATCGCATTGCGGCGGTCCGGTTTTCCCCGTGCCTCAGTCGCTTCATTCATGGCTGATCCTTCCCCGCATCGGATGCTCGTTGTGATGACTTTAGCTTAATCTCAAGACTGACGCGTCAGTCAATAATTTTTTCGACTTGGGTCCTTCATTTTTAAGAGAAGTTGACTCGTAGTTCGCCATATTTCAGCGAACCCTTGACATCTGTGATGGCAGCCACAATGCTATCTAAATGATCGACGCGTCAGTCAGGCGTGACGATATCCAGTTTTCCTTCACTGTTGCAGGAGTCAAATGCTATGAACGCTCCCCGGCGCCCCAAGACTTTACGCACCCTTACAGCCACGCTATTGGCGGCCGCGATGATAGGCCTTGCCGGCTGTTCGTCCGCCCCCGGAACTTCCACCGCCGCCGTCAATTCCACGCCGAAGGACGGCGGGACCCTGCGGGTGGGAATCGTGGGGGGATCAGCCAAGGACAGTCTCGACGCCCACTCGCCCGTGACCCACCCGGACGAGGCCCGCGTCATTCAACTTTACGAAACGCTTGCCACCTATGACGTCAACCACAAAGTGGAGATGGCGCTGGCGGACAAGATCACGCCCTCTGCCGACGCCAAGATCTGGACGGTCCACCTGCGCGACGGATTGAAATTTAGCAACGGCAAGCCGATCACGGCCAACGACGTCATCTTTACGTTCAAGCGCATCACAGACCCGAAGGCTCCCATGGCCGGGGCCAATGCCTTTTCCGCACTGAACCGGGACGGCTTGAAGGCGGTGGATGCCCAGACGATCATTTTCCCTTTTAAAACTCCCTTCGCCACGTTCCCGGACACGGTGGCCCAGTACAGCACCGGCATCGTGCCGGTGGGCTATGACCCCAAGAACCCCGTCGGTTCCGGCCCCTTTATGATGAAGGACTTCACCGCGGGCCAGCAGAGCACGTTTGTGAAGAATCCGTACTACTGGCGCAAGGGCGAACCCAATTTGGCTGCCGTGACCATCATCGATTTCCCCGACGACACTGCGCGCGTCAATGCCCTGCTGGGCGGCCAGGTGGACGCCATCGACCAGCTGCCGCTGGGCCAGATCAATATCGTCAAGGCCAACCCGGCGCTTAAGGTGCTTGAATCAGCCACCGGCTCATGGGTGCCGTTCACCATGCGTGTTGACCAGCCACCGTTCAACGACCCCAAGGTCCGCCAGGCGTTCCGGCTGATAGTGGACCGCAAGCAGATGGTGGAACAGGTCCTCGGAGGCCATGGCACCATCGGCAACGACCTGTATGCACCCTTTGATGCGTGCTATGCCAAGGGCATCCCACAGCGCAGCCAAAACATCGCCAAGGCAAGGCAATTGCTCGCGGAGGCAGGCAAGACCAACCTGAGCGTGGACTTGGTGACCTCCTCCGCAGCCGCCGGAATGGTGGAAGCGGCCCAGGTCTTTGCCCAGCAGGCCAAGGCCGCCGGCGTCACCGTCAACGTCAAGAAGGTGGACCCTGGCGAATTTTACGGCGACAAGTACCTGCAGTGGAACTTCTCCCAAGACTTCTGGTTCACTCGGGACTTCCTGCCCCAGACGGCCGCCTCAGGCTTCAGCAACTCCCCGTACAACGAGACACACTGGGACAACAAGGCCTGGTCCGATCTGGTCAACAAGGCCAATGCCACCGTGGACATGACGGCGCGCTGCGCGCTCATCCAGCAGGCCCAACAGATCGAGTTCAACGACGGCGGCTACATCATCTGGGGTTTCCCCAACAGCGTTGACGCATATTCCGCCGCGGTGCAGGGTTTCAGCCCGGATAAGAGCGGCATTCCGCTCACGTCATTCGGTTTCCGGAGCGTTTGGATGAACAAATGACCCGCAGAGGCGGTGGCATGAGCCGGATGCTTTTCAGGCGCTCACTGTTTGGCCTCTTTACCCTGTGGATTGTCTCGATCGTGGTCTTCCTGGCCACGCAGGCCCTTCCCGGCGATGCGGCCCAGGCCATCCTGGGCCGCGAGGCCACCCCGGAGCGGCTGGCCGCACTCCGTGCGCAACTCCACCTGGGCGGTTCACTGCCGGAACAATACTTCAGCTGGCTTGGCCATGTGGTCACCTTCAACATGGGATCCTCGCTCGCCAGCGGTAACCCGGTTGTGGAGACCATTGGACCGATGGTCCTCAACTCCACGGTCCTGATGTTCGCCTCCGCCGTGATCGCCATCCCGCTGGCCGTCGTCATCGGCACCTGGAGCGCGTTGAAGAAGGACACCGGGGTGGACCATGTGACGGGCGTCGTCACCTTGGTGCTGGCCTCCCTGCCCGAGTTTGTCGTCGGCGTGCTGCTGGTCCTGCTGCTCTCCACCGGCCTGCTGCACCTGTTTCCGGCCGTCTTTGTGCAGATTCCAGGCGAGCATGTCTGGACCCACCCGGACCAGCTGGTCCTGCCGGTCCTGACCCTGGTCCTGGCAGTGTCCCCCTACATCATCCGCATAATGCGCGCCACCATGCTGGAGGTGCTGGACAGCCAATATGTCCAGCAGGCCCGGCTGAAGGGCCTGCCCGAGCGGGAGGTGATCTGGCGGCATGCCATTCCCAACGCCATCGGTCCGGTGGCCCAAGTCATAGCCTTGCAGCTGGCGTGGCTGATTGGTGGCGTTGTGATTGTGGAGTACCTGTTCCGCTTCCCCGGAATCGGCTTTGAACTTATCGACTCCGTGACGAACCGCGACCTGCCAGTCATCCAGGCTCTGGTCATCATCATCGCCCTGTTCTACGTCATCGTGAACCTGTTGGCGGACGTTGTCACCCTGGCGGTAAACCCGAAAGTAAGGACCGCACAATGACAGTCATTGCACGCAAGCCCGCCGGACCCGGCGCGGGCATCACCGTCAAGGCACCGCGCAAGAAGGGCCTGCTGCGCCGGGCCCTCAGGTCCAAGCGGACCATCGTTGGGCTGGTCCTGAGCCTGCTCATCTTCGCGATAGCCTTCCTGGGTCCGTACATCGCTCCACATTCACCAACCGAGTTCGTCGGGGCGCCCTTTTCACCGGCAGGCGTCGGCGGCGCCTTTGGCACCGACAACCTGGGCCGCGATGTCCTTTCCCGGTTCCTGGCCGGCGGCCAAACCCTCATGATCCTTTCGGTGCTGGCCACCGGGATCGGGGTGGGGTTGGGCGCCCTGGTGGGTGTGTTTGCCGCGTACAGCCGCGGCTGGGTGGACGAGGCCCTCATGCGCACCGGCGACGTCGCACTCGCGTTCCCCCAGATTGTGCTTGCCCTGCTGTTCCTGTCCATCATCGGTCCCAAGCTGTGGCTGCTGGTGCTCATGGTGGCATTGGGGCACCTGCCCCGCGTGGCCCGCGTAGTCCGCGGCGCGGCAATGTCCGTCGTCGAACGCGACTTCGTCAAGGCCGCCGAGTCCGTCGGTATCCCGCGCTGGAAAATCATGGTCGGGGAAATCGTCCCCAACTTGAGCAGTACCCTGGCCGTCGAATTTGGCCTGCGCCTGACGTACTCGATTGGCTTGGTAGCCGGACTGAGCTTCCTGGGCCTGGGCATGCAGCCGCCGAGCCCTGACTGGGGCCTGATGATCAACGAAAACCGTGTTGCCCTGACCGTCTCGCCATGGTCGGTGGTACTGCCAGTAGCCGCCATAGCGCTGCTGACGGTCGGCACCAACCTGGTCACCGACGGACTGTCCAAGGCAGCCATTGGCAGCAACGAAGGAGTCGAAGCATGAGCAACTCCGCACCCACCCTGGTGGTGGATGACCTGCGCATCGTCGGGGTCCCGTCAATGGCGAGCATCATTGACGAGCTGACCCTGGAGGTGAACCCCGGAGAGATCCTCGGCGTTGTGGGCGAATCCGGCTCCGGCAAAACCACACTTGGGCTGTCCCTGCTGAACTACTGCAAGGAAGGCACCAAGGTCGAAGGGGGCACCGTCAGCATCCGGGATAATAACCTTGCCGCCCTGAACTGGCGCCAGGTCAGATCGCTTCGCGGCCGCACGGTCGCCTACATCCCCCAGTCGCCGGCTTCGGCACTGAATCCGGCGCTGCGTATAAGCACCCAGCTACGCGAGTGCATCTCCGGCGATTCCTCCACGGTCCTCTCCCGTGTGCGGGAGGTCCTGCGCGAAGTGGCATTGCCGGACGACGACGACTTCCTGGCCCGCTACCCTCACCAGCTTTCCGGGGGGCAGCAGCAGCGCGTGGCCATCGCCATGGCGTTTATGGCCCGGCCCGCGCTGATTGTCATGGACGAGCCCACCACAGGCCTGGATGTCAGCACGCAGGAGCATGTCCTGCTCACAGTGCGCGAGATGTGCAAGACCTATGACTGTGCCGCCGTGTACATCAGCCATGACATGGCCGTCGTCGCTGAACTGGCCGACCGGATCGCCGTCATGTACTCCGGCCGGATCGTGGAGATCGGCAGGACAGCCGATGTCCTGGACCACCCCGCCCACCCCTACACCAGCAGGCTGCTGCTGGCCGTCCCCGACCTTGAAGCCATCCGCCCGATGGTCGGCATCCCCGGGAACGCGCCGTCGCCCATGGGCCGCCCGCAGGGCTGTGCCTTCGCACCCAGATGCCCCTTGGCGGACAGTGGCTGCAGCGTGGAAGCGCCGAAAGCCGTGACCATGGGGGAGCGGCACAGCGTGCGCTGCTTCAAGGCCGGCCGGGCGCTGCCCCCGACACCGGCGCGGCCGCAGCGGGAGCGCTCCGTGCGCGCCCCGGAGGACCGGCCCGTGATCGACATCAGCGGGCTCAAGGCCGGCTATGGCAAGTTCACCGTCCTGGAGGACATCAGCCTCTCCGTCTACCCCGGCGACTGCGTGGCGCTGCTCGGGGAGTCCGGCTCCGGCAAAACGACGCTGAGCAGGTGCATCGCGGGCCTGCACCACAACTTCACCGGCGGGCTCACCCTTGACGGCGAGCCGCTGGCCACCAGCAGTTTCAAGCGGAGCCCCGAACAGCGCCGCCGCGTCCAATACATTTTCCAGAACCCGTACGAGTCGTTGAATCCGCGCCGCACAGTGGAGGAACTCATCCTCCAGCCCGTCCAAGCCGTGCGCGGGCGCGTGCGGAACGCACGGGACCTCGTGGCGACCGCCCTGGAACGCGCCTCGCTGCGCCCCGACCACGCCCGTAGATACCCGGACCAGCTCAGCGGTGGCGAGCGTCAGCGCGTGGCCATCGCCCGGGCGCTTGCCACTGAACCTGAAGTACTGATCTGCGACGAGATCACCTCGGCGCTGGACGTGTCGGTCCAATCATCCCTCGTGGACCTGCTGCGCGGACTGCAGGCCGAAATGGGCCTGACACTGCTGTTCATCACCCACAACATCGCCCTGGTGCGCAACATGGCCCAGCAGGTGGCGGTGCTGGAACGCGGCAGGATCGTAGAGTTCGGTGACGTTGCGGATATCTTCAAGGACCCGCAGCACGCTTACACGCGCTCGCTGATGTCGGCAACGCCGAACTTCCAGCTGCCACGGCAGGCCTACAGCGACCCCGCCGCCGGCGCTTCGCTGCTCGGTGCACCAGACCCGGTGCAACTGTGAGCGCGGACCTGCAACAGTCCATGCCGAGCCTGCACCCGGAGGCCCTTGCCGGAAAGACCGCACTCATCACCGGCGGCGGCACCGGGATCGGGCGGGCAACGGCCGTGGCAATGGCGCGGTCCGGGACCAAGGTGGTGCTCGCCGGCCGGCGGGTGGAACTCCTGGAAGGGACGGCCGAGCTGGTCAGGGCGGCAGGTTCCGAGGCAGCCGTCGTGCCAGGCGACATTCGCGAACCTGGGCAGGTGACGGAACTGGTGGA
Source organism: Arthrobacter sp. STN4 (assembly GCF_024539665.1). NCBI lineage: Bacteria > Bacillati > Actinomycetota > Actinomycetes > Micrococcales > Micrococcaceae > Arthrobacter > Arthrobacter sp. STN4. The sequence goes on from NZ_JAKZGX010000035.1 coordinate 7,279, forward strand.
CAAGGCCCTGGAGGCCTACGGGCGCATTGACGTGCTGGTCAACAATGCAGGCGGCCAGTTCCAGGCGCGCGCGGAGGACATCAGCCTCAACGGCTGGCGCGCCGTGCACCGGCTCTCCGTCGAAGCCGTCTGGAACCTCACACACGAGGTGGCCGTGCGCAGCATGATCCCCAACCGCTCCGGCCTTCTGGTCTTCATGGCCTTTTCCCCACACCGTGGCATCCCCGGCATGGTCCACGCCACGGCGGCGCGCGCCGCCATCGAAAACCTGGCCTCGGGGCTGGCCCTGGAATGGAGCCGCTACGGCATCCGATCCGTCGCCGTGGCCCCAGGGAGCATCGTCAGCGAAGGTCTGGAGCAGTACACGGACCAGGCCCGGCGCGAATGGGAACAAGGCGTCCCGCTGGGCCGCCTGGGCCGCCCGGAGGACGTCTCCGAGGTCATCGCGTTCCTGGCCACCGACGCGGCCCGCTACATCACCGGAACCACCATTGACATTGACGGCGGAGCCAACGCTTGGGGTTCCGGCCGTCCCGTCCCCACGAAGGAGCCATGATGACAAGCATCATCGAGCACGACCACCCGGCCCACCGCGGCGCAGCCGGCCCGGACTTCGGCAGCCGCGGTCCAGACAGCCTTGAGGCACTGTTCGCACCCAATGCGGTGGCGATCGTGGGCGCCAGCGACGACACGCGCAAATACGGCAACTGGATCGCCGTGCAGGCGCTCAAGGGCGACCGCCCGGTCCACCTGGTCAACCGGACCCGGGACACCGTGTTGGGACTGCCCACCGTGCCCAGCGTGGTAGCCGTCGGCAGCCCTGTGGATCTGGCCGTCATCGCCGTCCCGGCCGCCGGGTTTGAGGAAGCCGTCGACGACGCCTTGGCCGCCGGTGCCAAGGCCATTGTGGGCATCAGTGCCGGTCTCGGCGAAGCCGGCGAAGAAGGACTTGCGCTGGAGCGGCGCATCACGGCAAAAGTCCACGCCGCCGGCGGGCGCATGCTGGGCCCGAACTGCCTGGGCGTGCTTGACCACACCAGCGGACTGACGCTGGCCTCCAACGAGTTCCCGGTGGGCAACATCGGCGTCATCTCCCAGAGCGGGAACCTGGCGCTGGAACTGTGCACCCTCCTCGTGGACCACGGACTCGGCGTCTCGCGCTTCGCCAGCCTCGGCAACCAGGCGGACCTGGACGCGGCCGACCTGATCGAGGCCTATGCCAGGCACGAGGGCACCGCCGCCATCGCCGTCTATTGCGAGGACTTCAGGGACGGGCGCCGGTTCGCCCGCGCTGCAGCCAAGGCTGCCGCCGCCGGCAAGCCCGTGGTGCTGCTCACGGTGGGCGCCACCGAGGCCTCCGTGCGCAACGCCAAGTCCCATACGGGCGCCATGGTGTCCTCCGGGATCGTGGTCCAGGCCGCCTGCCGTGCCGCCGGAATCGAACAGGTCACCTCCCCGGCCCAAATGGCGCACCTGCTCCAAGCCCTCGTTCGCAGCAAGGTCCCCGCCGGCTCCCGGACCGCAGTGTTTGCCGACGGCGGCGGCCAAGCCTCCGTCGCCAGCGACAGTGCCGCCGCGCAGGGCCTCGACGTCATCGAATTTCCCACGCAGCTGCAGGCGGCCGTGGCCGCGGAGCTGCCGCCCACCGCCGCTGTCAGCAACCCGGTGGACGTGGCCGGCGGCGGCGAGCAGGACATCATGTGCTTCGCCCGGGTTCTTGACCACCTCACCGCCTCCACCGCCGTCGACGCCACACTGATGAGCGGCTACTTCGGTGGTTACGGTGCCTACGGACCCGAACTGGCGGCGAAGGAAATCGCCGCTGCACGCGAGATGGCTGCGTCCACGGCAGCACGGGGTGGCACCGTGGTGGTGCAGACCATGAACTGGGAATCCGCTGCGGCGACGGTGCTGCGCGAAGGAGGGGTGCCGGTCTATCGCGGCATCGAGGAGGCCGCATGGGCGCTGGGCCGCCTGGCCAGGCGCCACTCCGAGCCGGCCACCGGGGTCCCTGATCTCCCCGATCCGGCCGTCGCGGTCGTCGACACCGGCTATTATCCTTCCCGCAGGCTGCTCGCGGAAGCCGGCATCCCGTTCGTCCCGGCAGCCGAAGTCACCACCAAGGACGAGCTGCTGTCCGCGGCGCGCGGCCTGGCCTACCCCCTTGTGCTGAAGGCGCTCGGGGATGAGCATAAAAGTGACCGCGGCGGCGTCGTACTCGGCATTCCCGACGCGGCTGCCCTGGCCGATGCATGGGACGACGTGCAGGCACGCCTGTCGCCGCCGTCGTGCTCGCTGGAGGAGATGGCGGAGCTTTCCGGCGCCGTCGAACTGCTGGTCGGTGTCCGTCGCGACCCCCGGTTCGGCCCCATCATCCTGGTCGGCCTGGGCGGCGTGTTCGCCGAGGTCCTGAACGACGTGCGCTGTGCGCTGGGCCCGGTGACCTGCGAGCAGGCACGCGGGCTGTTGCTCTCGCTACGAGGCGCAGCGTTGCTGACAGGGGCCCGCGGCCGGGCGCCGGTGGACCTGGACGCGGCGGCCGACGTCGTCGCGAAGTTGTCAGAGCTGGCGGCGGCGCACCCGGAGATCAGCGAAATTGAATGTAACCCCGTTGCCGCACTGCCAGACCGGGCGATCGCCCTGGACGCGCGGATCGTCCTCAACCAGCACATTTGAATTATTTTTACCCACCCTTAACGAAGAAAGCAGACCATCATGGACTTCCAGATGACCCCGCGGCAGATCGACCTCAAGCAGCGCGCCATTGCTTGGACCGAGGAAATGAAGCAGTACGAGCTCGACTGCGAAATGAATAACGGGCTCACCTCCGAACAACACGACAAGGTCCGCCAGCTCGTCAAGAACTACGGCCTGGCTGCCATCAACATGCCCGCCGAATGGGGCGGCGCCGGACTCAACGTGCTGGAGCACGCGATCGTCTCGGAAGAGGTCGGCAAGCTCACCGGTGCCTTGTGGGACACCCTATGGCGCCCGGCCAATGCCCTGAAGGCCTGCACGCCGGCCCAGCGCGAGGAGTACCTGATCCCGGAAATCAACGGTGAACGCCGCGACGCCGTTGCCATTACTGAGCCCGAGGCCGGTTCCGACCCCCAAAACATCCAAACGACGGCGGTCAAGGACGGCGACTCCTACTTGATCAACGGCAAGAAGCTTTTCGTCACGGTCGGCGACGCTGCCGACTTCATCCTGGTGCTCGCCAGTGTGGACGGCGCACCCACCATGTTCATCGTCGACAAGGACCTGCCCGGCATTTCCGTCGAGCGCACCCCGCGCTACACGCACACCTTTGTTTATGAACACCCCGAATTCCTGTTTGAGGACGTCCGTGTCGGGGCCGACAAGATCCTCGGAGCAATCGGCCAGGGGTACGAGCTCACCCGCGACTGGTTCGTGGAGGAGCGTCTCATGATTGCCGCCAGGACCATCGGGGCCGCGGAGCGGGCAACCCTGCTTGCCGCGGACTACGCCAAGGAGCGCGTGCAGTTCGGCAAGCCGATCCTGGACTTTCAGCTCATCCAGCGTATGTTGGCGCAAAACACCGTGGACATCATGACCAACCGCGTCCTGACCTACCAGGTGGCGTGGGAGGCGGACCAGGGCATGGACCGCAAGCTGCTCAATGCCAAGGCCGCCGTCATTAAACTCGGCGCCTCCGAAGCGTCCAACCGCTGCGTCGACAACGCCCTCCAGATCTTTGGCGGCAAGGGCTACATGCGCGAAAACCCCGTGGAGCGCCTCTGGCGCGAGCTTCGTGTTGACCGGATCTGGGAAGGCACCTCGGAGATCCAGACCATCATCATCGGCAACGAAATCAACAAGCGCGGTGCAGACGGCCTGCTCGGGTACGCCGGGGCCGTGCCGCAGTGACATCCTCCGACACGGAGCCGCTGGTTGAGCTGCAGGAGCACGGCCGCATCGTGGTCCTGCAGCTCAACCGCCCGGCCAAGATGAACGCGCTCTCCACGGGGCTTGAACAGGCCCTGCTGGACACACTCCACACGCCTCCGGTCCGGGCAGCGCGCGCCATCGTGTTCGCCGGCTCCGAACGGGCGTTCTCCGCCGGCGCAGACACCTCCGAACTGCCCGCGATGACCCCCGACCGGATCGCGGCCTATTATCGCGGCAGCGGTTCCGTGTACGACGTCGTCTCCCGCCTGCCGCAGCCGACCCTCGCCGCCATCTCGGGCTACTGCCTCGGGGCCGGGTTTGAGCTCGCACTCGCCTGTGATGTGCGGGTCGCAGCAGACACGGCCCGGTTCGGGCTGCCCGAGGTGGGGTTGGGCATCCTGCCCAGCTCCGGGGGACTGACCAGACTGGTCCGCGCCGTTGGTCCGGCCCTGGCCAGGGAGATCATCCTGTTCGGCGAGCGGTTTCCGGCCACCGAGGCTTACCGGCTCGGTCTGGTGCGCGAGGTTGTGCCGGCAGCCGACGTGCTGGCCGTCGCCTTGGAAAGGGCCGCTTTCCTGTCCTCCCAGCCTCCATTGGCGGTGGCCTGGACGAAGGCGGCCATTGACGCTGCGGCAGAATCGTCGACTGCCTCGTCGCTGCTCATGGAACAACTGGCCTACGCGGCATTGAACAAGTCGACGGTGGAGGCATAAATGGGCGCTATCCAAAGGGTTGGGGTCCTCGGCTGCGGCCTGATGGGTGCCGGCATCGCGGAGGTCTGCGCACGTGCCGGCAGCGACGTCGTCGTGGTCGAAACCGACGAACGAAGTGCTGCCGCCGGGCAGGCACGTCTCATGAAATCCCTGGACCGTGCCGTGGTTGCCGGAAAGCTCGGTCCGGCAGAGCGCGACGCCGCCGCGGCCAGATTGCGGTTCGGGACGGGCTTCGACGCGTTTGCCGACCGCCAGCTGGTGATCGAGGCGATTCCGGAACTTCCCGAACTCAAGCTGGACGCCTTTCGCCGCCTCGATGCGGCGGTGGCCGATCTTGAGGCCATCCTGGCCTCAAACACTTCGTCGATACCCATCAGCAGGATCGCGGCCGTGACGACGCGGCCCGGGCAAGTGGTCGGCATGCATTTCTTCAACCCCGTCCCCATGCTGAACCTGGTTGAGCTGGTGCCGTCCCTTCGCACAACATCGGAAACCATGGCCCGCACCCGCGACTATGCTTCCTTCGTGCTGGGGAAAAAGGTCATCGCGGCACCGGACCGGGCGGGCTTCGTGGTCAACGCCCTCTTGATTCCGTACATGCTCAGCGCCATCCGGATGCTTGAAGCGGGCTTCGCCACGGCCGAGGACATCGACACCGGAATGGAACATGGCTGTGCGCACCCCATTGGGCCGCTTCGGCTGACCGACCTGGTGGGCTTGGACACCACCTTGCACGTTGCGACATCGCTCTACGAAGAATTCAAGGAGGCGCAGCTGGCGCCGCCGGCCCTGCTGATGCGCATGGTCGAAAGCGGGCGGCTGGGGCGAAAGAGCGGTTGCGGCTTCTACGACTACAGCTGACTTCAAACAGGGAGACCAACCATGGAATCGACTGACTGCACGACCTTGTCACAAACAAGCTTTGATGCCCTGGGCCCGGAGGTGCGAACGCTGCAAACAGCTTCCGGCCGCACCGTCAACTACATCGACGAGGGAGAGCCGGAATGGCAACCACTGGTATTCCTGGGCGGTGCCGGAACCACGGTGCGGGCCTTCAGACTGCTTGAATTCGCCCGCACACTGCGTGAGGAACTCGGGGTGCGGATCATCTCGGTGGAACGTAACGGACTGGGTGGGACGGCCTTTGACCCTGCCGTCGGCCATGAGGAATACGCAGACGACGTGTGGAGTGTCCTGGACTCCTTGGCTGTGGAAAACGTCTCCGTCGTGGCGATCTCCGGCGGTGGCCCCTACGCTGCCTGGCTGGCCGCGGCGCGCCCTGACCGGGTCCGCTCCCTGCACTTGGCCTGCGCCTATTCAGACAAGCTGGCCGGGGCCCAGGTGACGTTCAATGTGGGGCAGATCGCGGCGAACCCTGTCACGTGGTGGACGTTTCCGCCCGAGAGCTCCGTCCACCGGATTCCCGGGTTTGCAGACTCCGTGATCGAGGAGGCGGTGCGGGGCATGTTTGCGCGCGGTCGGGACACACCGCCCGACGGGCTGCAGCACGCCTTCGACCTGTACCAGGAAGTGGTCCTGCCCGACCTCTCGACCATGCCGACGCCGTCGTTCCTCTACTGGGGCGCGGACGACGCGCTCGTTCCGCAAGCACACATGGACCGGTGGCGCTCGTGGTTGCCAAACGTGGCGTGCGAACGTGTTTATGAAGGCGAGGGGCACGATGTTCAGTACCGGCACTGGGACCAAATACTCGTGGACGTGTCGTTTTTGGGCGCACGCGAAATTGTCTCCGCACATGGGGAAACCCTGTTGGCCACACCGCAGCGTGCTGCGGAATTGCGGGCAGCCGGTGCCATGGCAGGCATGGCCGCCTGGTCCACCGACTGACGGCATGAACAGTACGCTGCCAAGGAGCGATGGCGCCGGGAAGGCAGGGGGCCATGGCTATTCTCCGCGGTAAAGTAAAGTGCAGGATACGGGGCAGGATGTAATTGCTGCCGTGGGGAGAGGGTCTTCAATCACGTGCGGGGCTACGCCATTGGCTCGCTGCAGTGGCCTCCGCGGTGGTGGAAACTCATCCCGCGTTTACCTTGCGGAGACGCCGGGTCTGAGGGCTTTGTGTTTGTCGCCAAGGCTGGCGCTCACCACACGGAAACCACGCGCTTTGGCGTAAAACTTGAGCCGGCGCCGTCGATCCCTTTTTACATGCTTTAACCTACTTTCCGTGGGCAAAGCGGGTAATGAGGCGTCTGTGGGGATGGAGATGACCAGCCATATGTACTTCTCGATTTGCTGCACTTTAGGCTGGGGCAGGCTACTCCCCAAATTGCTCGAGGGCATCGGTGACGTCGGGCGGCTCTGCTGCTTTGGCGATGTAGTGCTTTTCGGTAATGGCCAAGTTGGGCGGCGGCTTGCTTGGAGCTGTACTCGTGGTCAATCAGTGTTGCGACGGATTTTCTGAAGACGTGCGGCGTTACCCATTCAAAGCCTGAACCTGCGCGGGCGTCCCGCCACTGCCTGCGAAAGTTGTGGGGCTGCGTACGGTTCCACTCGAGGAAGGGAACAACATGTCCTCCGGTTTAGGATGCTCGGTGGCTTGCCTCCTGGCAAGTCTTTTGAACGCGAATGGTGGCAGCTTGACCGTCCTGAAGCAGGCCTTGGTTTTGGGGTGCCCCTGACGGTAGGTGCCGCGCCCCTTCTCCAAAACTACGGCCCGGCTGACATGGGCCGAGTCGGTGAAAATCTGGTGCCGCGCCCACCGGGGTTCGTGCAGTGCCCAGCACCGTGGCCCCGAGTGACCGTATCCAGGTACGAGGTGACCTGCACCAGCCGCCCGATCGCGGACGGATCCACGCGAGTAGTCGTTCGAATACACCCGCACGTAGTAATCCCTCGACAGGCGCACCTCCTTGCGGAACTCGGCGTCCGGGGCGATCGGGCCTAGCGGGCGCATCGTTGCCCGGTCCCCAACGACCTAATTTTCCGGGGTGCCGTGGCGGGACCGGGTGTATGTTAGCGGGCGGTGGCCGTGGCAGCCATGCGTAGAGCTGGCCGTTGAGGCCATGCGGGTCTCTGAAGTCCTCCCCGGGCATGAACCCGCGCCGGAAGAACCCGTTCATCCGCTCCACCATTCCCTTGGATTCAGGATCCCTCGGTGGCAGGAGCTTGATCTCGGTGCCCAGCACCCCAGCGAATGCGCTGGCGGGTTCGGTGAGCTTCCCTCGCCCGATCCCGGTCTCGTTGTCCCAGAGCAGGCGGGCCGGGACGGCATCGGCTTCCTGGACCAGTTCCCACATGCCCCCGGGCAGGTTGGCAGTCATGTATGTTGTCGCCTTGCATGCGGGTGAGCCGGTCGGGCACGCGGGGTTTGAGCTTGTGCCAGAGCTTTGAGCTTTGTGGCTACTGGGCGCTGTCCTGTGGTCGATATGTGTCGAGCGCATACCCGTCGTTAGCGCGTAGCGACGTTTACCAACCAAAAAAGGGCCGCCAGATAGCGGCAAACTTCACATTGGCGGACAAATAATTGTTCTTGGTCAGCCAGACCTGCATGGCCAACAATCTCAACAAGGGTCTCACCTTAGGTCTGTTCCCGCAGCTTTTGCCGCTGGCGAGCTCACGATCGAAAAAATCAGGAAACTTCCCGCAGTGTCCTCAATCGTCTGGGGAGCCGTGCAGCTCGTCACCGGCGCTACGTCCGACAAATGGGTCCGTAAACGGAAGGTCGTCAACTGCTCGCTGTCCGGACGGCAGTCTAGGGAAGCGCCGCATCAGCGTACGGGTTCGGGTCGTGGTTCGACACCGCCAAAGGCGACGTGGCCCGCGATGCCGGCGGGCGCGATCCTTGGGGTTTATCGGGTGTCGCCCGACGGCGGATTCGCCGTCGGCGCGCTCCTCACCGGGGTCCCCGCAGCTGTTGCAGCGCTCACCGCAGGATCCGGCATCGTTGTAGCCATCAGCATGCGCGGCAACTATTACGCATAGGACATCAAGTGATCACAGAACAACGCAATTAGCGATCAAATCCTAACCTTCGTAGCGGCGCAGGATCTCTTTCTCACGTGTATGGATGTCGAGACTCGGCGTTTAACGGCCGATGGCCTTCGTGCATGGTTCGGGTTTAGACTTCCGGCAGGACGCCTGCTAATCGCTATTCACTTCGAACGGTTGCAACCAGAGAAATTTCAACTGGTGCACCGCCGGGCAGGCTGGAGACACCGATGGCGGCGCGTACGGGATGGCCCCGCTCGCCAAAATAGGAAGCCAGGACCTCCGACGCACCGTCCATAACCAGCGGGTGGTCCGCGAAGTCGCTTCCGGCGCAAACATAACCTGTCATTGACACAATCTCACGGATCCGGTCCAATCCTCCGACGTGAGCACTAAGGGACGCAAGGCAGTTCAGGACTGCGGTGGCCGCCGCCGAGCGTCCCTCCTCCACAGTCAGGTCTTCGCCCACCCGGCCGCGATGTACGAGGACTCCCTGCACGGCCGACGTGTGCCCGGAGGTGAGGAGCAGTCCATGTGTCTCCTGGACTGGTACATAATTGCCGGCCGGGACCGGGATCGGCGGAAGGGGCCATTGCTCATTCTTGTTGTCCATGGAACCCTATTGTAGACAATTGAACAAATATGAGAAAGTAGCATATGACATCTGAATCAAACCTCGCTGCCAACACGCTCGCCGACCCGCCAGGGCCACAGGTATGGCAAGACATCGGCGTCGTCTGCCCCTTTGACATGGCTCTTGATCACGAACTCTGGCGATGGATGCCGGAGGGAGTGAACCTCATCTTCACGCGAACACCTTACTATGACCAGGCTGTGGGTCTGGGCATGGCTGAGGAGATCAGTGATCATGGAGAAATCCAGGATGCGGTCCGGAGCATGGCGTCGATTCGTCCGGCTGTGGTGACATATGCCTGCACCTCGGGCAGCTTTGTCCATGGGGTGGCGGGCGCGCGGAATCTTTCGACGGCCATGCTCGCGGCTGGGGCACCAATCGCCGTGACGACTTCGGAGGGTCTGCTGCTGGCACTCGACGCCCTCGGCGTGACCAGGGTGGCCGTGGCCACTCCGTACCTTGCCGAGTTGACTGACCGGCTGACCTCGTTTCTGGGGCAGGGCGGGAAGTCCGTGGTTTCGCATGAGGGCCTGGGACTGGACCGGGATATCTGGAAGGTCCCCTACTCTGTGACCTGTGACCTGATCCGACAGGCGGACCGGACCGACGCGGAGGCCGTCTTTGTCAGCTGTACTAACCTGCCCACCTACGACCTGATCGTCCACATGGAACGGGAGCTGGGAAAGCCTGTGATTACGGCGAACCAGGTCACTGCCTGGAGCGCCTTACGCCTTATTGGCCGCGGTGCTGTGGGGTCGGAACAGGCTCTGCTCCAAACCGTTAGGAGTTAGCAATCGTAACCTCCTGGCCGATGAGCGCATGCGGCCTCGGCCAGGAGGTTATCTGACGGGCGCCAAGGCTAGGCTTTGGGTGAGGACCGGAAAAGTGAGCCCAACTGATCCGAATATACAGTTCGGCCGGCGAGCTGGAGACCATACCATGCGGTGACCTGATTCGCGGTCAGGACAGTCTTCCCGAGTACTGATTCGAGCTCATTGATCCAGCGGACCGTGTGTAGCGCTGTGTCAGGAATCAGGACAGCCTGGGCATTCGGGGCGTCCGCGCTGCGTGCCAGGTTGATCACGCTGTCGTGGTCCAGCTCGCCGGCATCTTCACCGGAGGCGATGTCATGGGATGCGAGGTCGAGGACCTCAACGCCTTGGTGGCCTAGCAGTTCCACAAAGTGGCGGGACACGTCGTCGGGGTAGGTCGCTGAGACGGATACCTTCGAGATCCCGAGGTGCTGCAAGGCGGCTGCGAAGGCCAGTGACGTGGATGACGCCGGGACGTGGATGGCTTCCTGGATTTCACGAGCCTGCTGTTGAGCGCCGTCCCAGCCGAACACGAAGCTGCCTGAGGTGCAGGCCCACATGACGGCGTCGGGATTGTGCTTAACGGCAATTTCAGTGGCTCCGCTGAGGAGACGCTCTGTTTTGCCGAGGTCCAGCAGCGCCTGGACCTCGTGCGTGGTGATTTCATCGGGCCCGCCGACTGAGGTGTGGACGACTGGGAGGTAGACGTCCTCACTGAGGATCGACTCCAGGTAAGGGTATTCATCTTCGGCGCTGTGTCCGGGGTAAAGCATTCCAATGGTTGTCATAGTGCTCCTGGGACATGAGCCGCAATGTGGGCGGCACGGGTTTTCACTTCTGCAAAAATAGCTTACAGTTTGATTGTCTACAATCGAAGACTGTTGGAGAAACTTTTGTGAGAGGAAAAAATGCCCCGTTACATCAACATCACCCTTGAGAGCCGCGGAGTCACCTGCCGGGCACGTCTACTCGACGACGAGGCGCCCCGAACGGCTGCGGCAGTCTGGGACTCCCTCCCGCTGAGTGGCCAGGTTTTCCACGGCAAATACGCACGCAATGAGATTTACAACCTGGTCCCGGCCTTTGCTCCGCAGGAGCCAGGCGCCGAGAACACTACGGTCACTCCCATTCCGGGTGATGTCTGTTACTTCACCTTCAGCGCCAATGATCTGCAGACGCCCTCCCATGGTTACGGACGAGGCGAAGAGGGGCCGAACGATCTCAAAATTATCGTTGACCTTGCTGTGTTTTACGGGCGCAACAATATCCTGCTCAACGGTGACGCCGGCTGGGTGCCTGGCAATGTGTTCGCGACCATCGAAGAGGGCCTCGAAGAACTTGCAGCTGCGTGTCACGATATCTGGATGGGGGGCGCCCGAGGTGAGACTCTAACCTACTCCAGAGTAGAATGAGTAGTCTATTATTGAATTGTCAACCATGAGACGATACTCCATCTGGGGTGAGGACGGAAGGCATGAAAAAGGGAATTCTGGACCCTGTTGTGCAGGAGTCCACTCCGGCCATCATTGCGCGGAAGATCCGTGACGCGATCGCCCAGGGGGACTTTGTCCCCGGTGCGCAGCTTGCTGAGGCCGAGCTGGCCCAGGAGTTAGGTGTCAGTCGCGGCCCTTTGCGGGAAGCGATGCAGCGCCTTACGCAGGAGGGCCTATTGGTGAGCCACCGCAATCGTGGCCTCTTCGTGGTGTCGATGGATCAGGATGATTTCAGGGATATATATCTGGCCAGATCCGCTGTGGAATCGGCCGCCATCACGCTGATCACTCGAGCGGATCCGGAGGGGAATGCCGCCAAGCTGATGGAGGCCGTCCGAGAGATGGAGCATGCCGCAGCCACTCCTGGTGGCGCGGCCATCACGGAGGCGGACATGCGTTTTCATGCCCTCCTGGTCCAGTTGTCCGGCAGCCCGCGTCTCAAAAAGATGCACGACACGCTTCTGACTGAAACGCAGATGTGCCTCAACGCGCTCAAAAGCACCTACGTAACTGCTGACAATCGCATTGCCGAGCACCGGGGCATAGCCGAAGCGATCTCCCAGGGGGACGCGGATCTCGCCGAGAAACTCATGTCTGAGCATATGGACGACGCTCTGATGCGTCTGATTCCCTAGTCCCGGCTCCGCGTGGGACCGTCGGCCTTGGTGGCTGGCGGTCCTTTGTGTTTCTGTCGGCATGGGCTCCTTGTTCGAATGACTCGAGTGTTCGAATGCAACTTGCCTATTGTCAACAATGAGACACTGAGCTAATGTGAGGAACGATACATTGCTGCTCAATCAAGGATTGTCATGTCTGAAGCACAACCGCACGGCTGCGGCCCCGCGAACCCAGCTGAAACGTCACTAGTAGGTAAAAAAGTACTGCGCCGCGCCATCGCCGCTTCGGCGATGGGAAATGCCACGGAATGGTTCGACTACGGTGTCTACGCAGTGGCAGCCACCTACATCACGGCGAACTTCTTCCCCGGTGAAGGTGCCTTGGGAACAGTCTGGACGCTGGCCACCTTTGCTCTTTCTTTTCTGGTACGGCCGCTTGGGGGCCTGTTTTGGGGGCCTCTGGGCGACAGGGTCGGTCGTAAGAAGGTCCTAGCACTAACCATTATCCTGATGGCAGGTTCAACCTTTGCGATCGGGCTGCTGCCAACGCATTCTTTGGCCGGTTGGTTGGCCCCGGCGTTGCTCATCTTGATCCGCATGGTCCAGGGCTTCTCCACAGGCGGTGAATACGGCGGCGCTGCCACGTTTATGGCCGAATACGCTCCGGATAAGAAACGGGGCTTCTACGGAAGCTTCCTGGAATTCGGCACCTTGAGCGGGTTTGCCCTTGGCTCGCTCATTGTTTTGCTCTGCAGTCTCATCCTTGGTAACGAAGCCATGACAGTGTGGGGCTGGAGACTGCCGTTCCTCGTTGCCGGTCCGCTGGGTATCATTGGCATGTACCTGCGGAATCGGCTCGAAGACACTCCGGTTTTCCGCGAACTGGAGGCCAGCGGAGAAGTGGAGCAGCGAGCCGGCTCCACCCTCAAGGACCTCTTTCGCTACTACTGGCGGCCGATGTTGATAGTAGCTGGGCTGGTCATTCCGCTGAATGTTGTTAACTACACATTGCTTTCCTACATGCCAACCTATCTGGAGGGCACAGTGCGGATGGACGCGAACACGGTGCTGACGCTCATGTTCGTGGGGCAACTTGGGATGATGCTCATAATTCCATTGGCCGGCGCCCGTTCGGACAAGATCGGACGGAAGCCGATGTGGTTCATTTCGCTGATTGGCCTATTCTTCATGGCTGTTCCGATGTACATGGTAATGGCCAACGGCTTTTGGTGGGCGATGCTTGGATTCGCTGTTCTGGGTCTGCTGTACCTTCCACAGTTGGCCACCATCTCGGCAACTTTCCCTGCCATGTTCCCCACACACGTGCGCTATGCGGGCTTTGCCATTACATACAACGTCAGCACCGCTTTGTTTGGCGGAACAGCCCCAATGGTCAACCAACTGCTGGTCAGTTCCACCGGGAACGTACTCATGCCGGCGTTTTATATGATGGGTGCTTGCCTCGTGGGCCTATTTGCCGTGTGGAAGATGCCGGAGACGGCCGGATCCTCACTGCGGAACATGAAGATCCCAGGCATTAAGAAGCTCCACCTCCCGGTCCGCTGATAGTAGCCGGCGCCGGCCTTGGAGCTCCTCCGGCACAACCTGCAAAGGGGGACGGCGGGCTCTGAGAGGTCGGCGCCGGCCACCTGGCCCTGGAATGACTGCGCGATGGAAGCGAATTCCTGGAGCGGGCGGCACACGACCACGGCGCAGGCCCCCGGCGGGCAGCGGTGGATGTTGGTGCTTCCAAGTCCGAGCACGGATCACTCAAACTGAAGTTAGGTAGGTTGAGACAGGAAGATCCCCGGGGGTTGCGAGGATCTTCCTGCTTTTGGTACGCCCAGCAGGGGCATTTGCTTGGAGGTGTGAGTCCTCTGGAGGAAAGGGTGGTTTAACTTTTAGCTGATGGCAACTGCGTCACCGTGAGGTGGGGTAGGAAGGAAGCCGGAGGCAAATCCCTGCACCGAGGGACACGAACCGCATAGAAGGCATGCTGGCCGGGGCGAGCCTGTCAACGCCAACCGACCCTTCTATGGGTTTAGTTAAGGCATGATGGTATTGATTTGCGGTAGCTTTTGCCGGTGAGGTTGATGACTTCGGCGTGGTGGACGATCCGATCGATCATGGCTGAGGCTATCGTGGCGTCGGGCGAAGACGTCGCCCCAGCGGCTGAAGGCCAGGTTGCTGCTCAGGATCAGCGAGGCGCGTCCGTAGCGGGAGGACACGAGCTGGAAGAACAGGTTCGCGGAGCCCTGGTCGAACGGGATGTAGCCTACTTCATCAATCTATGCGGACATCCGCACAGATTGATGACATCGGCCTGTTGCCCGTCTCCGGTGACGCCGCCGAAGGCTTCTATCGGGTCGTGGAAGCCTCCTAAGAAAAAAGCTCCCTGGCGATCAGCTCAAACATCGACCCCTCCGGCTTCGACGAGCTCATGCCCAAAACCATCGCCACCGCGACCGTGGACCGGCCCATGCACCACGCCCACCTATGCCAAACCAGCAGCGAGTCCGTCCGCCTCATGCAAGCCCAAAACGGGAAAGGAACCCACCCCACGAACTAAACCCGCACCACGGCCAGGCGCCCGCCCACCCGGCACGCCTGGGCGCCTGACCCAAGGCGAGTTCAAAACAAACTGCAGCCAGCGGTCAGTTCTAAGTTGCAGTTGACAATCTGGCCTATCAATGGGGAATTGGCAGCAGAGCCTACTGGCGAACCGCCGCATCGCCAGGCCTGACACGGGCACTGCCCAACCAATATTGGGTGGATACTGGCCTCATTCTCCTTCGCGATGCACGGGATCGCTTTCAAACGACCTAGCGAACCGCCGTATGCGAGGCCGGCACGTACGGTGGTGTGAGAGGAGGGGCGGGAAACCCGCCCCTCCTACTCGATTCTTTCGTGTCTGGCTACTTTCTGCTGGTGGTTGCGTGGTTTCGGACCAGCACGCTGGCTTTGCGTGCCGCGGCGGTGGAGCGCTGCATGGGCATGAGGGCTTCTTCGGGAATGGGGCAGTACTCGTCGGTGAATGTCAGGGGTGCTAGGGGGCGTGCAGATGCCGGGTCAGGTAGCTGGCGAGCATGCGCAGGAACTCGTAGGAGCGGGTGCGTGTCTCGGTGTTGGGGTTGTTCGGGCGGATCTGCAGGTCCCTGGACTTGAGGGTATTGAAAATCTTCTCCGCATGGTATCCGGGTTACGTCCCTAGAAAAGTGTGATGCCTGTGATGGCCAAGGTGAAGTGTTGGCCCATGTTGTCTTTCCCCAAGGTTTCCCGAACCGCAGCGCGGTTTTGGCGGTGTCCTTGAACCGGCGCGGGTTCACTGCTTTTTCGTTTGGTTTTGGACGGCTCCCTCGGGAAAGGCCGGGTGGGTGATCTCGACCAGGTTCCACTCAGCGCACAAGCTCATTTGCAAGGGGCTGCGGTCTTCAGCGACGGCTTCGATGACAGTGTTCCGCAGAAGACCGACCCAGCCCAGGGTGGCTTTCTTCAATGCCGTGATTTGGGTGAGGGGTGCATGACCCGGTCACCCACCGTGACCATGTCAGCGCCCTTGGCCAGGACTTGAATCTTGGCGGCGAAGGGGGTGCCGGCGCGGGTGGCGAGTTTCCCCAGTCGATCTGTTCCGTGAAACGTTCTTGTCCTTGGAATATCCGTGCACCGCCAGGGGTTGTGAATGCCGGTCGCCCAGGAGGATGAAAGGTCCAATAGTGTCAGGTTCCGCGCGTTTACCTCGGGGAGCAGGTAGATGCGGGCCATCTCTTTTCAATGGTCCTCTGCCGGTCACAGGGCCCACGCCGTGGCCCGGACTGGTGTCGGCGTGCCAGGACCGGTTCCCCAGCTTCGAGGACGGGGCACAGGTCCAGGCTGCTGCGAGCAGGGCCATGATCGGGTCCCGGTACTGGCGGGCCAGTCCCGCAGGGATTCAAACCCGAGCCCCGGCCTTGGCGCGGCGGCCGTGGATGTGGCCGTGGTGCGGGGAACGGGTGGTTTGCAAGCCGGGGAAGCCCGCAATGTCTCCACCGACACAGCCGGGAGTGCGGACAGGTTCGCCATGGCTTCATGCTTGATTTACCTGTCTTCACGCTACGAGCGGCGCAGCAGCACCGATCGGTACTCAACTTCCACCTCGGACTTGTTCCTTCGGCGGGATGGATTCACGGCTGCATGCATCGCGGGTGCCACCTTCGCCGTGCCCAGCTAATAAGCACATTCGAGCGTATCCGTTTGGCTCAGGTTCTGCGGGTGGTTCCGAGCCCTTGTGCCACGATTTCCCGGAAAGTTGTGGGGTTACGGTGCGGCTCGAGCCCGAGCAGGCTTTGGAAGACTGACACGGGTGGGGTGAGGGCCGGCCATTGTGGCGAAAGGCGAACTGTCAAGGCCTGCAGATGTTCATTGCCCACGAACCGGTGGGTGCCGGGGAGCCAGGACTTGAAGTTGCTGATGGCCCTGTGCACACGCGGCAGGACAGGTTCCGTGTCACCGGTGCGTTTGGCGGCCCTTTGGGAGCGCGGCCGATGCTCGTAGCCCTTCTTCGCGAGCAGGACATACGGACCCCATCCGTCCGTGTAGACAACCGCCCCAGGTGCCACGGTGTCACGAACGAAGTTGTACAAGGTCGGTCCTGACGCATCCGGGATGACCTGCATGCGGATCCGCCCGGAGCCCCGGCCTCGGACCTCAACGGCAAGAACAACATGGGCCGCCTTGGCAAGCCGGCTGCGCCCGCCGCTGCGGCCCTTTTCAACCCCGCCGACCTCGCATTCATCAACCTCGACCTCGCCCGTCAGCAGGGTGCGCTCAGGGTTGACCATGGCCCGGCGCAGCCTGTGCTGCATCGTCCATGCGCTCTCGTAGCGGCTGAGCCCGTGCAGGCGCTGCAGCTGCACCGCGGAGATCCCGGGCGTGCTGGTCGTCATCAGGTAAGCCGCCCAAAACCAGTCCTGGAGTGGAAGATGGTTCTTGTGCAGCACCGTCCCGGCCGTGAGCGAGGTTTGGCAGTGGCAGCCAGCACATTCCGAAGGAGTCCGCGTTGACAGGGGCCAGCCCCGACGCCCCTGGCACCGTGGGCAAACAGACCCCTCCGTCCAGCGGCAGGCAAAAAATGTTCCAGGAAGGACGGTTCGCCCCCGGACTTCGACTGAAACTGCCGAATCGACCGCGGAAAGTCCGGACGTGCCATGACCCGAAACTACACCTGAGCCACCCGGATACGAACAAGTACATTTATCACGAAAATGAAGAGAAGCCGCAGCGAATATGGTGCCTACAAATATTGGCACAAAAGTGATCCTTTGCCCGGAATCCGGGGGAACCCGGGGAAAGAGCCAACGCATCTACAGCTAAAACCAGGAGCGGACCCTTCATCCCTGCTGTGCTGTTGGAGGCACTCTGGCAGTACGTCGCCCCTCCTCGCAAGTTCAAGGATTATGTGCGCGTACGCTGAGAAGCAACCGACCTTGTTCGCGGCCATCGGGGCAACCATCGATTCTGCGCCTGTGAACACTTTGAGGCCCGGCCTGAACTGCAGGGCATGGTCGAACGTCGCCTTCGCCGGTGAATTGGCGGCCGGGCGCGTGCTGGTCGTGCGACGCAGCGGTCCCACAGGAGCTGCCCGCGGATTGCTTGCCAGCTCGGTCGAATGCTCCACGCCCGCCCGCCGCCCGGGCGATACCCCGAAAGTTCCGAAAAGGGCTGTCCAGCACACACCAGTCCTGGACCGCCCACACTTGCCATCTTGATAAGGAACTCTTGCTTATCAGCCGCGGCGTGCTGTAATGTGCGCGGGTCGTTCTGTGCCCCAGGCGGCTGCCTTCTCATATGTCTGTGCCGCCCGGAGAACCTTGTGGTCGGCATGCCGCGGTCCGATGATCTGCAGGCCTGCTGGGAGGCCGGCCTCTGTGAAACCGCAGGGAACGCTGACCGCGGGCTGCTGCGTCATGTTAAAGGGGTAGGTATAGGGCGTCCAGCTGGTCCAGTTCGGCGAATGCCAGCCCTCTGGGGCGTCGCGGTCCCGGGGGAAGGCAGCGATGGGAAGGGTGGGCGTCAGGAGCAAGTCGTAGGTTTCGTGGAACCGTCCCATTTTGACGCCCAAGTCCATCCTGGCGGCGGTGGCGCCGAGGAAGTCGGAGGTGCTGATTTCGCCCTGATCCTCGATGGAACGGCGCAGCCCTGGATCCACCTGACTAATCGCCTTAGGACCATAGGCTTCGAGCACCTTGGCCGCGCCGGCAAACCACAGAATATGAAAGGCCTCAACGGGATCTTGGATGCCTGGGTCCACTTCCTCGATGATGGCGCCGGCTTCGGCGAGCACCTCGGCGGCCGAACGGACCAGCCGCTCGATCTCAGGGTCGTTGGTGCCGAAGCCAAGAGTGGGTGAGAACGCGATGCGCATGCCCCGGACGCCGTCATTGAGGCCGTCGAGGAAGGAACCGGCCGGCGTCGGGAGAGCTGACCAGTCGCGAGAGTCGAAGCCCGTGATGACATCCAGCAGCAGGGCCGCGTCAGCAACTGTGCGGGTCATGGGTCCGGCGTGGGCGAGGGTTCCGAACGGGCTGGCGGGGAACATGGGAACCAAACCATAAGTGGGTTTGATGGCCACCGTCCCGGTGAATGCCGCAGGGATACGGACCGAGCCGCCCCCGTCAGTTCCCACCGACCATGGCCCCATGCCGAGTCCTACGGCTGTGGCACTGCCGCCGCTAGAGCCGCCGGATGTCAGACCCTGGGCCCTCGGGTTGCCCGTGGATCCGTAACGGAGAGAATCCGTCACACCCTTCCACGCGAACTCGGGGGTTGTCGTCTTTCCAAGCAGCACTGCACCCGTTTCCCGTAGCCTCGCTACGCACGGCGCATCCTGGTCCCACACTGAATCCGGATTGATGAGGTTGGTGCCGCGCAACGTAGGCCAGCCCCTGGTGTAAAAGATGTCTTTGATCGAAGTGGGCACGCCGTCGCCTGGCCCCAAGGGCTGGCCAATGCGCCATCGGGCTTCCGAGGCGCGGGCTTCCCGCAATGCGCTGTCGGCTTTAATGGAAACAAAGGCGTTGACCTCGTTGTTGTCCGTATCGATGGCATCCAGGGCAGCCTGGGTGGCGTCCACGGGCGAGACGGTGCCGTCCCTGTATCCTCCCAACAGCTCAACAGCCGTCAGTTCGGTTAGATCGCTCATCTGCTTATCCTCCTACTGGGGTCCGCTCCAGACCCGGGTTCGCTTGGTTGTGTTGGTCGGGGAGGGCGGTAGATCACCAAGGGGCAGGCAGTCTATCGGCTGCGTGCCCCTGTGTTTCTGGAAGCTGCCGTATTCGTATTTTCCGAGACCGATTTCCCTAAAATTAATACTCTAGGTGCGGGGGATGGACATGTACTTGAGCTCCAGGAATTCGTCCAAGCCCACGCGTCCACCTTCACGACCCAGACCCGAAGCCTTGATACCCCCGAAGGGGGCCGCGGGGTTGGATACTATGCCGGTGTTCAAGCCCACCATGCCAACTTCGAGTTCGTCGCCCACGCGGAAAGCACGGTCGAGGTCCTGGGTGAAGAGGTAGCCTGCCAGACCCCACGGGGTGTCGTTGGCCAACCGGATGACTTCCTCTTCGGTGTCAAAGGGCACGATGGGGGCCACCGGACCGAAGATTTCCTCGCTCATCAGGGCCGCATCCGGGCTGACATCGGAAAGCACCGTGGGGGAGTAGAAGTAGCCGCTGCGCTCTGGTCGGGACCCGCCGCAGACCACGGTGGCGCCCTTGGCAACGGCGTCGTCGACAAGCTCCTGGACCTTTTTTAGTGCCTTCGCCTCCACGAGTGGTCCGACATCGGTGCCAGCCAGTGCACCGTCGCCTACTGTCAACGTGCCGAGACGTTTGGCGAGCCTGCTCGAGAAGTCTGCGGCTACCGATCGCTGGACGAAGATGCGGTTGGCCGCGGTGCACGCCTCGCCCATGTTCCTCATCTTCGCGGCGAAGGCACCTTCCACGGCCCGGTCCAGGTCGGCATCCTCAAAGACTATGAGGGGAGCGTTTCCGCCCAGTTCCATGGAGGAGCGCATGACATTCTTGGCCGCCTGCTCCAGCAGCCGGACGCCAACTCCGGTGGATCCGGTGAAACTGACCTTGCGCGCGATACCGCTTTCCATCCACGCGGTAACTACTTCGGAGGCATTGGTGGTCGTGACGACGTTCAACACGCCCTTGGGCAGGCCAGCCTCGATCAGGATGTCCACCAGCGCCAGGGAGGACAGAGGCGTGAGATTGGCCGGTTTGAAGACCATGGTGCAGCCGGCGGCGATGGCCGGACCGATCTTCCTGGTGCCCATGGCCAGGGGGAAGTTCCAGGGCGTTACCAGGACGCACGGACCCACCGGTTCCTTGGAAACGAGTATGCGGTTCTTACCGTCGCCGGTGGTGGTCACGTCACCGCCGATGCGCATGGCTTCCTCGGAGAACCAACGGAAAAACTCTGCGGCATAGGCTACCTCGCCTTTGGCCTCGGCGAGGGGCTTACCCATTTCCGTGGTCATGATCATGGCCAACTCATCCTGCCTGGCCATGATCAGGTCGAAGGCGCGGCGCAGGATCTCACTGCGCATCCTGGGCGCAGTTTTTGCCCACTGCTTCTGCACCCGTCCGGCCGTTTCGATCGCCCGGCGCGCATCCTCAGGGCCGCCGTCCGCGACGGTGGCGATGACTTCCTCGGTGGCGGGGTTGATGACGTCGAACCGCGCGCCCGAAGCAGCTTCGGTCCATTCGCCGTCGACGAACAGATTGGTGCTGACCATCGCGACGGCGTCCAGCGCCTGCTGGGAGGTTCGGGAGTTCGCGGTTGCCTGAATGCTCATGAGGGATCCTTTTCTTGTGCTTGGTTCTGGGGCAGTGGCTTGCTGCCACGGCCGGAGGGTGGGTACTGCTGTGGTTTGCCAGGGTCGAGCAGTTCGGCCAGATGCAGGCTCACCCTGGAGGCATCGAGCTGCTGAACCTGCATGGCGCAGGAAAAGCCGTCGGTGAGCACCGCTGCGCCGACCTCCGCCTGGCGCAGGGCCGGCGCAAGTGCCTGTTCGGCCACTTGCATGCTGATGTCAAAATGTTCTTTTTCAAAGCCGAAGTTTCCGGCGACGCCGCAGCAGCCCGTGGCCTCGACGACGTTGGCGACACCCACCGCCTGGAGTGCCGTACGCTGGACGCCCGAGCCGAAGACGGAGTATTCGTGGCAGTGCGATTGCACCACCACCTGCTCGGGCAGGGGCCGGGCCGGGGCTGGTTTCCAGCCGGATTTCGTTAGCTCCTCAATGTGGGAGGCAAAACTGCGCACCCGGCCTGCGACCCGGCGCGCCTGCTCCGTGTGGACCAATTCGGGAAGGTCCTTGCGAAGTGCGGCGGCGCAGCTGGGTTCCACGACCACGATGGGGCGGTCCGTTCCGTCGTCAAGGGTGGCGGCGGCGTTGGCCAGGAGTTTCTTGGCAGTGTCCAGCTGCCCGGTGGAAATCCAAGTCAGTCCACAGCAGGCGTCCGCGGAGCACTCCGCGGGTGCGCCGGTTGCAGTCAGGACGCGGGCCACGGCGCCTGCCACTTTTGGCCGGAAGCCCCGGGTGAACGTGTCCACAAACAGGACCACGCCGACGCCGCTGCCTTCGTCACACCGACGCACGGGGCCGACGCCGGCCGCCGCAACTTCCCGGCGCCACTCGTTCGCCCCGGCAAAGCGCGGAAGTGCCCGCTTGGTGGTGAGGCCCCCAATCGCAGAGGCGGCCTTGGCCAGCGGTGTGGACATCGCTGCGTTGACCAACGGGGCGATCCGACCGGTGATCTTGAGCCAGCGCGGCAGCCAGCCAAGCGAAAAGTGAGAGAGCGGGCGGCGCTTTCCCTCGTAATAGTGGGAGAAGAACTCGGATTTGTAGGTGGCCATGTCAACGCCAGTAGGGCAATCGGTGGAGCACGCTTTGCACGAAAGACATAGGTCTAGTGCCTCGCGAACCTCCTCGGACTTCCAGCCTTCCTCCACCGTGCGTGCCCCGCGAACCATGTCCTGGAGCACGCGGGCACGCCCTCGCGTGGAATCCTTCTCGTCCTTGGTGGCGCGGTAGCTCGGGCACATCACGCCGCCGGCATCCGAGCGGCACCGACCCACCCCAATGCACTTTTGGAGTGCATGGACCCATGAATCTATCGCGCCGGGGGATTGCGGCGCCGCGTTTTGTTCCACCGCCGGCCCATGGGGGTGCAGGTCGAAGCTGGTCCGCCACTGCCGCTGCGGAACCCCTGCAAGGGCAAGATTGGCGTCCATCGGGTCGGGTTCCGTAAGGGACCCCGGGTTGAGGATGCCCACAGGATCCCAGGTGCGCCGGTATGAGGTGAAGGCATCCAGCATTTGCGGCGAGTACATCACCGGCAGAAGCTCGGAGCGGGCCCGCCCGTCGCCATGCTCACCGGAGAGTGAGCCGCCGTGATGGACGACGAGCTCTGCGGCCTCCCTGGTGAAACGGCGGAAGACGGCGCGGCCGGCGTCGGTACGCAAATCGTACGTGATGCGGATGTGCATGCACCCGGCCCCAAAGTGGCCATACATGACACCCTTGAGACTGTGGCGGGCCAGAAGCTCGCGAAAGTCGGCGAGGTAGTCGGCCAGCCGCGCGGGCGCGACGGCGGAGTCCTCCCAGCCGGGCCAGGATTCGCCTCCTGTGGAGAGCCTTGCGGAGAGTCCGGCGCCGTCTTCGCGGACGCGCCAGAGGGACACCCGTTCCGCCGTGTCGGGAACGGTGCGCCCGTCCACCAGCCGGCCATTGTCCCTCAGGCGTGCAAGCATCCGTTCTGCGGCCTCATGGACTTCGGTTGGGTTGTCCCCGTCGAGATCGACATACAGCCAGGCCTTGCCCTCCGGCAGGCCCATCACGGACGCGTCGCCGCGGCGGAACTTCATGGTGTCCACAATGGCCTCGTCCATGCCTTCCACAGCAGCCGGCGAAAACTCCAGAATGGTCTCGATGTCCCGGGCGGCCTCCACCACGTCCGCATAGCCCAGACACACCAGCAGCGCACTGGCTGGTTTGGGTACGAGCTTCATTCGTGCGCCCACGATGATGGCGCAGGTCCCCTCGGAACCCGCCAGGGCGCGGGCCACATTGAAGCGGCGTTCCGGTAGCAGGTGGGCCAAATGGTAGCCCGAGACCTGCCTCTGGATCTGCTCGAGTTCGGTGCGAAACTCGAGCAGATGGGCGTGCGCGAGGTTCTTAAGTGCGGTGGTCAGGGCCGCTGCGCGCGCCACCGACCCCGTGTCTCCGGGATCGGTGGCGACCAGCCCTGTAGCAGTCGCGGTAAGCCGGGCTCCGTCGGAAGTGACGACGTCGATTTCCGCCACATGGTCGGAGGTGCGCCCATATCGGACCGAATGATTCCCGCAGGCGTCGTTGCCCAGTGAGCCGCCGATGGTGGCGCGGCTTTTGGAGGACGGGTCAGGGGCGAACGTGTGGCGGCCACTGGTAGCCTGCTCCACGGTGCGCGAGAGCGCGGCAAGCACGACGCCAGGGTCCACGGATGCGGTTCCGGCCACCTCGTCGATACCGTGGATATTGTTCATGTGGCGGGAGAAATCCAGGACGACGCCGGGCCCCACGGCATTTCCGGCCATGGAGGTCCCGCCGCCGCGGCTGATCAGTGGTGTCGCGGTTTCACGGCAGGCCGAAACAGCAGCCACGACATCCTCAACAGTTCGTGGGAACACCACGGCCAGCGGTGGCACCCGGTAGTTGGAGGCGTCGTAGGAGTATTCAGCCAAGCGGCGGGGGGAACTGTCCACGGACACCCCGGCCGCCGCCAGCCGTGCCAGGACAGCCGGCTCAGCCGCCGCCCCGGGCCCGGGAAGGCCAGCGGTGTCCAGTGCCGGGCCTGATCCTGTCAGGGAATGAACGGCGTCAGTCATGGGAAGGATCAGACCCCTGCCGCAGCCGGAACAGCGCCGACGACGGCCCCCACAGCGGCCTCGAAGCGGTCCAGACCGGTCGAGATTTCCTCGGCTGTGACGACCAGCGCAGGGATCAGCCGGACCACGTTGCCGGACGGACCGCAGGTCAGGGTCAGCAGGCCCTGCTCCGTCGTAGCCTGCTGGACGGCGCCGGCAGTTGCGGCGTCAGGGCTGCCGTCCGCTGCCGTGAATTCGATGCCCACCATCAAGCCGTGGCCGCGGACATCGCCGATCACTGGGAAGCGCGACTGGATTTCTTTCAGGCCCGCCTGCAGCTGCTCGCCGCGAATACGGGAGTTCTCCACGAGACCTTCCTCCTTGACCACGTCCAGCGTGGCGACTCCGGCGGCGGCGGAGACGGCGTTGCCCCCGTAGGTTCCGCCCTGGGACCCCGGCCATCCCTTGGACATGGTCGCGGTGGAGGCGGCAATGGCCGAGATCGGGAAGCCGGAAGCGATGCCCTTGGCCGTAATGATGATGTCCGGCGTCGCGGTTGAGAACTGATGGCCCCAGAACTTGCCCATACGCCCCACGCCGGCTTGCACCTCGTCGAAAATGAGCTGAATTCCGTAGCGGTCTGCGCGTTCACGAAGCCCTTCGAGGAAGGCGGGAGGGGTGGGAATGTAGCCGCCGTCGCCAAGGGCCGGCTCGATCAGGAACGCGGCGGTGTCATTGGGGGCGGTCCGGGTCTGGAGCAGGTAGTCGAGTTCCTGCAGGGCGAAGGCGACTGTTGTGGGCTCGTCCCAGCCATATCGGTAGGCGTAGGGGAAGGCGGACATGTGGACGCCGGCCATCAGCGGGGCGAAGCCGGCCGAGAAGCGGGTGCCAGCTGTGGTCAGCGACGCTGCGGCAACGGTGCGTCCGTGGAAGCCACCCTGGAAAACGACAATGTTCGGGCGGCCGGTGGCCATGCGCGCGAGGCGGATGGCGGCCTCAACGGCCTCGGAACCGGAGTTTGCGTAAAACACCGAGTCCAGCCCTTCCGGGAGGACCTTCCCGAGCTTCTCCGTCAGTGCCAGCAGCGGCTTGTGCATCACGGTGGTGTACTGCGCATGGATGATCTTGCCCACCTGCTCACGGGCCGCTTCCACCACTCGCGGGTGGCAATGGCCCGTACTGGTGACGCCAATTCCGGTGGTGAAGTCAAGGTAGGCCTTGCCGTCGGTGGCGTAGATCCAGCTGCCGAGTGCACGGTCAACCACAAGGGGAGTTGCTTGCTTAAGGAGGGGGCTAAGTGAAGTCATGACACGATTCTTCCCAAAGATTGAATGATTGTCAACAATAGGCAAAGCACTTAGAATGGAGGAGTGAACAAATCAAACGAGATGCCGGCTACAGCGAACCGGCCCAAGGTTGTTATTCTTACGTCCCCGGACGTGGCCCCTCCCTACAATCTTGACGCCCTTGGGGGGCAGGCTGAGCTCGTGATAACGGACGCGGCCGGCCTGGCCGATGCCATTCCCGGCGCCCAGGTCTTGTTTCTGTGGGATTTTTTTTCAACGGCGTTGCGCGAGGCGTGGGATCACGCCGATTCATTGCGCTGGGTGCATGTTGCGGCCGCTGGCGTAGACAGCCTGCTCTTCGATGAACTGCGCCAGTCTGGTGTGCTGGTCACCAATGCGCATGGAGCATTCGACGGACCCATCGCGGAATTTGTCCTGGCCTCGATCCTCGCCCACGACAAGCAGATTCATGCCAGCAAGTACCTTCAACGGCAGAACGTATGGAAACACCGTGAGGTGCAGCGCACGGCTGGGCAGAACGCCCTCGTCGTTGGCACTGGGGGGATAGGCAGGGCGACGGCGAGGCTGCTGAAGGCCGTCGGCATGGACGTGCTCGGAGTGGGCCGGACCGTGCGGGAGGAAGATCCCGACTTCAACAAAGTGGTGTCCAGCTCCGAGTTGGCAGCGTATGCCGGCTGGGCGGACCATTTGGTGCTCATCGCGCCATTGACGGAAGACACTCGTGGAATTCTCAGCGCGGAGGTGCTTGCACGCATGAAACCCACCGCGCATATTGTCAACGTGGGGCGCGGCGCACTTGTGGACGAGAAAGCGCTATTCCAAGCGCTTCACGAAGGGCAGGTTGCCGCAGCCTCGCTCGATGTTTTCAACGAGGAACCTTTGCCCGCCGACCACCCGTTTTGGAGCATGGGAAATGTCCATGTTTCCGCACATATGTCAGGTGATGTGGTGGGATGGCGAGACACCCTGGCAGGGCAGTTTGAAACGAACTTGGGCCTGTGGTTGTCAAGTGGGACTCTCATCAACAAGGTGGACAAGAAACTCGGCTACGTCACTACCGGCTAGTATGCAGAATTACAGGAAAAATTCAGGCCGCTCTCTTCCCGGATTCGGCGCCTGACAGCAGCTTGCCAGCTACCGCGCCGATGCCATCAACCAGGGCCCAGGAGGATGCATGTGGTCAGCGGGGACACACGCGGTGCAGCACGTGCAAGGGTCGGCCATCCCGCCGAGTTCACGGTGGAGATGATTCAGCCCACGGGCCCAGACGTCAACGTTCCATCGGGGCTGGCGGCCAGTGTCCAGACGAGGGTCGATCCATTATCAGTGCGCGAAAAGCTGCCCTGGGCAGGAACTGAAAATCCAGGTCACGGGCGAACGGTGCCAGCCGCCGCTGGCCGCCCACGACTTTTGGCCACTGGCTTCGAGGCTGTTCATCCGGGTTATTGCGGCGTGGCGCCACGAGGGATGGTGCGTTTCTTCATTGGGTATTTAATCAGCCTACCAACAGCCTGAAGGGCGAACTTGAGTTGATTGATGCACCTATGATCCTGAAAATGCCGGGGACCTAAGGCGGCAGGGGGGCCACTAGTATTCCGGAAGTGGGCGGCCGATGGAGGTCGCTGCAAGGAATACATCGCAAGGATTTCGGCGGCTGTTCTATTTCTTCAGGGAGTCCGAGATCTGGTTCATGACGGTGTTGTCGGCGAGGGTGGAGGAGTCGCCGGCTTCGCGGCCCTCGGCGATGTCCTTGAGGAGGCGGCGCATGATCTTGCCGGAGCGGGTCTTGGGCAGTTCGGGGACCACGAGGATGGTCTTGGGTTTGGCGATCGGGCCGATTTCGTGGCCCACGTGGTTGCGCAGCGTGGTGACGATGTCCGGGTCGTCCGCGGCGGAGCCGCGCAGGATCACGAAGGCCACGACGGCCTGGCCGGTGGTCTCGTCGGCGGCGCCGACGACGGCGGCCT
>NZ_JAKZGX010000036.1:0-30482 GCF_024539665.1 Arthrobacter sp. STN4
CTCATCCGGATGGCCGCGGCCAAGACCTACTCCCAAACCCACCACGCAGCATGATGATTTGACGAGCACTTTAGCTGAGGCACGCGGGAAGCATTTCGCGAGCATCTTGACATGAGGCACCACGGGGTGTCGGGCGCCAGTAGAAGGTCCACCCAAACACCGTGTGTGGCGCCGTCCTGCCGCGCGGGCCCGCGGGCCGCCCACGGGAGCCGCACCCGCCGTCGCACCAGGCACGGCGGGGGAAATTTTTCACCGTTCCATACTAGCCGCTGGGAACAAGCTGGGCGTATGCTGACAGAAACTACCCACAGAATAGTCAGTTTATTCCCAGCCAATGGTCGGAGACTTAAACGGTGAAGAAGACCGGACCTGAAGCAAAGCTGCTCGTTGTTGACGACGAGCCCAACATTCGCGAACTGCTCTCCACTTCCCTCCGGTTCGCCGGATTCGAAGTGGTGGCGGCCGCCAACGGCCGCGAGGCCCTGGCCGCGGCTGAAGAGCACAACCCAGACCTTGCGGTGCTGGACGTCATGCTGCCGGACATGGACGGGTTCACCGTCACGCGCCGCCTGCGCGCGGCCGGGCGGCACTTCCCCGTCCTGTTCCTGACGGCCCGGGACGACACCGAGGACAAGGTGACCGGCCTGACGGTCGGCGGCGACGACTACGTGACCAAGCCGTTCAGCCTGGACGAGGTGGTGGCGCGCATCCGCGCCGTGCTGCGGCGCACCCAGCCCATGGAGGACGACGACGCCGTGTTGCGCGTTGCCGACCTGGAGCTCGACGACGACGCCCACGAGGTGCGCCGCGCCGGCAAGACCGTGGAGCTCTCCCCCACTGAATTCAAGCTGCTGCGCTACCTGATGCTCAACCCCAACCGGGTGCTCTCCAAGGCGCAGATCCTGGACCACGTCTGGGAGTATGACTTCAACGGTGACGCCTCCATTGTGGAGTCCTACATCTCCTACCTGCGCCGCAAGGTGGACACGGATTCCTCCCTGCCCGCCCTGATCCAGACCAAGCGCGGTGTGGGCTACGTGCTGCGGACAGCAGACAAGCGCTAGCCACCTTGATCACGTTGTGGAAGAACGCCTCCCTGCGTTCGCAGCTGGTGGCGATCATCAGCGCCCTGCTGGCGCTGTCGCTGCTGGCCTTGGGGGCCACAACGTTTTTGCTGCTGCGCTCCTTCCTGCAGGACCAGATGGATGCGCAGCTGACCACCTTTCAACGCTCGATTGCCGTCTACGGCACCTTGGATTCCTCAAGCACCGGCCACTCGCCGTTCGGCTTTGACTACTATGTGGGGTTCCACTATTCCGATTCGGACCTGGCGGACCAGAACCGTTCGGGCCAGGACAAGCCGGTCTATCCGAACTACACCCTAAAGCAGGCCACGGCCCTCAACGGCAAGAAGTTCACGGTGCCCAGCACCGACGGCGGCGCCCCCTGGCGGATCACGGTCGTCGCACCCACAAGCTTCAACTACGGCCCGGCGAACCTTTTGGGCAGCCGGCCTGAATACCAGGGCTATGTGGTGGTGGGCCTGCCCTACGAGAGCCTGAACACCACCATGGAGCGGCTGGCCATCGTCATCACCGGCGTCGCCATCCTGGCCATCACGCTGGGCACCATGATCGCGTACTGGACGGTCAGCCGCTCGTTCCGGCCGCTGAGCCGGGTGGAAAAGACGGCTGCCGCCATTGCCGCCGGCGATCTCTCCCGCCGCGTCGACATTGAAAACCCCTCCACGGAGGTGGGGCGGCTCTCCGGCTCCCTGAACACCATGCTGGCCCATATTGAGCATGCCTTTGCGGCCCGGACGGCGTCGGAACAACGCATGCGCCGCTTCGTGGCGGACGCCTCCCATGAACTGCGCACGCCGCTGGTGACCATCCGCGGCTTTTCCGAGCTGTACCGGCATGGCGCGCTCCAAACCCCGGACGACGTCGGCACGGCCATGGGCCGCATTGAGAGCGAAGCCAAGCGCATGGGCGAGCTCGTCGAGGACCTGCTCATGCTGGCCCGGCTGGACGAGCAGCGCCCGCTGCTGCCCAAGCCCGTGGACCTGCTGATCATCGGGCACGACGCCGTCCTGGACGCCCGTGCCTCGGCCAGGGACCGCGCCTTCACCGTCGTGGGGCTCGACGGCGGCACGGGGGCCGCCGCGCCCACCCTGGGCGACGAGGCCAAGCTGCGCCAGGTCGTGGCCAACCTCATGGGCAACGCCCTGCGCTATACGCCGGAGGGCTCGCCCGTGGAAATCATGGTCGGAACGCAACGGGCGGACGGTCACAAGGTGTCCGTCATCAAGGTCCGCGACCATGGCCCGGGCATCTCGGCCGAGGAGGCCCCCCGCATCTTTGAGCGGTTCTACCGCGCCGATTCCTCCCGCGACCGGAACACCGGCGGCAGCGGACTGGGCCTGGCCATCGTGGCCGCCATCGTCGCCTCGCACCATGGCACGGTCCGGGTGGACCCGACGCCGGGCGGCGGGGCCACCATGGTCATCGAACTCCCCTTTGCGGAACCGGACGACGCCGGCACCCCGGACGCGCCGTCGGCTGACCGTCCCGTCCCGCCCGAGCCCCTGCGGGCGCCCGGTTCCGGGCCCGGTACTGAGCCCCGTTCCGTGCCCAGTTCCGTGCCCCGGGAGGCCGGCCGCGCCCCCGGCCGCACGGCGCAGCAGGGTGATGCTTCCTCCACAGGGGCATCCGGCGGCTGAGGTGCCCACACATGCCTGAACTGCGGTGGCGCCACTGCCGGCCGCGGCCCTAGCGTGGGAGGTCCAGGCAGCGTTCCACGCGGTGGAACCCCACGAGCAGGAGGACCCCATGGCCCAGTTCAACGTCAACAGCGACGACCTCGCCGTCAAAAGCACCGCGGTCAAGGGCTCGGTGGACCGCATCAGGATGGAGGTCGACGGCATGAAGCGCAACCTGATGGACCTGCAGGCCACCTGGAGCGGTGCGGCCGCCACCAACTTCCAGGTGCTGCTTCAGGAATGGCACACCACCCAGGTCAAGGTCGAGGCGTCACTGGAAAGCATCAACTCCGCCCTGTCCATGGCGGCCACCCAGTATGCCCAGGCGGAGGAGGCGAACGCGCGCATGTTCACGGTGCGCTGACCCGGCCGGCGGCAGGGGGCTGCCTCCGGCACGGCGGCAGCCCCGGCAGGAGGCGGGGCTACGCCTCCGTGGTGCCTTGGTGGAAGCGCACCTGCCAGCGGCCGTTCTCGTGCTGCCAGATGGAACTGCGCAGCGAGTTCCCCCTCGGGCCGGTGCTGCGGTAGGTCAGCAGGGCCGTGGCCGCGTCGAGCCGGTTGAGGGTCAGGACCTCAAGGCCTGCCTCCGCAGCTTCCCCGTCGCTGAACATGGCCAGGATTTCCTGGCGCGACCACCGGCGCCCGGACGAACCGATCTCCTCGAAATCCGGATGCAGGAGTTCTCCGGCACGTAGGGGGTCGGAGCGGACCGCCGGGTCCATTAGTTCCCGCTCCAGTTCCACCACGGTTTCCAGTGCGGCGGCAGGGTGGGGCGCGAAGGCGGGGTCCGGTTCGTCATCGAGCATGGAAAACAGCTCGGGCTGTGCCGGGGCCGTTGCCGGGGCGGGAACCGTTATTGGGGCACGGGCCAGTGCAGGGTCCGGGACGGGCTCCTGAGCCTGTGCTCCGGCCGGTGCGGCGCCGGGGAAGCCGGGGCCCTGCCTGGGCTCGCGCTTGGCCTGGTAGGCTGTGGCGGCGTCGCGGGCCCGGTCGTCCGCGGCTTCGTTGAGGTCGTGGCCGGCGTGGCCCTTGACCCACTCGAACTTGTACTTGCGTCCGACGATGGCGGCGTCGATCTCCTTCAGCAGGTCCACGTTCAGCACGGGCTTGCCATCGGCCTTGCGCCATCCCTTGCGTTTCCAGCCGGGCATCCACTTGGTGATGCAGTTGATGACGTATTGGCTGTCGCACAGGATGTGCAGTGGTTCCTGCGGGAGGTGCGCCGTGGACTTGAACAGGTCAAGGACGGCCATGAGCTCTCCCATGTTGTTTGTCCCGTGTGGCCAGCCGCCGGCCCGCCAGCAGTTCTCGTCCACATACCAGGCCCATCCGGCGGGGCCGGGATTTCCCAAAGCCGAACCATCGGCTGCCGCAACAATTGTCATGGCCCAATACTTTCAGATGAATCCGACACTTAAACGCCAATGGGCGCCCCCTCCACCGTGGGAGGGGACGCCCATTGGGGAAGCAGGGGTTTAGAAACCGCCCATGCCGCCCATGCCGCCCATGTCGTCGCCGCCGCCGGCCGGTGCAGCCTTTTCGGGCTTGTCGGCCACAACGGCTTCGGTGGTCAGGAACAGCCCTGCAATGGAGGCCGCGTTCTGCAGTGCCGAACGGGTCACCTTGACCGGGTCGTTGACGCCGGCAGCCAGCAGGTCCTCATACACGCCGGTGGCGGCGTTGAGGCCGTGGCCCACGGGCAGGCCGCGGACCTTGTCAACCACCACGCCGGGCTCAAAGCCGGCGTTGAAGGCGATCTGCTTCAGCGGTGCGTCGATGGCAACCTTGACGATGTTGGCGCCGGTGGCCTCGTCGCCGGTCAGGTCCAGGGCGTCGAACGCCTTGACGCCGGCCTGGATCAGGGCCACGCCACCGCCGGGGACGATGCCCTCTTCCACGGCAGCCTTGGCATTGCGGACTGCGTCCTCAATGCGGTGCTTGCGTTCCTTGAGTTCAACCTCGGTGGCGGCACCGGCCTTGATGACTGCAACGCCACCGGCCAGCTTGGCCAGGCGTTCCTGCAGCTTCTCGCGGTCGTAGTCGGAATCGGAGTTCTCGATCTCGGCGCGGATCTGGGCCACGCGGCCGGCGATGGCGTCGGCGTCGCCGGCACCTTCAACGATGGTGGTCTCGTCCTTGGTGACAACAACCTTGCGGGCCTTGCCGAGCAGGTCCAGCGTGGTGTTTTCCAGCTTCAGGCCGACTTCCTCGGCGATGACCTGGCCACCGGTGAGGATGGCGATGTCTGCCAGCTGGGCCTTGCGGCGGTCGCCGAAGCCCGGTGCCTTGACGGCGACGGACTTGAACAGGCCGCGGATCTTGTTGACGATCAGCGTGGCCAGGGCCTCGCCCTCAACGTCTTCGGCGATGATCAGCAGCGGCTTGTTGGACGCCATGACCTTCTCGAGGACGGCAACGAGGTCCTTGACGTTGGAGATCTTGGAGTTGACGATCAGGATGTATGGGTCCTCAAGGACCGTTTCCTGGCGCTCGGTGTCGGTGACGAAGTAGGCGGAGATGTAGCCCTTGTCGAAGCGCATGCCTTCGGTCAGTTCCAGCTCCAGGCCGAAGGTGTTGGACTCCTCGACCGTAATGACACCTTCCTTGCCAACCTTGTCCAGGGCCTCGGCGATGAGGGCACCGATCTCGGTGTCGCCGGCGGAGATGGAGGCCGTGGCCGCGATCTCTTCCTTGGTCTCGATTTCCTTGGCGGAGACGAGCAGCTGGTCGATGACGCCGGCGACGGCCTTCTCGATGCCGCGCTTGAGCGAGAGCGGGTCTGCTCCGGCGGCGACGTTGCGCAGGCCTTCCTTGACCAGGGCCTGGGCCAGCACGGTGGCCGTGGTGGTGCCGTCACCGGCGATGTCGTCGGTCTTCTTGGCGACTTCCTTGACCAGCTCGGCGCCGATCTTCTCGTAAGGATCGTCCAGCTCGATCTCCTTGGCGATGGAAACACCATCGTTGGTGATCGTGGGGGCGCCCCACTTCTTTTCCAGGACGACGTTGCGGCCGCGCGGGCCCAAGGTGACCTTGACGGCGTCGGCGAGGATGTTCAATCCGCGCTCAAGGCCGCGGCGTGCCTCTTCATCGAATGCAATGATCTTGGCCATGTAGGCTTCAGTCCTTTCGGGACAGTCATTATGGACTCTGCTCCCCAAGTGGTGCCCGCGACGGACGGACCCAAAGCCGGCGATCTCTTTCACGCCTGCCCCGGAATCCTCACCACTGGAGGAAAGGTATTGACCTCCGATGGCGGACGGCTGGCTAGGATCTAGCAGTCACCACCTCAGAGTGCTAAGTCAATAATTAGCACTCGACACCTAAGAGTGCAAGCGCGCGGCCGTCATGTGTGCTGCGGGCGAACGCAGGGGCGCCTGGCCGGGTGCATGGCCGGGCGCTGACTGCTTTCACTGTTTCGCATAAGCGGCTAGCGTTAATCACAGAAAGTCGTCAGCACAGCACCTGGGGCACGTGCACCGGCCGCAGGGGCGCTGGAACTGCCAACGTCCGCGACACCAAGGAGCCCCCATGACCGAGAACCCAAACCCCGCCGATCCGGCCCGGCAGCCCGGCGTCCCGGCCGGCTATGACCAGCCTGCCCCGCCCAGCCATGGACAGCCGCCGCACCAGCAACCCGCCGACCAGGGGCCGCCAGCCTATTTCGGCCAGCCGCCTCAGCCATACCAACAGCCGCCGGTCTACCAGCAGCCGCAACAGCCATACCAGCAACCGCCGGTCTACCAGCAGCCGCAACAGCAGTTCCAGCAGCCCGGCTACGGCCTGCCCCAGGGAGGGCAAAAGTCGAAGGTTGCAGCCGGCATCCTGGGGATACTGCTGGGCTCCCTCGGCATCCACAACTTCTACCTCGGCTATACCAAGAAGGCCTTGATCCAACTGCTCATTTCCGTGATCAGCTTCGGCGCCCTCGCCTGGGCCATCGCCATTTGGGGCCTGGTCGAGGGGATCCTGATCCTGGTCGGCAACGATGGTTTCCGCACGGACGCGAGGGGCATTCCGCTCAAGGACTGACGCCGGCAATCGGGGCGCAGGAGGCACCGGCGCGTGGGTGGTGCCCCTACGCGCCCGGGCCGAGGATGATCGTCAGCGGAACACCCATCTCGGCGGAGTCCAGCAGCGTGGAGATGTTCAGCAGCCTGCCAAGGGCCTCGGCATTGGCCTTTTGTGCCGCGCCGTTGTAGATGATGGAGGAAATGCCCTGCGGGGAGCCGGACCAGTTGCCGGTCTGTGCAACGGTCCAGCCGTTCGCGGCAAGCTGTCCGCTGTACCGGGCCGCCAGTCCGCCGATGCCGGTGGCGTTGAAGACCACGACGGCGGTGGACTTGTCCACCGTGGCAGCCGGTGCGGCCGACGGCGTCGGGGCCGGAGCGGTGCTCGGGGCAGCGCTGGGGGCCTTGGTGGTGGCCGGCTGCTTGCTGTGCGGCGTGGCCGGGGCGGTGGCGGACTGGCTGGCCGGCGGGATCGCGGCCATCTCGTGGCCGCTGAACTTGGGCACGATCAGGAACGCCAGCAGGCCCACACACAGCGCCGCAACACCGAAGATCATCAGCGGCACCAGGCTGCGCGAGGCGACCTCCAGTGAGGCACGGTGGACGCCGTGGCGCGCTGAGTTCTCCGGAACACGGTCAAATTCGTCCCGCGGGTAATTTGTCATGGTGCAGTGCTGTCCTTGGGGGTGAGGCAGTGGAAGCGTGCGTCAGTTTCCGAGCCGGCGTGCGGTCCGGGCCTTTTGGCGCGATGTACGTAGTCTACGCAACCGCTTGACCAACATGGGGTCATGCTCCAAGGCGGCTTCGGTGTCGATCAACGCATTGAGGATTTGGTAGTAATGGGTGGCGGACAGGTCGAACATGTCGCGGATGGCCTGTTCCTTGGCCCCCGCATACTTCCACCACTGCCGTTCCAGGGCCAGCATCCGGGCATCCCGCTCGCCCAGCCCTGCCGCGTCACCGTGCCCTGCGGCGGGCACATGCTGCGACGGTTCGGCTGCTGGCACCACTGCACACTCCTTCAGTTCCACATCCCGGCCCGGTTTTTGCCGGCCCGGTTTTTGCTGCGGCGCCCTGCCGGCGCGCCACTCTTCCATGATAAAGGCGAATGACAGCCGTGTCATTCCGCGGATGCGGCGAGAATGGAACCATGGACTCCACCCCCGGTCTTTTTGACCTCCCCTCCCCGGCCGCCTGGGACGCCGCGCAGCTGCAGGCACTCGACACGTTGGGCACGGACCCGCTCGCGCTGCTGTCACCTGACTGGGCTGCGGCCCTGGCCGGCCAGGAACATGCCCTTCGGGACCTGGGGCGCATGCTGCGCCGGGAGTACGACGCCGGGACCTCCTTCCTGCCTCCCCCTGCCCGGGTGCTGCGCGCCTTGGCCGCGCCCCTGTCCGGCGTCAAGGTCCTGGTGGTGGGCCAGGACCCTTACCCGACGCCCGGGCATTCGGTGGGCCTGGCCTTCGCCGTGGACCGGGCCACCCGGCCCCTCCCCCGCAGCCTGAACAACATCTACAGGGAACTGCAGGCCGACCTCGGCATCGCCCCGGCAGCGCACGGCGACCTCAGCGCCTGGGCCGGCCAGGGCGTCCTCCTGCTCAACCGCGTGCTCACGGTGGCGCCGGGCGCGGCAGGCTCGCACCGGCGTCGTGGCTGGGAAGGCGTCACGGAGGCCGTCATCAAGGCACTCGCTGCGCGGAAACAGCCCTTGGTAAGCGTGCTGTGGGGACGCGACGCACAAAAGCTGGCGCCGCTGCTGGCGGGCACCGCCATCATTGAATCGGCCCACCCCAGCCCGCTGTCGGCGTCGCGCGGGTTTTTCGGCTCGCGCCCGTTCAGCCGCATCAACGCGTCGCTGGAGCTGCAGGGCAGCGGGCCGGTCGACTGGCGGCTGCCCGCCTGACCACCTGCAGGCAGCGGCCGGCAGCCCCTGATAGCGTGAGGACAACCCGACTTCATGGGCGGTCCTGCCGACGCCCCCTTTTCCCAGGAGCGATTTGTGAATTCCGCTGACACCGGCAAGGAAACGGTGGTTGCCCCGGCCGTGAAGCGCCGGCCCCAGTTCGTGCTGGACGTGGTGCGCACGGAACAGCTGAGCCCGCACATGGTGCGCGTCGTGGCCGGCGGGCCCGGCCTGGCCGCCTTTGAAGCCAAGGACGCCACCGACATGTACGTGAAAATCCACTTCCTGCAGCCCGGCGTGGACTATGCCGAGCCCGTGGATGTGTTTGCGCTGCGCGAGACCATGCCGCGGGAACAGTGGCCGGCCACCCGCACGTACACCGTGCGCTGGCTGGACCTGGCCGCACAGGAGCTCGCGATCGACTTTGTCATTCACGGCGACAGCGGCCTGGCCGGACCGTGGGCTGCCGCTGCCGCCCCCGGGGACCGGATCATCTTTTCCGGACCCGGCGGCGCCTACCGGCCCAACCCGGACGCGGACTGGTACCTGTTGGGCGGCGACGAGGCGGCCCTGCCCGCCATTGCGGCGGCCCTTGAGGCGCTGCCCGCCGGGGCCGTGGGCTACGCCTACCTTGAGGTGGACACGGAAGCGGACATCCAGCCGATCGCCGCGCCGGCCGGCGTCGAGGTGGTGTGGCTGTTCCGGCGCGGCGCCACGCCGGACGCGAGCGCGCTGCTGGCGGACGCCGTTGCCGGCGGCCCCTGGCCCGACGGCGCCGTCGACGTGTTCGTCCACGGCGAGCGCGAGTACATGAAGGCCCTGCGCGACGTCCTGTTCAAGCAGCGCGGCCTGGCCCGCAGCCAGGTGTCCCTCTCGGGCTACTGGGCCTACGGCCGGACCGAGGACTACTTCCAGGCGGAGAAGAAGCAGCCCATCGGCAAGATCCTCTAGCCCGCACCGCGGCAGCCGTGCGGGAGGGCGGCAGCGGTCAGCGGCGACGGTTGCGGCGTCGGACCTGCTGGCCGCGGGGCCTGGTGAGCGGGCGGGCCATGTTGTCGCCCAGGACCACCCCGGCCGCCACCGCAAGGATGACCACCAGGGCATTGAAGATTCCGACGGCGCCGGTCACCGAGTCGGCCGGCGTGAGCGTCAGGACGAACATGGCCCGGAAGATGGACAGGCCCACCAGCAGGAAGATGATGGACGGCACGGCCACCACCAGCTGCGGGGCGCCCAGCCGCAGTGCGATGATGCGGGCCAGGATGCCCACCACGATCGCGGCCAGGGCGGGCGCAAAACGGGCGCCGAGGCCCAGCTCGATCCCGCCGTAATAGGCCAGGTAGCCGGCCAGCGCCACCGCCATGGTGGGCACCAGCAGGCGCACGGAGGTTTGTTCGGCGATGCACAGCGTCACGGTGGCCACGGCGACCAGCGGCAGGACGATGTAGAGCGGCAGGGACCCGACGATCGGTTCCGCCACCTTGATCCGGTCCCCGCCCAGCATGGACGCGCTGACCAGGGCAACGGCGATGCCGGAGACGATGGCGCCAAACGTCAGGAATGCGGACAGGAAGCGCCCGGCCGCCGTGACGGGGAAGCCGTTGATGGCATCCTGGACGGCGGAGACCAGCCGCCCCGAGGGCAGCATCAGCAGGATCCCGCCGGCCACCACCATCGAGGGGCTCAGCGGCACGTGGAACATGAAACAGACCACGGCCACGAGGGTGATGATGAAGGAGGTGATGGCGGTGACGAAGAAGTCCGGCACCCGCCATTTGCCAAGCACGCGTGCAATCTGGCCGGCGAGCAGGATGGTCACCAGGGACACCAGCATGCCCAGCAGGCCGCCGCCGATCACGCCGACCACGGCGGCGGCGAACACCGCCTCGGCCAGGGATACCATCCAGCGCGGGAACGGCTTGGGCCGCTTGATGATGGTGTCCAGGCGGCGGTAGGCGTCGTCCCGGGCCACGCCGCCGGAAACGATGTCCGTCACGAGCTCGTGGACCTGGACCAGGCCGGCGTAGTTGCTGGTCCAGGACCGGACCACGCGCAGCAAGGTGATGGGCACGCCGTCGCGGTGTGCGTAGTTGATGATGACCGACTGGTTGGTGATGTCCACCTCGATGTTGCGCAGGCCAAAGGCGGCCGTGACGGCAATGATGGACGTCTCCACCTCCAGCGCGCCGGCACCATACCGGAACATGGTCTCGGCCAGGCGCAGCGCAAAGTCGATGGTCTTGCGCGCCGATTCGTCGGCCAGGCCCACCTGGATCGTCGGGTTCGCGTACGGGCTGCCGGCGAGCCGTTCCACAATGTTCATGGGCGCCGTGGGCGGGGTCTCCCCCTGCACCAGGCGTCGCAGCACGGTGCGGGCGGCCTTGTTGGGGCGCGGCGGCGGGAGCAGCGGTGGCATGTGCAGGGGCGCCGGCACCAGCGGAATCGGCCCGGCTGCCGGGACGTCGCGCGTGGCCGAGGGACCCTTTTCGGGTTGCCCGGACAGCGCGGCCTCCCCCGGCGGTGCGGTGGGCTTCGCCGGGCCGCGCTTCGCCGGGCCGCGCTTGTCCCGGTTGTTGGAGCTGCTGCTCATCCGTTCTCCTCAGGGGACGTGCCCCACCGGACACAACAGCGGCCGGAGGGGCCGCCGTCGGACTTGTCCATGGTCAAAAAGGCTAGTAAAACTTTTGGCCCGTGCGTCGGGTGTACAGCTGGCGCAACACCCTTTCCCCCGCAACCGTCCACAATTTATACCGCACGGGGCTGAACACCACATCCCAGCAGCCGACGAAATCCGTGACCGTCTTCGTGAAGCTGGTCTTGAACAGGCCCAGGCCGTGGTGCGGGTGGCTGGGGTCCTTGAGCTTGTCCGACGGGGGCGTGCCGCAGAAGTCATACTGGACGGCGCCCAGCTCCTTCATGTCCAGGATGGCCTCCCACTGGATCAGGTGGGAATCCCCGTACTGGGAGCGCTGCTGCAGCGAGCCGCCGTCCTTGTAGGTGGCCTTGGTGCCGTAGTTGATGACGAAGGCGCCCACCGACGGGACCCCGTTTTCGTGCACAAAGTAGAACCGGCCCTGGCCGCGGCTGGCGAACTCGGACCAGAACTGGCGGAAGTAGCCAAACTCACGCGCCACCCCCGCATTTTTGGCCTCGAAGGTGCCCACCATGAGGTTGTAGAGCGCGCGCATGGTGGCCTCGGTCGCTTCGGGGCGGACCACTTCCACCCCCTCGCGGATGGCGCGTCGCACGGCGTTGCGCCCGCGCGAGTGGAGGTTGCGCAGCAGCTGGTTAGGTTCCGCGGTGATGTCCAGCAGGGCGGTGCTGTCGTTGGGTTGCAGGTCGGGGACCTTGACGTAGCCGGCCCCGGAGAGCACGGCGCGGGCCTCCGGGGAGGCCACGATGTCGGGTTCGATCTTCGCGGCAAAGACGTTGAGCCTGGCGCGCCGGGTGAATGCGTGCAGCGCTGCCATCATCGCCGGGAGGTGCTCCACCTCGCGGGTGTCCGGGCCCTTGATGAGGTACCACAGCCGCCCCAGCCCCGGAAACCCCTTCTCCAGGGCCAGGTTGTAGCTGGTGTACTCGGCGCTGTCGAACGCCAGGAACTGGGGCGTCCAGCCGTGGTTCCTTTTGACGGCCGCGAAGGAAGCGGACTGGAGAAGGTTGCCGCCGTTGGGGTTCGCCGTGACCAGGGTGTCCCAGCTCTCAATCTCGGCGGCAGTGGCAAATCGGGCGGTAAATTCCAGCAAAAGACCCTCAATTGTGTCGGCATGTGTTCGCTGGTCCAAGTCTAGCGGGCCGGATTCTCACATCCCACGCACAGCCTGTCCCAATGAAACACGCGGTCCGCGGCCAGAGGATGTCACCTGGACGGCTGCCGCACGGGCAGCCAGAATTGTAGGGAGCAGGACATGGGTGTGGTTTCCCGGAGCGTGGGCAACGCGTTCCGCAACAAGGTGCGCAGCGGCGCCGTCGTGGTCATATTGGCGGTGGCGATCGGCCTCGCGCTGGCCATGTTGGTGGCCAACCAGGCGGTGGGCGCCAAGGTCGACTCACTCAAGGCATCCGTGGGCAACACCCTCATGGTCAACCCCGCCGGGTCCCGCGGCGGACTTGGCGGCGGCAACCCGCTGACGACGGCGGACGCCACCAAGGCGGCGGCCGTCGCCCACGTGACCGGCGTCAACGAGGCGCTCACCGTCCGCCTGGCCAACGCGGCCGCGGACTCCGCCTCCGCGGGCTCCGCCTCCGGCAACGGCGGCGCCGACCGCGGATCCAGGGGCGGCCGCTTCGGCACCAGCGGCACCACCAGCCTGGTCTCCGCCGTCGACCCCGGCGTGCTGGGCCAGCGCAACAACAGCAACGGCACCTCCCCTGACGGCGGCTCCGGCAGCACCACCACCCGTCCGGCCTTCAGCATTCCGATCCAGGCCACGGGCGTCTCCACCTCGGCCACGGCGGCCGGAACCGCCATCAAGCTGACGGGCGGTTCGCAGCTGACGGACTTTGCCGCCAATTCAACCCAGGCCCTGGTGGGTTCCACCCTGGCCACCAAGAATTCCCTGAAGGTGGGCTCCACCTTCACCGTCCAAAGCCGCACCATGAAGGTCACAGGCATTTTCGACGCCGGCGACGCGTTCGACAACAACGGCATCTACCTGCCCCTCGCGGCCACGCAGACGCTGGTGGACCAGGCCGGGCAGCTGAGCAGCCTGAACGTGGTCGTGGACAGCATTGAGAATGTCTCCTCCACCCAGGCCGCGCTGACCAGCGCGTTGGGCGCCTCCAACGTCGACGTGACCGCCGGTTCGAACAACCTGCAGGCCGCCATCACGTCCCTGGGCAGCGTGCAGAACATTTCACTGATCGCCTTCATCGCCTCGCTCGTGACGGCAGGGCTGATCGTGCTGCTGATCATGATCATGGTGGTGCGCGAACGGCGCCGTGAAATTGGCGTCCTCAAGGCCATCGGCGCGTCCAACCGCACCATCGGCCTCCAGTTCGTCATCGAGGCGATGGTGCTGGTGGTCCTGGGCAGCGTGGTGGGTGCCGCCGTGGCGGCCTTCAGCTCCAACCCCATCGTCAGCGCCCTCGTGGCGGGAAACACCACCTCCACCAACGCGGCCGTCGGCCGGTTCGGGGGCCGCGGCGGACTTGGCGGTGGAGGCGGATTCAGCGGCGGGTTCACCCGCACCCGCGGCGCCTTTGCCGGCGCCAGCCAGCTCATTGGCACCATCAGCACCTCCGTCGGCTGGCAGACGCTGGTGCTGGGCGCCGTCGGAATCCTGGCCATCGCCGCCATCGGCGCCCTGATACCGGCCCTGCTGACCGCCAAGGTCCGCCCCATCGAAGTCCTGCGAGGAGAGTAAGCCATGCTGAACGTCAAAGACGTAGTCAAGTCCTTCAATTCCGGGGACCGCACCATCAAGCCCGTCAACGGGGTGAGCTTCAGCCTGGAGCAGGGCACCTTTGCCGCCATCCTGGGCAAGAGCGGCAGCGGCAAGAGCACGCTGCTGTCCCTCCTCGGCGCCCTGGACAAGGCGACCTCCGGGGACGTGTTCGTGGACGAGGTAAACATTTCCACGCTGCCGGACCGCAAGCTCACCGCCTACCGCCGCGACGACATCGGCTTTGTCTTCCAGTCCTACAACTTGATCCCGAACCTGTCGGCCAAGGAAAACGTCATGCTGCCCATGGAGTTCGCCGGCGTCTCCCATGCCGAACGCAGCAAGCGGGCGGGTGCATTGCTCAACCAGGTCGAGCTGGGCGAAGAAATGCACGGCCGCCTGGCCAACAGGCTTTCCGGCGGCATGCAGCAGCGCGTCGCGATCGCCCGGGCCCTCGCCAACAACCCGAAGCTGATTCTGGCCGACGAGCCCACGGGCAACCTGGACGACGAGACGGGTGAGCTCATCATCGCCCTCCTGCGCCAGCTGGCCCACGAGAAAAAGACCACCATCCTGGTCGTCACCCACGACCACGCCCTGGCGGCCCAGACGGACAGAAAATTCCGCCTCGCCCACGGCAAGCTCACGGAGGACTGACCACCCGAACCAGCCCTCGGTTGCAACCGGGGCGTTTTCCCGCGACCCTCCCGCGCAAACGGGGCACATCCCGCCAACCATCGGTTGCAAGATTGCGGGAGCGATCCCCGAACGGCCCCCGGTTGCAACCGAGGGTCGGGCTTAACCGCCCCGGTTGCAACCGAGCGTCGGAAGGGCGGTCAGGATTGGGGGCGGAGCCAGGTGAACCTTGGCGTTTCCTTTGCCAGGAAGGCGGCCACGCCGATCCTCGGATCGGCGCTGGCCGCCATTTCACGCTGCCAGTAGGAGTTGCGTTCGGCCAGGTCGGCTTCCGGGAGGTGGCCGGCAATGGCGTCAACCAGCTCCTTTTGCGACTGGATGGAAAACTGCGAGCGCCCGGCCAGCAGCAGCGCAAATGCCTGGACATCGGCCCAGAAAGTGTCAATGGGCAGCACCTTGATCGCCAGGCCGAGCCGCCGGGCCTCCACGGCGTTGACCATGTCGGCGCTGAACAGCAGGTACTTGGCCGCGGCCGGTCCCGCGAGTTCCACCAGCTTCCGGATCCCGGAGAGCGGGTAGACGATGCCGATCTTGGCCGGGGTGATGCCGAACACCGCGTTCTCCGACGCCAGCCGGATGTCGCAGGCACCGGCAATCTGCCAGCCGCCGCCCACACAGTAGCCGTCGACGGCCGCCACGGTGGGTTTCCGGAAGCGGGCCAGGGCGGTCTCGGCCAGGGTGATGTCCCCTCCGTCGCGCTGGCCGGTGGCGGGGTCGCGGAGGATGTCCTGCACCGAGGCGATGTCCGCGCCCGCGGAAAAGTGCGTCCCGGCCCCGCGCACCACCAGGACCTTCACGGAGTCGTCGTCCTCCAGGCACGGCAGCAGCTCGGCGAACTGCGGCCACATGTCCGCGGTGATGGCGTTGCGCATCGAGGGGTTGTCCATGACCAGCGTGGCCACCGGCCCGTTTCGCTCAACCCGCAGGGTGCCCGTCCCGCGCCCGCTCATGGCGCGGCACCCAACGCGGCGCCCGCCGTCGTCCCGGGGGCGGCCCCCGGTGCCGCCAGCACAATTCCGGCGTCCACCAGCCCGGCGACCTGCTCGGCGCTGAGCCCGAGCCGGTCCAGCACGGCGAGGGTGTCCCCGCCCAGGGCCGGCGGGGCCTTGCGGATCCGCGGTGCCTGCCGGTTGACGGAAATGGGCCCGCGGACCAGGGGCAGCTCCGAACCATCGGTGCGCCGGACGGTCTGCACCATGTCCAGCGCCCGGACCTGCGGGTCCGCAAACGCCTGTTCGTAGTTGTAGATGGGCCCGGCGGGGATCGCGGCGCCGCGCAGCAGCGGCAGCCATTCGGCGGCTGTCCGGTGCGCCAGCAGCCCCTCCAGCACCAACTTCAGCGCGGCCCGGTTCACGTTGCGCAGCTTGCCGGTGGCGTAGTCCGGATGCCCGGCCAGCTCCGGGTCGCCCAGCAGCACGCACGCGTCCCGCCACTGCTTTTGGTTGCCCACCGCGATGATGACGGGGATGTCCGCCGTGGCAAACACCCCGTACGGCGACAGGACCGGGTGGTTGTTGCCCTGCGGCTCCGGGACCTCGCCGGAGCTGAGGTATTTTTGGCCCTGGAACGCGCCCAGCGCCAGACCCGTTTCCAGGAGCGACGTCGAAACCTCCGCGCCCACGCCGGTCCGGTCCCTGCCCACCAGGGCGGCGGCGATGCCGAGG
Source organism: Arthrobacter sp. STN4 (assembly GCF_024539665.1). Taxonomy (NCBI): domain Bacteria; kingdom Bacillati; phylum Actinomycetota; class Actinomycetes; order Micrococcales; family Micrococcaceae; genus Arthrobacter; species Arthrobacter sp. STN4. Next base: position 16,419 of record NZ_JAKZGX010000036.1, read on the forward strand.
GCCGTGTTGATGCCGGCCACCATGTCAATGATCGGCACGCCCACACGGTACATGTGGTCCGCGTCGGCGCCGGTGACGGACATCAGCCCGCTCATGCCCTGCGCCACCTGGTCCAGGCCGGGCGCCTGGCTCAGCGGGCCGGTGGCGCCGAAGCCGCTGACGGAGGCGATGACAATCCCGGGCTTGGCTGCGCGCAGCGCCTCCGGGTCCAGGCCCATCGTGGCCAGCACGCCGGGGCGGAAGTTTTCCACCACGACGTCGGAGGCCACCGCCAGTTTCCACAGCAGTTCCCGGCCGCCCTGGCTGTAGAAGTCGATCGCGATGGACTCCTTGCCCCGGTTGGCGGAGTCAAAGTACAGGCTGTGGTCGTCCTCAAACGGCGGCCAGGACCGGCTGGAATCCCCGCCCTTGATGCTTTCGGTCTTGATGATTTCCGCGCCGAGATCGGCCAGCAGGGCGGTGGCATACGGGCCGGCGAGCGCGCGGCTGAGGTCCAGGATACGCACGCCCTCCAGCGGCAGGCCGTCACCCATTGGTCACCCCGCGCAGCTTGACGTTGATCTGCTTGGTCTGCGTGAACCCGGCCAGCATGCCTTCCAGGGACACCTCCCGGCCAATGCCGCTTTGTTTGTAGCCGCCGTAGGACTGGCCCACCACCTGCCCGCCGCCCTGGTTGACCTGCACCCAGCCGGCGTCGATCCGGTGGGCGGTGTCCAGTGCGTTGTCCAGGTTGTGGCTCCACACGTAGGCGGCCAGCCCGTAGTTGGTGTCGTTGGCCATGCGGATCACGTCCTCCCTGTCCCTCCACGGAATGGCCACCAGGACCGGGCCGAAGATCTCCTCCCGGGCCAGCCGGAAGTCGTTGCGGGCGCCGCTGAAGACGGTGGGCAGGTGGAAGTAGCCCTCGGTCAGCGGGCCTTCGGCGGGTGCGCTGCCGCCCAACACCGCCTTCATGCCCGGGGTGGCGCGGCCTTCGTCGAGGAACCCGGTGATGGAGGTGTGCTGCTTGTGGTTGATGATGGCGCCCATGTCGGAGGCCTCGTCCAGCGGGTCGCCCACCTTCAGCGCACCCAGCTTGGCACTGAGGCGGGAGAGCACGTCGTCGTAGATGTCCTCGTGCAGGAACAGGCGGGAGCCGGCGGTGCAGCTTTGGCCCTGCCGGGTGAAGCGCGAGGCGAGGAGCAGGCCGTCGAGGAGTTCGTCGTCGTCGGCCGCGTCGGGGAACACGATGGACGGGTTTTTCCCGCCGAGCTCCAGCGACATGTGCGCCAGGCGCCCCCCTGCCTCGCCGGCCACCTCGCGGCCCACCTCGGTGGAGCCGGTGAAGGAGACCTTGTCGACGCCGGGATGGTTGGCCAGCGCACTGCCGATCACCCCGCCGCGGCCCGTCAAGGCGTTCACGACGCCGGCCGGCAGGTGCCGGTTGCACACCTCGGCCAGCTTGAGGATGGTGAGCGGGGCGTCGTCGGCCGCCTTCATGATGACGGTGTTGCCGGCGGCCAGCGCTGCGGGGATCTTGAACGCGGCGATCATCAGCGGCGAGTTCCACGGCAGGATCGCGGCGACGACGCCGAGGGGCTCCAGGCGCGTGTATTGCAGCTGGTTGTCCCCGGCGGGCAGCGTGGTGCCCTTGACCTCCCCGGCGATCCCGGCGAAGTAGCGGAACATCGCCACCATGGTGGTGGATTCCGGGCGGGCCTGGGTGCGCAGCGCGTTGCCGGTGTCCAGGGCCGTCAGCAGGGCGAATTCCTCGCTGCGTTGCTCCAGTTCGTCGGCGATGGCCAGCAGCGCCCGGGCCCGGCCCGTGAAGTGCTGGGCGCGCCAGGCCGGGAAGGCGGCGCGGGCGGCGGCCACGGCACGGTCCACGTCCTCCACGGTGCCGGCGGGGACGCGTGCGATGACTGTTTCGCGGCGGGCGGGGTTGAAGACCTCGCGCCACTGTGCGCCGGCGGAGGGCTGTTCCTCTCCCCCGATCCACATGGGCCAGTCGCGGACGGCGGCGTTCGTTGAAACCTCGGTCATGGGAGTTGCCTTTCTATCCGTTGTGTGCGGCGGGAGCCGCTTCGCCCGCCGGGAGCGAGCCGTCCACCAGGGAAACGATCATGCTGCAGTCCTTGCCGCCCTGCCCGCCGTCGATGAGGCGCTGGAACAGCTGCTGGACGTGTTCGCCGATTTCCAGCGGCGTGTCGGTGCTGCGGGCGGCAGCGATGGCCAGGCCGATGTCCTTGTTGGCCAGTTCGGCCGTAAACGTGGGGGCGAAGTTGTTGTTGGCCGCGGAGGTGGGCACGACGCCGGGCACCGGGTACCAGGTGCGCAGCGCCCAGCTGTCGCCGGAGGAGACGGAGGCGATGTCCCAGAACACCTGCTTGTCCAGGCCCAGCCGGTCCGCCAGAACGGCGCCTTCCGAGGTGGAGGCCAGGTTGATGAACAGCATCAGGTTGTTGCAGATCTTCGCGGCCTGGCCCGTGGTGGCGCCGCCCGTCGGGATGATGTTCGCGGCCATCGGCTGGATGAAGCCGGACGCGTCGGCCACGGCGCCGGCCTCCCCGCCGACCATGAAGGTGAGGGTCCCGGCGGCCGCCCCGCTCATGCCGCCCGAGACGGGGGCGTCCACAAAGCGGAAGCCGGCGGCAGCGGCGGCGTCGTGCACGGCCTGCGCGGACTCGATGTCGATGGTGGAGGAGTCAATGAGGAGGGTGTCCTTGGCGGCGTTGGCCAGGATGCCGGCGTCCCCAAAGTACACGTTGCGGACATGGTCGCCCTTGGGCAGCATGGTAAAGACGACGTCGGCTCCCTCGAGTGCCGCCTCAACCGAGGCTGCCGCCTGCACACCGGTGGCGACGGCGGCCTCCAACGCCGGTGCGCTGAGGTCGAAGCCCTTGACGGTGTGCCCCGCCTTGACCATGTTCGCCGTCATGGGCCCGCCCATGTGCCCCAAACCGATCCATGCCACAACTGCCATGATGAAAGCCCCTTTGCCTACACAGTTCATTATGCCCCGGCCCGTTTTCAATGCCGGATATGACTAGCATCACACCCTGATAGAGTGCAAACAAGACCGAAATAGGCAGATGGGCTGTGCAAATTTGCACTTCGATGACACACGGGGGTTGAGCCGCGATGGATTTCAAGAGGTTTCCGAGCCCTGACGACCTGCTGGTGCTGCTGACCGTGGCCCGGCTGGGGCGCTTCACCGCCGTGGCCAACGCACTGGAAACCACGCACACCACCGTGTCGCGGCGCATCCTGGCACTCGACAAGCAGCTGGGCGGACGGACCCTGGAACGCACGCCGCAGGGGTGGGAGCTGACGGAGCTGGGGCGCGCGGCCGTTGCCGCGGCGGAAGGCATCGAAACGAGCCTGAGTTCGCTGGCCGCGGGCGTGGAGCAGCGCATGGACCCCGTCTCCGGCATGGTGCGGGTCAGCGCGTCCGACGGCTTTGGCGCGCTGGTGGCCACGCCGGCCCTCGTTAAGCTGCAGCGCAAGCACCCCATGCTCCGGGTGGAACTGCTCAGCGCCACGCGGCGGCTGAGCCGGAACCGCTCCGGGGTGGACCTGGAGGTGGTTGCCGGCAGCGTCGACGCCGGCCGGGCGGAGGTCATTTTCCTCTCCGACTACACGCTGCGCCTGTATGCGGGGACGGGGTATGCGCAGGCCCGCGGGCTGCCGCAGACCGAGGAGGAGCTGAAGGAACACCGATTCATTTCCTACGTGGAATCCACGCTGCAGGTGGCCGAACTGGCCCAGCAGCACCACCGCCTGACCAGCGAGCCGGCCGAGTTCCAGGCCACCAGCGTGTTCGCCCAGATCGAGGCGGTGCGGGCCAACGCCGGGATCGCCATGCTGCCGGCCTTCATGGCGGACCGGCAGGAGGGCCTGGTCCGCGTGCTGCCCGGAGAGGTTTCGCAAACGGTGCAGTTCTGGGCCGCGGCGAGGCCCGAGTCGCTGCGCTCCCCCGCCGTGCAGGCCGTCGTGGCGGCGTTCCTGCAGGAATCCCGCCGCCGCCAAGCCCAGCTCGTCCCCGCATAACAACCCTCGGTTGCAACCGGGGCATTATCCGCCAACCCTCGGTTGCAACCGGGGCATTATTGGGCAACGCTCCCTCACCCTGAGGGGAGCGTTGGCCGATTTCCCCCCGGTTGCAACCGAGCGTTGGTACTGGCAGCCCCGGTTGGAACCGAGCGTTTTCTTAGGCCGTCCAGCCGCCGTCCATGACATAGGAGGCGCCGGTGGCCATGGCTGCCTGGCCGGAGGCCAGCCAGGCCACCAGCCCGGCAATTTCCTCCGGCTCGACGAACCGCTTGATCGCGTTGTTGGCCAGCATGACCTCGGATACCACCCGTTCCTCGGAGATGCCGTGCGTCCGGGCCTGGTCGGCCACCTGCCCCTCAACCAACGGTGTCCTGACATAGCCGGGATTCACGCAGTTGCTCGTCACGCCGTGCGCGCCTCCTTCGCGGGCGGTTACCTTGGACAGGCCCTCCAGCCCGTGCTTGGCCGCCACATAGGCGGACTTGAACGAGGAGGCCCGCAGCCCGTGGATGGAGGAGATGTTGATGATCCGGCCGTGGTTTTGCGCGTACATGTGCGGCAGGGCGGCCCGGATCAGCAGGAACGGGGCCTCGAGCATGATGGTGATGATGCGGTGGAAGGCGGCGGGGTCGAAGTCCTCGATGGGGCTGACGGTCTGGATGCCGGCGTTGTTGACGAGGATGTCCACGTCCAGCGTGAGCGTTTCCAGCGCCTTCGTCTCCAGCAGGTCCACTTCCCAGGATTCACCGCCCACTTCGGCAGCCACCGCGGCGGCGCCCGCCCCGTCGCGGTCGGCCACGATCACGTGGGCGCCCTGCGCGGCCACGGCCCGTGAGATGGCGGCGCCCAGGCCCCCGGCACCGCCGGTGACCAGCGCACGCCTCCCGGCCAGCCCGCTCCCGGCCAGCCCGCCGCCGCCCGATCCGCCGTCGGACGTCCCGGCCGGCTGCGCTGCTTCGCTTGAGTCCATGGCTAACCCACTTTCGTCGAGGCGGCACCGTCCGCGGCCCGGCCCAGGGCCAGCGTGCCGGCGGCGTCGGCGTCGTCAATATCCTGCAGGGAGACTCCCTTGGTCTCCTTCAGGAATAGCACAGCCACGGCCGTGACAACACAGGCTCCGAGGAGGTAGATGGCCACGGGCACCGACGAGTGGTAGCGCTCCACCAGGCCGGTGGCGATGAACGGGGCAATGGAGCCCGCCACAATCGAGGTGACCTGGTAGCCCAGGGAGACGCCGGAGTACCGCATGCGGGTGGGGAACATTTCGGCCATGATCGAGGGCTGGCCGGCGTACATCAGCGCGTGGAACACGAGCCCAATCATCACCGAGGCCAGGATCATGAAGTCGTCCTTCGTGTCCATCATGGGGAAGGCGAAGAAGCCCCACGACGCCCCGGCCACCGCGCCCAGCATGTATGTGGGCTTGCGGCCGATCCTGTCCGAGAGCCTGCCCACCAGCGGCACCACGCAGAAGTGCACCCCGTGGGCCAGCAGGAGCAGCAGCAGAATGCGCGAGGTGTCGATGTTGACGATGACCTTCAGGTACGTGATGGAGAAGGTGACCACCAGGTAGTACAGGATGTTTTCCGCGAACCGCAGTCCCATGGCGGTGAAAACGCCACGCGGGTAGCGGCGGAAGACCTCCACGACGCCATAGCCGGCGTTTGGGTTGTTTTCGATTTCCGCGTGCGCCTTAAGGAAGATCGGGGCGTCGTTGACCTTGGTGCGGATGTAGTAGCCGATCAGCACGATGACGGCGGAGAGCCAGAACGCCACGCGCCAGCCCCAGCCCATGAAGGCGGCCTCGCTGAGCGTGGACGAGAGGAACAGGAGCACGCCGGTGGCCAGCAGGTTGCCCATCGGCACCGCCGACTGCGGCCACGAGGCCCAAAAACCGCGCGACTTGCTGGGGCTGTGTTCGGCCACCAGCAGGACGGCGCCGCCCCATTCACCGCCGACGGCGAAGCCCTGGATGAAGCGCAGGGCCACCAGCAGCGCCGGAGCCCAGTAGCCGACCTGGTCAAAGCCGGGCAGGCAGCCCATCAGGAAGGTGGAGATGCCGACCATGACGATGCTCAGCTGCAGCAGCTTCTTGCGTCCGAACTTGTCGCCGAAGTGGCCAAAGACGATGCCGCCGATGGGGCGCGCCACGAAGCCGACGGCGTAGGTCAGGAACCCTGCCATGATCCCGTCGAGCACGGATCCGGCATTCGGGAAAAACATGTGGCCGAACACCAGGCTCACGGCCGTGGCGTACAGGAAGAATTCGTACCATTCCACGACGGTCCCGGCCATGGAGGCCGCCACCACCTTGCGAAGCCCTGATTCCTTGACCGAGGTGCCCGGCCCGTTTTGCTGACTCATCTGTATCTCCTCCGCGCCACCCTTGGCGCGTGCCGTCCCATCAGAGATGGTCTTCGGAAGCGTTTCCGCCCCCTGTGACCCAGCGCACATTCCGGCGCTACCTGTGAGTATGGCAGGAGCCGCCTGTGCGCATCAATGTCCATTACCGCAGACGTGGTGAACGTTTACGCACAACTGCCGACAGGGCCGGGACAACGGCTAGGATGGTGGTGCTTCACCCTCAACCCAACGGCTCAGCGTTCAAGACGAGGCTAACTTCATGCACAAATATTTCAGCTTCCTCGGCGCCCTGGTCCTGACGGCGGCACTGTTGGTCGTGGGGGTGGCCCCGGCGCCGGCGGCAAGCAACGTGCCGGACCCCTTTTTGGCCCAGGTCCTCGCCGCCGCCAACAAGGTCCGTTGGGCCAACGGCGCCGGGCCCCTGACCTGGAACCCGGCCATCGCCACCGGCTCCCAGCAATGGGCCACCAAGCTGAACGGCCAGATCAACGCCGGCACCCTGGACATGGCCAAGCTGCACCGGACCGACTATGGACTCTCAATCCTGCCCCAGGGTTCTGACATGTTCTCGGAGATCATCGGCATCAACAACACGCCCCAGCAGATCGTCGACTGGTGGATGGGCTCGCCGGGCCACCGCGCTGCCCTGCTGGACAAGCGCGCCACGGACATCGGCATGGGCGTGGCCACCACCACCAAGGCCGGCTGGAACGGCATGACCGTGGTGGTCGCCAACCTGGCCGGGTACCCCGCCACGCGCGCCACCCAGCCCCAGCCGGCGCCCCGGCCGGTGGCCAACGACGGCGACGTGGCCGCCGTCGACCCCTCCGGGAACCTGTTCATCTACGGTTCGGCGCGGGGCGGGGACATGTGGCAGCGCACCTTCGTCTCCTCCGGATGGACGGGCACGCAACAGCTGGAAATGGTCGACCTGAACTCTGACGGGCTGCAGGACATCGTCGCCAAATGGGCGAACGGGGACCTCACCGTCAGCTACGGCCAGGCCAACGGGACGCTCACGACCGCCGTGCGCATCGGGACCGGATGGGGTCCCTATGACATTGTCGCCACCAAATGGCGCACCACGGACAGGTTCCCGGGCATCGTGGCCAAAAACCGCACCAGCGGCGACCTTTTCTACTACCCGTCATGGAACGGCGCCAATTTCTCCCCACGGTTGAAGATCGGCACCGGCTGGGGGCCCCTGGCCATCATGGCCAGCGACTTCGACGGCGACGGCCGGATGGACATCCTCGCCCGCAACGGCGCCGGCCAGCTCCTGCTCTACCGTGGCAACGGCGCCGGGGGCTTCATCCATGAGGCGCGCCGGGTGGTAGGAACCGGCTGGGGCTCCATGACGTTCCTCTCCGGCATCACCAACCACCTGGGCGACGGCGGCCAGGGCATCCTGGCCCGGACCGGGACCGGCAACCTGCTGCACTACCCGGTGTTGAAGAACGGCTGGGGCGCCCGCGCCCAGGTCGGCACCGGCGGCTGGGGCCCGCTGCTGCTGGGCAGCTAAGCCCCGCCCTGCAAACGCCGCCAGCAGCTGACGATCCAGGCGGGCCCTACCCGTAGAGCCCGTTCAGCCAGGCACCCCAGGCCGTGCCCGCGGCCCCGCCGTCGGCACCGTCGGCAAACAGGTGGATGGTCATGCCCACCACGGCGCCGAATGCGTTGCGGCCAAAGAAGCGGTACATGGCGTCGGGCGTGCGCAGCCCCACGAAGTTCTCAGCCAGGTAGTCCACCACGGCGTCCACCGTGCCGACCCCCGGGATGGCGACGCTGACGTGTCCCCCGGCGCCGGCGTCGTGGATTCCCAGGGCGGACTTGACCGCATCAAAGGCGCCGGGGGCTTTGGACGCCGCGGGTCCCTGGACGTCGGCGAAGGCGGCCTGCTTCCCGGCAAAGTACTTCACGTACTGGCCAAGGGTGTGCTGGTAGAACGCGGTGTGCTTGGCGGCGCCGTCGTACTGGTTGTCCCAGTCCTCGAAAAACACGCCGCTGTGCACGTAGCGCAGCCAGGACTTGCCGCCTGGGCGCTCGGAGATGTCGTATTCGAGGGTGTTGAAGAAGCCGCCTTCGCCCTCCATGTGGTTGGCGAAGCGGTGCGGCGGCTCCCAGACGGTGACGGTGCTGCCGAACGGGCCCGCGCCGCCGAGCTTCGGCTCGATCTCCATGGGCCACAGCCAGCCCGAGTTGCCGAGCGTTGCGGCGTCAAACACCTGCTGCGGCGTGCCCTCGATTTCCGATTCGTGCACGATCTTGAATTCCTTGGCCATCATTGCTCCTTGGCGGGGCCGGGTGTTCCGGCGGGTAGTTGGGGGTGTGCTTCCGGCGCCTTGACGCCGGAAACCGGCTTGACGCTGGGGTGAAGTGCGACGACGAGGCGGTGCTTGCGCCCGCCGGCGGCGGTTGCGCTGTGGTACTTTTCCACGAGTTGGGCCGTGCCGGCCGCCAGCTCGGCGATGAAGGCCGCCCGGTCCGCGGCGCTGGCAAAGGTCAGCTCCCCGTCGAGGGCGAAGGTGGCCAGCCGCTTGTTGGCACGGTCGGCCCCGGTGATCAGGGCACCCACATCCCGGACCAGGCGGGCGGCCACGGCCAGCATCCAGCGGGCCGAGAGACGGTTGGGCTCCAGCGCGGGGTCCGGCGCGACGCCGGGCAGCGCGGCCGGGGAGATCACGAACGACCTCGCGGCGGCCCCCATGATCCGTTCCGTCACATTGCCCTTGCGGTGCTCCTCCACGAGCTGGACCAGGCCGTGCCTTTCCAGCTCCTTCAGGTGGTAGTTGACCTTCTGACGCGGGAGGCCGATCCGGGCCGCGACGGCGGCGGCCGACGCCGGGGTGCGCAGTTCGGCCAGCAGCCGGGCGCGGATCGGATCCAGCACCGCTGCGGCGGCTGCCGGCTCTTCGATCACTGCCACGTCCAACATGGATCCATCATGTCACCGAACAATTTATTTGTCCAGAATTATTTATTCTTCGGAGACCCCGTGGGACCGTGCAGGCTCAGCCCTCCAGCCAGGCCTTGAGCCGGCCCAGGCCCTCCTGGATGTCCCCCACCGGCAGGCCGGAGTAGGCCAGGCGGAGGTAGGAGCGGTCCTCCCCCGGCTGGGGCCGGCCAAAGTGCAGCCGGGTGCAGAACGACACCCCCGTCGCGTGCAGTGCCTCGGCGGCAAACGTCGGCAGGTCGGCGATGCCCTTGGCCGCCATCGCCTCGGTGACGTCGGGGAAGAGGTAGAAGGTGGCATTGGGCACGGCCACGGTGACCCCGGGCATGGAGTTCAGCAGCCCGGCGGTCGCATCGCGCCTGGCTTCCAGTTCGGCCAGGATCGCCTGGGGGCCGGACTGCCCGCCCAGGATCGCCTCCACGCCGGCGTACTGCACAAAGTGTGTGGTGCAGGACTCGTTGTTGGTGTTGAGTTTCGCAAAGGCCTCCGAGACCTTCTCGGGGGCGACGGCGCAGCCCAGCCGCCAGCCCGTCATGGCGAACTTCTTGCTGAACGTGTAGAGGATCACGGTGCGCTCGGCCATGCCGGGCAGTGCCGCGATCGAGTGCGAGGTGCCCGAGTAGCGCATCTCGAAGTACGCCTCGTCGGAAAGCACCCACAAATTGTGCCGCCGGGCCAGCTCGGCCACGGCCTCGCGCTCCGCGTCGGTGGACTCGGCGCCGATGGGGTTTTGCAGGTCGTTGTAAATGATGGCCTTGGTCCGGGGCCCGATCATCGACCTGACCTGCTCCAGGTCGATGGCGAAGCCGGCCGGCGTCGGAATGTAGCGGTAGGCGCGGGCCACGCCGCCGAAGTACTCGATCTGGCTTTCGTAGATCGGGTAGCCGGGGTTGGGGTAGAGGACCTCGTCCCCGGGGTCCATCAATGCCTGGATGAACTTGGTGATGACCGGCTTGCCGCCCGGGTGCACCGTCACCTGGCCGGGCGTGACGGCCATGCCCCGCTTGGCGCCAATGTCCTCGGCGAGCACTTCGCGCAGCAGCGGGATCCCGGCGCCCGGGCAATAGCCGGTCCTGCCCTCGGCGATGGCCTTGTCCATCGCCTCGACAATGTTTGCCGGGGTCGCCAGGTCGATGTCCCCGAGATGGAACGGGTAGATCCGATTGCCCTTCGCGGCCCATTCCGCCGCGGTCCTGGAGACCTCGAACGCGGTCTCGGTGCCGAGTCTGCCTAATCGCTGTGCAAGTTCCACGTGCCACCTCGCTGCCGGGTCATGGTTCCTCGCTGCCAAGGGCCCATTGGCGCCATCATAACCGACGGCTTGGGCGGAATGGGCCGGCGGCGGGAAATTTTTGTCCCGCCCCGTCCGCCAGCCGGCGGGAAGGAGCACTGCACCCACTGTGGGACGAATTTTGCGGACGGCAGGACCACGGTGGGATAGGCTCCCTTGTGTGAGCAAAAAGGACTTGGTGGTCAGCGTTCCGGACGAGGCCCTGCGCCGGGCGTTCGGTGACATTCCCGACGGCGTGGACGTCATCGAATGGGACATGGCGGGCCCTGCGCCCGTGGACGCGATCGACGTCGTGGTCCCTCCCTACATGAGCGGCACGGCCGTGCTCGCGGCGCTGGACGGCGTGGCGACCCAGCTCGTACAGAGCCAGTCGATCGGCTTCGACGGCGTGGCCGATGCCCTGCCGCCGGGCCACGTGTTCGCCAACGCGGTGTCCGTGCATGAAACCTCGACGGCGGAACTTGCCCTCGCGCTCATCCTCGCCTCCCAGCGGGGCCTGCCCGATTTTGTGCGCGCAGCGGGAGAGGGCACGTGGGCGCCCGCGCGGCACGCCTCCCTCGCCGACCGCACGGTGCTGCTCGTCGGTTACGGCGGCGTCGGCAAGGCCATCGAGGAACGGCTGCGCGGCTTCGAAACGACCGTGGTGCGCGTTGCCTCCCGGGCCCGCGACGGCGAAAACGGGCACGTGCACGGCATCGATGAACTCGCCGCGCTCCTTCCCCAGGCTGACATTGTGGTGGTCGGGGTGCCGCTGGGCGAGAACACCCGCCACCTCATCGACGACCGGTTCCTCTCACTCATGGAGGACGGGTCGCTGCTGGTGAACATTTCGCGCGGCGCCGTCGCGGACACGGGGGCGCTGCTGGAGCACGCCCGCCGCGGCCGCCTGCGGCTCGCACTGGACGTGACGGACCCCGAACCGCTGCCGGACGGCCATCCGCTGTTTGCCCTGCCGAACGTCCTGATCACCCCGCACGTCGGCGGTGCGTCCAGCGCCATGATGCCCCGGATGGCGCGCCTGCTGCACCGCCAGGTCAAAGCGCTCCTGCGCGGCGAAGACCCGGAGAACGTCGTCTTGCGCAGCTGACCGCGGCGGGGCCGCCCGGCGTCGAACGGGTTGCCCCGGGGCCCCTGGCGTGCCCGGCCGCCATCCCGCCGCCATCCGGTCCAACCCCCACGTTGGGGTAAAGTTGCATGCGCGGCCGGCAAGACACCGGCCTGCCTTATCCCCCCACCCATTGCCTGCCATGGCGGGGCCGGATTCGTGCGCACCGTGGCGCACCCCGTGTCACCCACTGCTCTCCCGCGAGAGCCAAGCTCCTGGAGTCGCCCCTTGACCATTGCCGAACGCCCACGCCCGGTCCGCAGCCAGATCACGGTCCTGGGCGCCCTGCGCTCACCGCGGCAGCTGTCCCGGGAGGTGCTCGCCGGCATGGTCACCACCCTCGCGCTGGTCCCGGAGGTCATTTCGTTTTCGATCGTCGCCGGGGTCGATCCCATGATCAGCCTTGTCGCCTCCATCGTGCTGGCCGTGACGATGTCGATCCTTGGCGGCCGCCCGGGGGTCATCACCGCCGCCGCCGGATCCGTCGCCCTCGTGATCGCCCCGCTCGTCCACGAGCACGGCGTCCGGTATGTCCTGCCGACGGTGGTCCTGGCCGGCCTCATCCAGATCATCTTTGGCCTGGGCGGGCTGGCCCGCCTGATGCGTTTCATCCCGCGGTCGGTGATGACCGGCTTTGTCAACGCCCTGGGTGTGCTGATTTTCATGGCGCAGGTGCCCCACGTGCTCAATGTCCCCTGGCTCGCCTACGTCCTGTTTGCCGTGACGTTCGGGATCATTTTCATCCTTCCACGTTTCACCAAGGCCGTCCCGTCGCCGCTGGTGGCGATCGTCATTGTCACGGCAATCGTCATCATTGCCGGCCTCGCCGTCCCGAACGTTGCCGACGAAGGCCCGCTCACCGGGTCAATGCCCGGGATCACGCCGTTTCTGGTGCCGCTGGACCTGGCGACCCTGCAGCTGATTTGGCCGACGGCGCTGAGCGTGGCGTTCGTTGGCCTCATGGAAACCCTGCTCACGTCCAAGCTCGTCGACGAAATCACCGACTCCCGCTCACACAAGGGCCGCGAGTCTTGGGCGCTGGGCGTTTCCAACATCCTGTCCGGGTTCTACGGCGGCATGGCCGGCTGTGCGATGATCGGCCAGACGGTCCTGAATGTGAAAACCGGCCAGGCCCGCACCCGCATCTCCACGTTCGTGGCCGGGGTGTTTCTCCTGGCCCTGGTGACCGGGCTCAGCGAGGTCATGGGGCAAATCCCGATGGTCGCCCTCGCCGCGGTCATGATGGTGGTCGCCGTGACCACCGTGGACTGGCACAGCCTCAAGCCGGCCACCCTGAAACGGATGCCGGTCCCCGAGACGATCGTCATGGGGGTCACCGTCGCCGTGGTGGTCCTGACCGGCAACCTCGCCTTTGGGGTTGTCGTCGGCGTCATCCTCGCCATGGTGCTCTTCGCGCGCCGGGTTGCCCACGTCATCAGCGTTGACCGGACCCTGGCGGACGACGGCGCGACGGTCCGGTATGCGGTGGTCGGGCCGCTGTTCTTCGGCAGCAGCAATGACCTGGTGGACCAGTTCGCGTACGCCGACGACCCGGCCGTGGTGGACATTGATCTCAGCCGGGCCCAGATCTGGGATGCCTCAACCGTTGCCGCCCTGGACTCCATCGAGACGAAATACCGCGACCACGGCGCCACCGTGACGATCACCGGCCTTGACGAGCGCAGCGCCGGGTTCCACCGGCGCCTCACCGGCCAGCTCGGCAGCTGACCGGGCCTGGGCCGATTCGGCTCGAAAAGCGGGCGGGGTGGCGGCGACCAGGTTACCGAAGGCCAGCGCGTCCGGCCCGTGCAGGAGGGGGCCGCACGTCCTCCGGTGTCGCAACGACTCCGGGAAACTGCTCGGGGAACAGCGTCGATGCCAGGAACGCCCCAGGCCTCCCATTTTCACCCTGGCCTGCGGGTTCCCCGGTACCGGTCTCCCCTCCCTGCAGCCCGGCGACGAGGCCGGCCGGTGCCGCAAAGGGATGCGGCCGGGCGGACTTCAGCGCCGGCTCCCGCCCTTCACCACCATTTCGGAGTCCCCGGCCCACAGCCCGGGGCCGCGTCCGAGTCACCCAAACGCGTGGAGCACCAGCAAAGGCAGGGCCTTTCCCGCTTGCGCAAATTGCCACCCGGATTACCATCGCGTCCAACACGCGCGGACGGTTCGGGCCGGATTCATGCGCTGCCCCGCCCCGTTACCTTTTTAGTAGCCCCTTAAACGAGTAAGAATTGGGGTTGTTGGCCTGTCGGTCCCGGCATGATTGAAGCCCCCAGTCATCAATGATCCGGGGGGTGTTGTCACCGGGAGTCGATAGGC
>NZ_JAKZGX010000037.1:0-26397 GCF_024539665.1 Arthrobacter sp. STN4
ACGACACCCTGTAGCCCATCCCTCCAGCACACCAAAGCACCCGAACATGCACCAGAGATTTCGCGAGCACTTCCCAAATGAGGCACGCACCCCATTACGCGAGCACTTTTCATGAGTCTCGTCGACCACCTGCGCAGTTGCAGATGGCGGTGTACTATCAACTCAGAAGCCCTACCGGATCGTCCCCCAATAGATCCGGTAGGGCTTTGTTACAGCCCGATACCGTCAGTGGACCCTGGGGCTCACAGGGGCCAAGTACGGCGGGTGGAACTCAGCGCCTGGTTTCATACCTGGTCAGCACCACACCGCCGGAAAAGGTCCGGGTTTCCACCAGGTGCAGGTTGACCCAGTTGTCCAGGGCCGTAAAAAAGGGCGTGCCGCCTCCCACCAGGACCGGTGCGGTGGCCAGCACGTACTCGTCGATCAGCCCGGCCCGCATGGCCGCCGCTGCCAGGGTTGCACCGCCGATGTCCATGGGGACGCCGTCCCCGGCCTTGAGCCGCGTGATCTCCGCGACCGCGTCGCCGGTGACCAGGCGCGTGTTCCAATCAACCGCCCTGGCAGTCGACGAGAACACGACCTTCGGCATGTCCCGCCAACGGCGGGCAAAAACGATCTCCGCCGCCGTGGCCCCCGGCTGCTGGTCCGCCGTCGGCCAGTGGGAGCCCATCGCCTCCCACAGCCTTCGCCCGTACAGCGCCAGGCCCGTCGCGCCGACCCGGTCGGACCACCACTGGAACAGCTCTTCGCTCGGCACACTCCAGCCAAGGCCGCCGCCGGGTGCATCGATGTAGCCGTCCAGGCTCACGTTCATGCCAAAGCAAAGTTTCCGCATGGCCCCATCATCGCGCGGGTAGGCACGGGCGTACAGACCCGCACGATGCGGAAGAACCACCGGCCTGCACACGCTGAAGGCCGCTGAAGCAGCGCCGGCACGCTGCAGCGGTGCAGCGACTCGACGTGAACGGTTCCCCAGCGATCGGGCGGCTTCGGCAAAGGCACTGACGACGCCGTCCCAGGCCGCAGCCGGTCGAAGCAGCCGATGATCGGGTCCGATCCGGGGAATCCGAGGTGCGGTCAGTGACCGCCATCCCCGGCCCTGTTGTGACGCCCCAAGGCCGCCTTGGTACCCGCCGTGGCCGGTCAAGGGTTTGCGGTAAACCCGTCGGCGATGTCGAGGACCTCATCGAGGATCGCCAGGCCTGCCGTGGCCTCCGCGACGCCGGTGTTGCAGGGCGGGACCACGTGGATCCGGTTGAAGTTGGCGAAGGGCAGGAGCCCGCGGGACTTGCAGGCGGTGATGAGCTGGTTCATTTCGGGGCTGGAGGAGCCGTACGGCGCCAGCGGTTCGCGCGTTTGGCGGTCCTTGACCAGTTCGATCGCCCAAAAGACACCCATGCCGCGGACTTCGCCTACGCATTTGTGCCGTTCGGCGAATCCGTGCAGGGCAGGGCCAATGACGTCGGATCCCAGGGTCGCGGCATGCTCCACCATGCCTTCAGATTCCATGGCGTTGATGGTGGCGACGGCCGCGGCGGTGGCGAGGGGGTGTCCGGAGTAGGTCAGACCGCCCGGGTAGACACGTTTGCCGAAGGTGGCCGCGATGTCCGGGCCAATGGCTACGCCCCCCAATGGCACGTAGCCGGAGTTGACGCCCTTGGCGAACGTCATCAGGTCGGGGATGACGTCAAAGTGCTCGACGGCGAACCACTTGCCGGTGCGGCCGAATCCGGTCATGACTTCATCGGCGATGAAGACGATTCCGTGCTTCGTGCACAGCTCCCGCACCCCCTGCATGTACCCGGCGGGCGGGACATAGATGCCGGCCGTGCCCGGGATGGATTCCAGCACCAGGGCCGCGATTGTTTCGGGTCCTTCGAAGCAGATGAGCTGTTCGAGGTGCTCCAGGGCCCGCTGGCTTTCTTCCTGCCCGGTAGTGGAGTGGAAGCTGGTCCGGTAAAGATACGGCGGGAAGAAGTGGACCGTGCCGGTGCTGGCGGTATCGTTGGCCCACCGCCGCGGGTCACCGGTGATGTTGACGGCCAGCTGGGTGCCGCCGTGGTAGGAGCGGTAGGCCGAGAGGACCTTGGTCCGGCCGGTGTGCAGGCGGGCCATGCGCACGGCGTGCTCATTCGCGTCGGCTCCGCCGTTGGTGAAGAAGATCTTGTTCAGTTCCCCCGGGGTGCGCCCGGTGATGAGGCGGGCCGCCTCCGACCGGGCCTCATTGACGTACCCCGGGGCGATGGTGCACAGCTTGGCGGCCTGGGCGGCGATCGCGGCCACGACGGCCGGGTGCTGGTGTCCGATGTTCGTGTTGACCAGCTGGGAGGAGAAGTCGAGGTACTTTTTGCCGTCCCCGTCCCACACGTAGGAGCCCCGGGCGGCGGAGATGACCATGGGGTCCAGCAGGTCCTGGGCGGACCAGGAGTGGAAGACGTGTATGCGGTCGAGGTCGTAGGCCCGACGGGCGGCGGCAGCGTCGATGGCGGGAGCGCCGTCGAACGCGTAGGGAAGGGTCGCGTTGTCAATCATGGAAGTCATGGCTGTTTCCTTCGTTGTAATTGTCCGCAAGGGATGCCGCTCAGGCGTTCTGCGGGAAGCCGAGGTTGATACCGCCGTGGCTGGGGTCCACCCAGCGAGTGGTGACGGCCTTGCCGCGGGTGAAGAAGGCCACGCCTTCGCTGCCGTGGGCGTGGGTGTCCCCGAAGAGCGAGTTCTTCCAGCCGCCGAAGGAGTAGTAGGCCATGGGGACGGGCACGGGAACATTGATGCCCACCATGCCCACTTCGACTTCGTTCTGGAAACGCCGGGCGGCCCCGCCGTCGTTGGTGAACAGGGCGGTGCCGTTGCCATAGGGGTTGGCGTTGATGGTGGCAAGGGCCTCGTCGAAACTATTGACGCGCAGGACGGAGAGGACCGGGCCGAAGATTTCCTCCTGATAGATGGACATGTCCGTGGTGACATGGTCGAACAGGGTCGGGCCGACGAAGAAGCCGTCACCTTCGGCATCCGCATCGATCGTGCGCCCGTCAACGACGAGCGTGGCACCGGACTCCTCGCCGGCATCAACAAAGCCGGCGACCTTGTCCCGGTGTGCCGACGTGACCAGCGGGCCCATGTCGCAGCCGCGCAGCCCGTCGCCGGTGCGCAGGGCCCTGGCGCGGTCGGCGATCTTGGCGACCAGTTCATCGGCGATCCCGCCGACGGCGAGCAGTGCCGAGATGGCCATGCACCGCTCCCCTGCCGAGCCGAAGCCGGCGTTGATGGCGGCGTCGGCGGCGAGGTCCAGGTCGGCGTCGGGCAGGACGATCATGTGGTTCTTTGCCCCTCCCAGGGCCTGGACGCGCTTGCCGTGGGCGGTTGCCGTTTCGTAGACGTATTTGGCAATGGGAGTGGAGCCGACGAAGGAAACGGCCTTCACGTCAGGGTGCGTCAGGAGGGTGTCCACGGCCACCTTGTCCCCCTGCAGGACGTTGAAAACGCCGTCGGGCAGCCCGGCTTCCTTCCACAGTTCAGCCATCCAGTTCGCGGCGGTGGGGACCTTCTCGCTTGGCTTGAGGACCACGGTGTTGCCTGCCGCGATGGCCAGGGGGAAGAACCACATGGGCACCATGGCCGGGAAGTTGAACGGGCTGATGATCGCCACCGGGCCCAGGGCCTGGCGGACGGAATGGATGTCCACCTTGGTGGAGGCGTTCTCGGTGTAGCTGCCCTTGACCAGGTGCGGCATGCCGCAGGCGAACTCGACGACTTCCTGGCCCCGGCTGACCTCGCCGAGGGCGTCGTCGAGGACCTTGCCGTGCTCGGAGGTGATGATGGCGGCCAGCTCACCCTTGCGGGCGTTCAGCAGTTCCCGGAAGGCGAACAGGATCTGGGTGCGGCGCGTCAGGGACGTGTCCCGCCAGGCCGGGAAGGCAGCCTTGGCCGCGGCGACGGCAGCGTTGCCGTCCTCCACGCCCGCCAGGGCAACCTCGGCGGTGACCTTGCCCGTGGCCGGGTTGGTGACCGGGGCGGTGCGCGGCCCACCCGTAGCGTAGCTGCCGTTGATCCAGTGCCCGATGGTGTTCAATGCTTCTCCTGTGGTTGGTGGAACTGTGGTTGGTGGAACGATTGATCCCAGTCTGTCCGCCGGGCCGCCGGGCCGTAATTGGCAAACTGTAAACAAGACGGTGATCAGATTTACACTATGTAAATGCTGCCCACGCTCCGCTCCATCCTCGCCCTCCCCATCGTGCACGACGCCGGCCCCACCCTCCTGGGTGGGCCCGCCTCCCTGGACACGGCGGTGCGCTGGGTCCACGTCAGCGAACTGCTGGACATCACCGACCTGCTGTCGGGCGGCGAGCTGGTCCTGACCACCGGACTGGAGCTGGAAAAGGAACCCGCCCGGGCGGCGTCATACATCCGCTCCCTTGAAAGGGCAGGTGCGGCGGGGCTCATCGTGGAGCTGGCCGGCCCGCGCGAGCGCAGCCTTGCGGCCCTGCGCTCGGCAGCCGGGCACTCACCACTGCCCGTGATCACGCTCAAGCACCGCGTGCGCTTCGTGGAGATCACCGAAACCGTGCACCGCAGGATCGTCGCCGAACAGCTTGAACAGGTCGAAAGGGCCCGTGACGTCCACGAGGCCTTTACCCTGCTAAGCCTGGAAAGCGCCGACACCCAGCAAGTGGTCGAACAGGCCGCGGCAATGATCGGCGCGCCGGTCGTCCTCGAAGACCTCCAACACCTGGTGATCGCCTACGCCGCCAACCCCCTGGCCACCACGGAACTGCTGGGCGACTGGGAACGGCGCTCCCGCACCACGCCCAGCCCCGCCCGCACAGCCCGCACCGGCCCCGAAGGCTGGCTGCAGGTCCCTGTCGGCGTGCGCACCCAGCTCTGGGGCCGGCTCGTGGCACCGTCCGCCGCAGGAGATGACGACTTCACCGCCACGGTCCTGGAACGGGCCGCCCAGACCCTCGCGATCAACCGCCTGGCTGAACGCGACCACAGTGAACTCGCCCACCAGGCCCAGGCAGGCCTGCTCAACATCCTGCGCAACCCGCGCGGCCTCAGCGAAGCCGACGCCCTGGCACGCGCCGGATCCCTCGGCCTTAAACGCGCCCCGTTCTACCTGCCGGCAGTCTTCCGCACCATCCAGCCCCTGGGCGCCGGCCGCGGGACCACGGCCGACGCCGGCAATCCGCTCGCGCGCCAGCAGGAAGAGCGGGAACTGCTCGACCTGCTGGCGCGGACCCTGAAATCCATCTCCGGAAGCGCCCTGACAGCAAGCATCCAATCCGGCTCGGTCGGCATGGTCCTGGCCCTGCCGGCCAAGCAACTTCAGGACGCCACCTTGCAACGGTTGGCAGACACGCTGACTGCCCACGCCGGCGGGGGAACCCCTCGCTGGAGAATCGGTGTCGGGCGCGTACGGGCAACGCTTCTGGAGGCCGCAGCGGGGATCGAGGAAGCCTCACACGTGGCCGAAACAGCAGCAACGCTGCGCGGCCCCGGGCGCCCCTACTACTACGCCACGGACGTTCGGCTCCGCGGGCTGTTGGCGCTCCTGCGCAATGACCCGCGCGTCCAGCAGTTCGCCGAATCCGAACTCGCCGGCATCCTTGACGCCGAGGCACAGGGACAGGGCGGGCTCCTGGACCTGCTCGGCCACTACCTTGAATCCGGCGGCAACAAGGCCGCCCTGGCGCGCCGGGGATACCTCAGCCGGCCCACCCTGTACGCCCGCCTCGCCAAGCTGGAAGAACTGCTCGCCGTGGACCTGGACGACGCCGAATCCCGCACCTCCCTCCACGTGGCCCTGCTGCTGCACCGCCTCAGGGGCGGTTCGGCGTAGATGGCCTCATGGACCCATGGCGAATGAGCTACCGCTAAACCTGCGCTGGATACCCGCCTGGTCCGCTGTCCATGGCGCGTAGGCTGCGCACACACCAACTAAATGCTCGAAGTGCGCCGGCCATCTGTAACACTGTGCCCGATGTGCCACAAGCGAGGCTCAAACCCGGGCAACCCTTGGACAGACACTGGCCTCCCGCCGAACCATATGGAACCCGGCCCGGACTGGCCCCGGCCCGGGCCAGTCCGGAGGAAAATGTGTTCACGACAGCGTGGTGGCACTGTCAACACGGCCAGTCGTTCACCACTTCGAGTCTCATCCGGAAATGACCGGCGGCATCTCATGACATGGCCGGTCTGGATCGGATGGCCGGGCAGGCCCGGACGCCGGGGAGGGACCCAGGCCTGCGTCGTGCCTTCACAGTCGTGCGGGCGTTACGGCTGTTTGCTCAGAGTGCCCGCAGGATGACGGCACTGCCCTGGCCTCCGCCACCGCAGATGCCGGCGGCGCCCACGGCTCCGGTGCCGAGTTCGGCCAGTTGGCGGGCGAGCGTGCCGACGATCCGCGCACCTGAGGCTCCGATGGGGTGTCCGAGGGCGATGGCTCCGCCTTTGGTGTTGACGATTCCCGGGTCGATGCCGAGCTTGGCTGTTGAGCGCACGCCCACGGCCGCGAAGGCTTCGTTGATTTCCACGGCTCTCAAATCCGCCGCTGCCAGGCCGGTGCCATCCAGGGCGGCGAGGATCGCATTGGCCGGCTGCTCGTGCAAGCGCACGTCCGGGCCGGCGACCAGCGCGTGGGAAACAATCTCGGCGAGCGGCGTGACCCCCAACCTCTGGGCGGCCGCCTTGCTGACCAGCACCAGGGCGGCAGCACCGTCGGTGATCTGGGAGGCGTTGCCCGCCGTGATGGTGCCGTCCCGGCTAAAGGCCGGGCGCAGCCTGCCCAGGGACTCCACCGTGGTCTCGGCGCGCACGCCGTCGTCCGCCGAGAAGACGGTGTCCCCGCGTCGGGAGGTGATGGTGAACGGTGCGATCTCCGCGGCGTGGAAGTCCGCTGCCGCCGCGGCGAGCTGGTGCGAGCGGGCGGAAAACGCGTCCTGCTCCGCCCGCCCGATGCCCAGCTCGGTGTTGCCTTCCTCCGTCGAGGACCCCATGGAGCGGGCCTCGAACGCGTCGGTGAGCCCGTCGAACTCCAGGGTGTCGAGCATCTCGATGGCACCGTACTTCGTCCCGGCCCGGGCGCGCTGCACGTGGGGGGCCTGGGACATGGACTCCTGTCCGACGGCCACGACGACGTCGGCCTCGCCGGCGGCAATCATGCGGGCACCGGCGACCACGGCTTCGGTGCCCGAAAGGCAGACGGCGTTCAACGTCAGGGCCGGGACGTGGAAGCCGATCCCGGCGCCCACGGCGGACTGGCGGGCAGGGTTCTGCCCGGCACCTGCTTGCAGGACGTGCCCGGCAAAGACCCGCTGCACCTCCCCGGCGTCGATCCCGGCCCGGCCAAGCGCGGCAGCTGCGGCGTGGGCTCCCAAGGCCGTGGCGGAAACGGTGGCCAGTGCCCCGTTGAACCGGGCAAACGGGGTGCGGGCGTACCCGGCGATCAATGCGTTCATGCTGCTTCCTCTTCCTCTAAGCCAATGCTGAAGGCGGCCCCGGTGGAATCGACCAGGGATTCGATGGTGACGCCCGGCGCCACGGCGCGCAGAACCAGGGCGGAGTCAACGACGTCGAACACGGCCCGGTCGGTGATGATCCGGTCCACCACGCCGACACCGGTCAGCGGCAGGTTGCAGTGTTCGACGATTTTCGGGGTGCCGTCCTTGGCCACATGGTCGGTGATGACGATGACGCGAGGGGACCCGGCGACCAGGTCCATGGCGCCTCCCATGCCCTTGACCAGTTTCCCGGGAATGGTCCAGTTGGCCAGGTCCCCGTTGGCCGCGACCTGCAGGGCGCCGAGGATGGCCGTGGCAACGTGACCGCCCCGGATCATGCCGAAGGAGGTGGCGGAGTCGAAGTAGCTGCCCCCGGGCAGCAGGGTGACGGTCTGCTTGCCCGCGTTGATCAAATCCGCGTCTTCCTCCCCGTCGTAGGGGAACGGCCCCATGCCCAGTAGCCCGTTTTCGCTTTGCAGGGTGACGCGCACGCCGTCGGGCAGGTTGTTGGCCACCAGCGTCGGGATGCCGATGCCCAGGTTGACGTACTGGCCGTCTTGTAGTTCGCTGGCGCCAATGGCCGCCATTTCATCACGTGTCCACATGGTCCTCATGCCTCCTGACGGACGCGCACGGTCCGCTGTTCGATGTCCTTGGTGCCGTCCGTCGCCACCACGTGCTTCACGAAGATGCCGGGGGTTTCCACAAGGGAGGGATCCAGGAAACCCTCATGGATGATTTCAGCCTCGGCGAAGGTAATCCGGCCCGCCGCGGCGGCCAACGGGTTGAAGTTCCGGGCCGTCATCCGGTAGCGGAGGTTCCCCTCCGGATCGGCCTCATGGGCGCGCACCAGCGAAATGTCTGCCACGATGCCGCGCTCCAAAATCGCGGGACGTCCGTCGAAGTCCATGACCGGCTTCCCCTCAGCCACCGGGGTCCCCACACCCGTCGGCGTGTAAAAGGCCGGGATCCCGGCCCCGCCGGCCCGCAACCGTTCAGCCAGCGTGCCCTGCGGAACGAACTCAACCTCAAGCTCATGGTTCAAAAACTGCTGCGCAAAAAGCTTGTTCTCACCCACATAGGAGGCCATCACCTTGGAGACCTGCCGGTTCTCCAGCAACAGGCCCAACCCCTTGCCGTCCACTCCCATGTTGTTCGACACGATCGTCAGGTTTTTCGCGCCGGAGTCGCGCAGCGCCGTGATCAGCCGGCTCGGGATCCCGCTCAGGCCGAAGCCGCCGACGGCCACTGTCATGCCGTCACGCACACACTCAGCCAGTGCCCCCGCGGCATCTGCCAACACTTTTGTCACCACAATTCCGTCCTTTCCCGTTCACAATATGAAATCAGCCGTTCCTGATCCCGACGGTAACCATTCCGCCGATTCCAGGTCAACGAAACATTGATGATGAAGCTTGATTGCTCGGATGATGACCCGGATCACCATAATCGTCCATAATATGAACATGAACACTTCGTTTCCCGGTGCGCAGATGGTTGGCAGAATGGCCGCCGTCCTGCGCACGGTCAGCACAGCAATGCCCCGGGGCATCACCACCACCGACGCGGCACGGGCCACCGGGCTGGCCCGCCCCACCGTCCACCGCCTCCTTGCGGCCCTGACAAACGAAGGCTTCTGCGACCACGACCACGCCACCGGGCTCTGGATGCTCGGCCCGGAACTGTACCTCATGGGCACCGTGGCCGCGGAACGCTACGATATTACCGACCTTGCGCGCGGCCATGTCGCCGCCCTGGCCAACGCCACCGGCGAAAGCGCCTTCCTTTCGGTCCGGCGCGGAGATGAAACGGTGTGCCTGCTGCGCCTGGACGGCGCCTTCCCCATCCGTTCCTTCGTGCTCTACGAGGGCAAAAGATTCCCCCTGGGCGTGGCATCGGCCGGACTGGCCATACTGTCCTTCCTGCCCGAAAAAAGCATCGAACGATACCTGGAAAACCACGACCTGGACGCCACACACGGCAACGCCCACGGGCAGGCCCCGCTGCGGCACCGCATCGCCGAAACCCGCGAACGCGGCTGGGCACTGAACCCCGGACTCATCGTGGAAGGCAGCTGGGGCATGGCAGCAGCAGTCTTCGACTCCGCGGGCCAGCCGGCCTGGGCACTAAGCCTCACCGGCATCGAATCACGCTTCACGCCCGAACGCCGCCAGGAAATGGGAACGCTGCTCATGCACCATGCCCACGAACTCACCAAACAACTTCGCAACGAATCAAACGCGCCCACACCCTGACAAGGAACCCGCAGTGGACGCCCCGAGCACCCCGACGGTTGCCTAGGCAGCCGGCCGGATTTACCCCTTGTGCGAGGGCTCGGAAGTGGACTCGATCGCGGAGGCAACCTGCCAGAGCCCGCCGGCCAGGAAGGCCGCGGGCCAGGAAGGCTGCGGGCGAGCGGGTTCCACCCAGAAAAGTACATTCGGTGGTCCGGGTGAATCGGCCGCCACGCTCGGTGCCTCCGGTGAGCACCCGGGACGAGAACCGGTTGCGCGAGAGTGCCTGACGGCGTGGTCACCGGGATCCTTTCGCATGTGTAAGGGTGGAAAGTGCTGCCCGGTCGCTTCGTCAACCGCATCCAACCCTAGCGCTGGCTCCAATGACATCATTGCCGTGCGCGCGGCAACGACGCAAAACGCGACACTAGTGCCGCAGTTGCTGCAGCTATGCCCCGGTGATGCGCACCGGCAAGGATTCGAAGCCACGGAGAACGTTGTGCAGGATGGGCACGGGAGCACCGTCTGGCTCGATCGCGGCCACCCGCTCGGCCAGCTGCTGCAGGATGATCTCCATTTCGAGACGGGCGATGGGCTGCCCCACGCACTGGTGCAGGCCCATCCCGAAGGCCACGTGACCGGAGGCATTGCGGTCCAGATCGAACTCGTCGGCATTGTCGCCCCACTTGCGCGGGTCCCGGTTCGCGGCGCCGAGGAATACCAACACCTTCGCGCCGGCCGGGAGGTGCACGCCGCCCAACACTGTGTCCACGGCAACAGTCCGGTGGAACTTCTGGAACGGCGACTCCAGGCGCAGCGACTCGTCCACGGCGAATTTTGCCAGCTTGGGGTTCTCCCGCAGCCTGGCCCAGGCTTGGGGGTGTCGGACCAGCACCGAAAGCGTGTTGCCGATGCCGAAGATGGTGGTGTCCACTCCGGCGGAGAGCAGCGCCCGGACCAGCAAAGTGGCCTGCTGCTCTGTGATGATGCCTTCGTTGACGCGGTCCCAGATCTGCGCCCCGAAACCAGTGTCGTCCAGATTCTCCCGCTGGCAGTTCCGCATCACCGCGGCGGCGTGCTCGTCCTCCTGGGCGAACGCCTGCTTGAATATATAGTTCTCCGGGCCAAAGGCGTTGAACACCATGTTGCCGTAGGGCAGGAGGTGTTCGCGGCCGCCGTCGGAAATCCCCACCGCATCCGGGAAGACACGGAGGGGGTATTTCTCGGCGAGGTCAGTAACCGCGTCGAAGCGGTCCCGGCGCGCCAGCTGCTCCGCCAGTTCGACGGCCGGCGGCGTGAACGGCTGCCGGAGGGCACGTACGGTGCCGGGGTTGATCACGCCGGTCAGCGCGCGGCGCATAACGGTGTGGATGGGCGGGTCCGATTCGAGGATGCTGGGCGGTCGCCACCCCGAGTCCTTCCGGATGTCGCGCGGGCCGAGGCCGCCAGAGGAAATGTAGGTTTCGAAATCAGTGAGGACCTCGTACACCTCCTCGTATCCCGCCACCGCGTAACTCCCTGTGCTCTCCAAGTAGGAGACGGCACCTGCCTCTCGGAGCCGGCCAAGGAAAGGGTACGGGTCGAGCAGGTTTTCGGTAGCGAAGGGGTCGTCGCCCAGGACGTTGGCTTCATGCGTGGTGGCGGTCATTGCAGTGCTCCTGGTTGGATGGCGTGGCCGTGGCGGACGGCCGAAAAGGTCACGGTCGGAAAGCTGGGCTAGAGATCCAGGACAAGTCGGGGGCAGCCGGCAGCCGCGCGCGAGACGCAGACCAGCATGATCCCACCGGCTTCCCGGTCTTCCTCCGTCAGCACCGCGTCACGGTGCTCCGGTTCCCCGGAGATGATCCGGGTTTCGCAGGTACCGCACAGTCCTCCGCGGCAGGAGGAGAGGACGCGCACGCCAATCCCTTCGACGGCCTCGAGGATGGTTTTGTCGTTCGGCACAGCAATCGTGCTCCCGGTGCGTGCAAGCTCCACTTCGAACGGAGCATTGGCCGCAGCGGCACCCAGCGTGGACGCCACGAAGCGCTCAGTGTGCAGGACACCGGGAGGCCAGCCCATGCAGCGCTCCTCCACGGCGTTCAGCAGGCCACCGGGACCACAGGCATAAACCAGCATGTGCGCCCGCGGCATGCCGAGGATCGAGTCAAGGTCCAGTCGCCCGACCTCGTCCTCGGCAAAGATGCGTATGCGGTCCGTCCCGTACCGGTCTTCCAACTGCCGGGCGAACGCCATGGTGCCCCGGCTGCGGCCTCCGTAGATCAGCGTCCATTCCTTCCCGGCACGCTCGGCTGCCTCGATCATCGGCATCAGCGGGGTGATCCCGATGCCTCCGGCGAGGAATAGGTAGCGGCGGGACTCGCGCAGTGGGAAGTTGTTGCGCGGCTCCGAGATGGCAAGCTGGAAGCCGGCCAACAGCGCGTGCACGGCCTTTGAACCACCGCGGGAATCGGGCACATGGAGTACACCGATCCGCAGATGGTCCAGCTCCTCGGGCGAGGAGCACAGCGAGTATTGGCGCACCAGTCCGTCGCCCACATGGACGTCGATGTGCGCTCCAGGCTGCCAAGGCTGGAACGGCCGGCCGTCCACCCGCCGCAGGACAAGGGAGACCACCTGGTCCGCCACGACGTCCACATGGTCGACGACGGCGTCGATGGTGGTTCCTGCAGGTGCAGTCATGAAGGTCTTCACTTCCTTTGGAAAAGCTCGCATGCCGCACAGGCCGCGGCCGGCGGTCAAGCCAGAATAAGGACTTACCTCAGGTTAGGTGTTCCACAACACATCAGACGGGACGCTTTCTGTCCAATGGAAAACTTGAAAAGTCCGCCCAAACGAAGGCTACTGAGGCAGGTGCTCGACACCGAGCCTGCGCGCGATGCCGCGGGCGGCAATGTTGAGCACGGGAACTACGGTCCCGACCGGTGCGGGCCGGCCGCGGGTGACGATGCCCAGCGCCGCGACCAACTGGTTGTTGGGCAGAAACACCGGGACGGCCAGGCCATAGTTGTCCGGGCCTGCTTCTTCCTCCGTGGTGGCGTATCTGTTGGTCCGGACCCGCTCGACTTCGGCCGCCAACACGGTCGGGTTGGTGATGGTCCGGGGCGTATGCGGATCAAGGCGCTGGGCGGCGGAGGCCAAAAGCTCCTTTGCCCCGTAGGCCAGCATGATCTTGCCTGCGGCACTGGCGTGGAGCGGCAGGCGTGCGCCCACCCTTCTGAAAGGCTGGCCCGCACCAGTGCCGGACATCCGCTCCACCAGCAGCACGTCCGTCCCGTCCAAAATGAAAAGGTTGACCACGTTGTGGGTGACGAAGAGCACGTCCTGCATGAATGGGGCCGCCACTTCGGCGATGTTTTGCCGTGCAGGGGCCAGCAGGCCAAGGCGCCAGATGCGCTGGCCCACCCGGTACCCGCCGGGGACCTTTTCCAGCCCACCCCAGGCAACAAGGTCGCCCGCAAAACGATGCGCCGTGGCCACCGGCAGGCCGGCGCGGCGCGCCATGGCACTGAGGGTCTGGACGGAGTGCTCGACGTCAAAGGTGCCCAGCAGTGCCAGTGCGCGTGATGTCACGCTGGCCGCCTGCCGGTCAGCGGCAACACTGTCGCCCTTTTTGACCCCTACGGGCACGGCAGCGTTGCCGGGCGTCCTGGGCTCTCGTCCATTGGGCGCAGCGTTGGCCATGCAGCACCATCCTCCTGCCCCGGAACCGAATACCAACGGCGGCCGCCGTCTCCTGTCATTTTAATGCCCGATGCCGGGACCTGCTCATTGACGAAAGGTGAGGTCCCGGCATCGTGCGTCATGAAGCTATGTGGTGGCCGACGTGAGGGCTGAGCCGCGGTAGGCTGCGAGGCCACCGTCGACCCGGATGTCGGATCCGTTGATCCAGCGGGACTCGGGGCGAAGCAGGAAGTCAATGACGGGGGCGATGTCGTCCGGGTCCCCGAAGCGGCCCAGCAGCGCACCGGCACATTCAACCTTGTCCCGGCCGTGGTCCTTCTTGAAGTCCTCGAGGATGGGAGTGGCCACCGGTCCAGGGCTGACGCTGTTCACGCGGATGCGTTTGGGCAGCAGTTCGGCGGCCAGGTGCTCGGTGAGGAACCGGACGCAGTGCTTGGAGAAGAGGTAGGACTCCCCGGTGATTTCGGCATCGCCTGCTAGCGCGTCCAGCGCGGCAGCCTGGTCCTCGGCGAGTGCGAACGCGGCGCAGCGGGCCTTGACAGTGCGCCACTGCACGGCCACGTTGGACGCCAGGTTCACGACGGCGGAGCCCTCTCCCAGGAGCGGGGCCAGTGCCCGGACCAGACCGCGGACGCCGCAGACGTTGACGGAAAGCACCACACGCCATGGTGCCGTGCCCGGGACACCGGCGATGTTGGCCAAACCGGCAATGCCGTGCGGTGCGGCCGCTGCGACGGCGGCCGCGGCCGCGTCGATGCCGTCCTGGCTGGACAGGTCCGCCTGTACGAAGGTGCCGCTGAACGCCGCGGGTGCGTTGCGGTCAATGCCGATGAGCGGCACTCCGCGTTCGGCCAGGATCTGCGCTGTGCGGGCACCAATGCCGGATGAAACCCCGGTCAGGACGATAGGCAGTTGCTCTTGGGTCATGGGCGCTCCTCGTTGTGCATGATGTGCTTCACTCCATGGTGGCAAGCCTTCTGCCACATCCGGGTCAACTTTCCGTTGGATGGAAAACGTCTACCGGGGTGTGACGGCTGCCATGACACTGGGATAAGAATTCCCCTCCGCGCCGAAAGGATGGACGATGACGGCAGCCCACTACGAGGTACTGGATCCGGCGACGCTCGAGGTTGTAGGCCGGGCCCCTGAGAACACCGAGCAGGATGTTGAGCTGGCGGTCGCAACCGCCCGCGCCGCCGCACCCGGATGGGCCATGGACCGCGAAGCACGCCGCGCCGCCCTCCGCATGGCCGCCGCCCTGGTCCGCCGCGATCTGGACTCCCTGGCCACCCTGCTCTCCCGGGAACAAGGCAAGCCCAAGGCCGAGGCCGCGGGCGAGTTCACTGTGGCCGCGGGGCTCTTTGAGCACTACGCTGGCCTGGCGTGGGATGAGGTGGAACCGCTGGCGCCGCGCGCCGACCGCGCCTTGGAGGTGCAATACCGGCCGGTGGGTGTAGTGGGCACCATCACGCCCTGGAACTTTCCCATCTCACTGCTTTGTGTGAAGCTGGCTCCGGCACTGGTGGCGGGCTGCACCGTGATCGCCAAGCCCTCACCGTCCACGCCGCTGTCCACCATCGCATTGGTCAACCTGCTCAACGAGGTCCTTCCGGCCGGCGTGCTGCAGACCCGGACCAGCTCGCGGCGCACGGTCAACGTTGCCTTGGGCCTCTCCCCTGGAATCCGGAAGATCTCGTTCACCGGCTCCACCGATGTCGGGATATCCATTGCGCAGCAGGCAGCCGCCACGGTCAAGCGCGTTACTATGGAACTCGGCGGCAACGATCCAGCCATCGTGCTGGACGACGCGGACATCGCGGTCACGGCCCGCGGGATCGTGGGCAGCGCGTTCCGCAATGCCGGCCAGGTCTGCATGGCGGTCAAGCGCGTCTACGTCCCGCGCAGCCGCAGCAGGGAACTCGCCGAGGCCATCGCCAGCGAGGCATCCCGCCACGTCTTGGGCCATGGCCTCGCGGAAGCTACCACCATGGGGCCCATGCACAATGAATCGCAGCTCAAACTGGTCCACGGCCTGGTGGACTCCGCCGTCGGCGGTGGCGCCCGCATCATCACCGGCGGCAATCCAGGCTGCGACCTGCCCGGCTACTTCCTCTCCCCCACCGTAGTGATCGATGCCGAGCCGGGGATGGGGCTGGTGGAGCAGGAACAGTTCGGGGCCGCGCTGCCGATTGTTGCCTACGACGATCTCGATGCCACCATCGCGGGGCTGAACGCCGGGAAATTCGGCCTCGGCGCGTCCGTGTGGAGCCCGGACCAGGAGCGCGCTTACGCCACCGCCTCCCGGATTGAGGCCGGAACGGTGTGGATCAACCAGCACACGCTGGTGGAACCGGATGCCCCGTTTGGCGGTTGGAAGGCCTCCGGCGTCGGGCGCGAACGCGGCCACTGGGGGCTGGAGGAATACCTGGAGACCCGCGTCATTAATGCCCGCCCCCATTCCTGATCCCGCACCAAACCTGCAGAAGGACTTCATCGTGAGCGTCGAACTGATCACCCTTGGCACCGCCGCCGGACCGGCCATCCGCGGACCGGAAAACGGTATGTCCAGCGCCCTCGTGGTGGGCGACGCCTTCTACATGGTGGACTTCGGACTGGGCTGTTCCCGCGCCGCCCACGAAGCGGGACTGCGCGGCAAGGATTTCGTGGCCGGTTTCGTCACCCACCTGCACTCGGACCACGTGGTGGAGCTGCCCGGATTCCTGCTGTGGAATTGGGGCAACCCGGTGGAGGGCTTCACCGGACCTGTATCCGTGGTGGGCCCAGGCAAGGATCACACCCGCGACGGCGGCGCGAGGCTTTCAAGCACCAGCGAACTGGTCTCGCATTCGCTGAAGGCGTTCTCGTATGACATCGACATCCGCGTCCACGACGAGGCACGCCCGGAACTGGCCTCCCTGCTGCGAACCGTCGACCTCATCACGCCACGGCACGGCGCGCCGGAGGCGGCTCGCCCGTTCGACGTCTACGAAGATGACCGGGTCAAGGTTACCGGCATCCTGGTGGAGCACCCTCCCGTCCGTCCCGCACTGGCGTTCCGCTTCGATACGGACGCCGGTTCGGTGGTTTACTCCGGCGACACCGCCGAATGTGATACCTTGGCCGTGCTCGCCACCAGCGCGGATGTCCTGGTGCACGAAGCCGTGAACCTGGACTTCTACGCGGGCAAGGGCTTCTCCCCGGAATTCCTGAACCACCAGCGGATCGCGCACACCCCGCCCGAGGGCGCCGGGCGCGTTGCCACAGCCGCCGGCGTGGGACGCCTCGTGCTTTCACACCTGGCCGGCCGGGCCGAGCCCGAATGGTGGCGCAGCCGTGCCGCCTCCAGCTTCGACGGCCCCGTGGACGTGGCAGTGAGCGGGCAACGGTTCACCATCGGCAGCCCCGTTCTGGCCCCGCTCTAAGGAATCCCAACCCGCCCGCCACCCTCTGTCGAGTACAGCCCCTGGCTCCGCCTTGGCTCACCACCGGACCACCTGCTTCGGGAACGACGACGGAGAACATGTCCTGGCTTGCCGTGCTCGCCGCAGGCATCGCGGCGGACATACGTATCTGGAAACTCCAGGCGACGTCAGCGCGGGCCCTCTCAATCAGCATGGCCCGTCCGAACGGAGGATCATCCCAGGACGTTCCTGGCGATGTCCGCCGCCTCCGTGGCCACCTTCGCCGTGGATTGGGCGACCATCGGGTACGGGATCCTCATTCAGGTCGGGTTCCTTGCCGTGTTTTCCGCCGTCCGAGACCTGGTCCCTGCCGCGGTCACCCGCCGCTCGATGCACATCGCCTCCCCCGCCGACGCGTCCGTCACGGGTGTACGTGCGTCACCGCTGAAAGCGGCTTTCCACCCAACGGAAAGCTTCAATGTAAGCCCCATCACACGACCCTAGAGTCAAGGAAACGCCGCTGCAAACCTGCAAAGGCTCCCTCTTCAACGATTGGGCATACCGTGTCTGCAACTCCCCTTCTGGACGTGGCATCGCGCTCCGTGAAATCCCGCGATCCCCGGACCTGGCCCCGGGCCAAGCGCAACCGTTACGGCTGGTACATCACGTTCACCTTGCTCTTCCTGATGATGCTCAACTGGGCGGACAAGGCCGTCCTGGGCATCGCCGCGGTGCCGATCATGAAACAGCTCGGCATCACGCCGGAGCAGTTCGGCCTTGTGGGCAGCGCCATGTTCCTGACCTTCGGCGTGGCGCAGATCGCGGCTGCACCGCTGGCGAACAAGGTGTCAACCAAGTGGATACTGCTGGCGTTGTGCCTGCTGTGGTCTCTGGCGCAGGCCCCGATCCTGCTGTTCGCATCGCTGCCCGCCCTCTGGACCAGCCGACTGCTGCTGGGCGCCGGCGAGGGTCCACTGGCGCCGGTGCTTATGCACGGTATCTACAAGTGGTTCCCCGAGAAGAAGGGCGCGACCCCGGCCGCGCTGGCGTCCTCCGGCGTGACGCTGGGCATCGTGGCGTTCGCCCCGGTCCTGGCCTGGGTGATCGGGCAGTTCGGCTGGCAGACTGCGTTCGCGCTGCTTGCCATCGTGGGCCTTGTCTGGACCCTCTTCTGGTTCATCGTAGGTAAGGAAGGCCCCTACACCAGCCGCAAGGCCGAGCAGGAAATTGACGGCATCGCACTCGAGGATGCCCCCGTATTGGTCGAAACCAAGATCCGCTACTGGCGCACCATGCTCTCCCCCAGCTGGATCTTCGCCGTGCTGGCGTCCTTCTTCGGTTACTGGACCTTCACCCTGGCCATGTCCTGGGGACCGGCGTACTTCCAGAACGTCCTGGGGTTCAGCGGCCAGCAGGCCGGAACCATGATCGCACTGCCCGCAGCTTGGGGCACCATCGCCACCGTGGGTCTGAGCGCACTGACGCAGCTCTTGCACCTTAAAGGCATTCCCACCCGTAAGGCCCGCGGATGGGTCCTGGGCGGTGCGGGCTTGATCGCGGGGGCCTGCCTGGTGGGCGCCACCCTGACCACCTCCCCCGTCTTGTCCATCGCCCTCATGGTCATCGGTTTCGGCACGGCACCGGCGCTCTTCGCCATCACGTACCTCGTGGTGGCAGAACTGACCACAGTCAGCCAGCGCGGTGCCAACCTCTCCATCGCCAACGCCGTCCTGACCACCGGCGGCGTGTTTGCACCGGCAATCTCGGGTTTTCTCATCGGAGGAGCCGCCACCCCGGCGGAGGGATACCGTGCGGCGTTCGCCCTCGCCGGCGGTCTGATGCTTACGTTCGGTGTCTTGGCCCTGGTGTTCGTCAACCAGCAGCGCGACCGCCGCAGGCTTGGTCTCGACACAGCAGTTGCCCCCGCTCCGCCTTCCGCCGCACCCAGTGTTTCCATCCCGGCCACAGGCGTTGAACCCGCCCCTGTGCAGGTCACCACGAGGGCCTAGCCCCAGCTCCCCCCGGTGGAGGCCGGTATCGGAACGGCTGATTGTCCCGGTACCGGCCCCCGTCTCGTTCTCTGACGTTTAAGACACTGAATCGAACCCGACGGGAGGGTCGCTTCGAGCACCTGAAATACCCTAAGCGAAGCCCGTTCATAATGGCATACCCCAATGCCAGCCGGACGGGCTGGAAGCGGCATCGACGCCCGTGCAGTGATGCCTGAATAGTGCGGTTCTCGACTTTTCCGACGTGCCCGAATCGTGGCCGGCAACCGCTGCCGAAGCGGTGCTTTCCACCTCGATGACCACGGGGCCCAAGCAGCGGATGGATGCGCTTGCCCCGGGTCTCAAACACCGCTCCTACAGGTACCGGCTTACTTTCACCAGAGACGGTCTGCCACGGAGCACCGAGGTTGGTGCCGCCCAGAAGGTGTCAAGAATCGAGGCCATGCGCCTTGGCCTATCAAATGGGCGATCCCCTGCCGCACGTCCCCAATCGGAACAACCCGCTTCCTGCCCCTAAAAGGGGCTGAAGAAGGTGCTTCGTGCGTTGGATTTTGGCTAGGCCGCGGTCAAGTACAACAAGGTCGCTGTCCCATCCCAGAATGAGCGGACCAGCAGGCTCCCGGACCTTAATCGGGCTACTCGAGGGCCACACGGCTGACGGCATCATCGAACTTGGGATCTGCCAGCACGGCCGTGCATCCTCTTCGGCAGCAAGATTTCCCTGAGTGAGTACGGCAGAGTGCTGGAATGTGGGACCCGGGCGCGTAAACCGGAAGTTCGCAGCAATGGGCTTTCCCGCTGGCATGGCAAGAACAAGAGCAATTAGGCGTGGTATTCACCTCGGGTTGTCCCCTTCTGAAGACACCGGCAAACTCCCGCACGCGAGGCCAAATAAGACTTGTATGCGCCCAACCGTGAAAGGAATGGCTGTGACTGTCTCTATCGGGGCGGTGTCGAGTTGAAATTTCCTGACCATGAAAACGTCGTATATGGAAAGCCGGAGCATCAATTTGTTGAAATGTAGGCTCCGCAACATCAACCGGCAAAAGGGCTGGCGGTCTTGCCGATGTTCTCGCTGCCGTCTACATCGTCCAGGATGTACGGCAACAATTGAGTGCCAGCGGCCCTGTGGTTTGAGTCGGCCATTCGGCCGGCGGCCAGTTGGCACTTCAGTCGGCTGCCCTTGCCGAGGCCGGTATTGTCCTCGCCCCGGTCACTGATGCGCCAAAGCGTTATACGCAGGCGTCTCCCATCGCGCAGCTGCCTTTGGAGCGCCCGTTGCTGATGGTCCCCGGCATGCCAGACATCAGTGTTCCCGAATTTCACTCAGCCGCCTCCGCCGCCGCCCGTGCCGCCGGCGAAAACATCGAGTACTGGTCGTTGGGGGAACGTTGCCCACACGAAGCAAATAGAACCTCGCTCTCCGCACTGGCCCCCTGCACAGTTGGCGGCCGGCAGAGGACCCCGATGCACCGTCAACGGCACGGGGCCAGGAAGCGGGCAGGTGCAGCCACTCGGCCAAACCGGGCGTCGCTGCGCAGCATGGATGTCGATCGAAAAGCCCGGTTCCGGGTCCATGATGGTGCGGCCCCAAGGCATGGCTGTCCTCACGAGCCCCACCCACACGCATGACGCGTGTCCACTTGGCTGTCATTCCCGTCAGGGATGGGTGCCGACACCGGCGGAGTCGATTGACGGGCGCGCTGGCTCTCGCGCTTCGCGCTTTGGTGGGCGCCCGACGAGGATAAGGTGGGCAAGAACCGCGAGCACGATGGAGACGACGGTGACAATGCCGAGTGGGAGGACGGCGTCCTCGCCACCGAGCCCGACAAGTGGGGCGGCGATGCCGCCGAGGCCGAAGCGCGCGCATCCGAGCAGGGAGGACGCGGTGCCGGCCAGCGCGGGGTAGTCGGCCAGGGCGAGGGACGTTGTCGGGGGTGAGGCGAGAGCTACTCCGGAGGCGAGAACGAACAACGAGATGAGCATTGCCGGCAGGGACAGGGCGAGCAGGCCGGTGGCCAGCAGTCCCAGGGCGCCAAGGCCGCTCATGGTGGCGCCGGCGATGAGGGTGCCGCGTTCGGACCAGCGTTCGGCGGTGCGGCCGCCTATGTACCCGAAGACCATGAAACCGGCGGAGTTTGCTCCGAAAGCGATCGAGTAGGCCTGGGGTGAGAGCCCGTAGGTGCCCTGGAGGATGTAGCTCGCGCCGGACAGGTAGGCGAACAGGGCCGCGTACGTCAGGCCCCCGATGAGTACGCTGCCTACGAACAGCGGGTCGGAGCACAGCCTGCGGAAATCGCGGCCTGTCTGGGCCATGCCGCCGCTGGTTCGCTGGTTCGCGGGGAGGGTTTCGCCGAAGATGATCAGGGAGGCGATGAGCAGGAGTGCGCCGATGGCGGCGAGGAAGAGGAAGGTGCCGCGCCAGTCGGTGATGCGGGCGAGCTGGCCGCCGAGGACGGGACCGACGATCGCGGCGAGACCGCCGAGGACGGTCAGGCGCCCGTAGAAGCGGATGAGTGCGTTCCCTTCGTAGACGTCGCGGCCCGCGGCCTGGGCGATGACGATGCCCACGGCTCCGGCGAGGCCCTGCACGAGTCGGGCGATGACCAGGGACGTGATGCCTGGGCTGACCGCGCACAGGGCAGAAGCGCCGATGTAGGCGAGGATTCCGATGGTCAGGGGCGTCCGGCGTCCGAACCGGTCCGAGAGTGGGCCGGCGATGACCTGTCCGACGGCCAGGCCGACCAGGCAGGCGGTGAGGGTGAACTGTGCCGCCGACATTGTCGCACCTAGCTCAGTTGTCAGGGCGGGAAGGACCGGCAGGTAAAGGTCCATGGAGATGGGGCCGAACACTGTCAGCAGCATCAGCAATGTGCCAAGGGCGGTTCCGACCCTGCGGGCGGTGTCGTTGTCTGTCATGTATGGGGTCTTTCGTGGGAACGCGGGAGATGACGACGGCGGCACTGTCCCCCGGGAGGTCGTCCGGGGGCCGGTGCTGCCTGCTGTGGTTCAGAGGGTGAGGAGGACCTTGGTGGCGCGGCGCTGGTCCATGGCCCGGTAGCCCTCGGCCGCCTCCTCGAGGGGCAGCGTGAGGTCGAACACCTCACCGGGGTTGATTTGGCCGGTCATGATCAGGTCGACCAGCTCTGGCAGGAACCGGCGCACCGGGGCGGGGCCGCCGTGCAGGTGGACGCTGGAGAAGAACAGCTCCTGGCCTTTCAGGTCGACGTCGTGGGAGACGCCGACGAATCCGACGTGTCCGCCGGGCCTGGTCGCGCCGATGGCCTGCTCCATGGCTTCCTGGGTGCCGACGGCCTCTATGGTCGAGTGTGCGCCGTAGCCGTTCGTGAGTTCCTTGATCTTCGCGATGCCTTCGTCTCCGCGCTCTTCCACGATGTCGGTGGCGCCAAACGTCCGGGCCAGGGCCTGCCGGTCGGCGTGGCGGGACATGGCGATGACCTTCTCGGCGCCGAGGCGCCTTGCGGCGAGGATTCCGAGGAGCCCCACGGCGCCGTCGCCGACAACGGCGACGGTCTTGCCCGGTCCGGCCTCGGCGGCGACTGCGGCGAACCAGCCGGTGCCGAGCACATCGGAGGCGGCGAGCAGGCTGCGCGCCTGTGCCTCGGTGGGTTCCCCGGGAACCTTGACGAGTGTGCCGTCGGCGAGCGGGATGCGGGCGTACTCGGCCTGGGTTCCGACGGCGCCCATCATGACCTGGTGGATGCACCTGGATTGGTAGCCGGCCCGGCAGATCTCGCAGGTGTTGTCGGAAGCGACGAAGGATCCGACGACGTAGTCGCCGACCTTGATCTCCGTGACGGCCTGACCTGTCTGCTCGACGATGCCGATGTACTCGTGGCCCATGGGCGTGTCCTCGACGGGTTCGGCACCCCGGTACGGCCACAGGTCCGAACCGCAAACGCACGTGGCGGTGATGCGAATGATCGCGTCGGTGGGTTCTTGGATGGTCGGGTTGGGGCGGTCTTCGACCCGGACGTCCCCGGGGGCGTGCATGACAACACCACGCATGATGGTCTCCTTCAGAAGTGACTTCGCTGGGCCCGGTGTCCGGCGCCCACCCGCCAGGGTGATCACACCGCCGGCCTGCGTTCCATGCTCCTGCCGTTTTCACGCGCGTGGGAGACCCGGTTGATAGGGGTACCGGCAGGGACTCCCTTATGCGTGGTTGAGCGCCTACCGTTGAAGGCATGAACAACAGGGCAGAAGTACGCGAGTTCCTCACCTCGCGCCGGGCCCGGGTGACCCCTGAACAGGTTGGCCTGCCCGAGGGAGCCAACCGGCGGGTCGCCGGGCTGCGCCGCAGCGAGGTCGCAACCCTGGCCGGTGTGAGCGTGGAGTACTACACCAAGCTCGAGCGGGGCGCGATCAGCGGTGCCTCCCCGCAGATCCTTGACGCACTTGCCAAGGCGCTGCGCCTGGACGACGCCGAGCGGGCCCACCTGTTCGACCTCGCCCACGCCGCCAGCCCCGTGGCCCGGCCACCGCGACGTCGGAACCCGAAGTGGTGGACGCCGCACCCCAGCCTGCAATGGGTGCTCGACGCCGTGACCGCCGGGCCCGCGTTCGTGCGCAACGGCCGCATGGACATCCTCGCGACCAACACCCTCGCCCGCGCGTTCTACAAAGACTCCTTTGACATGCCCGGGCAGCCGCCGAACATCGCCCGATTCACGTTCCTCGACGAGAGGGCCCGCGGGTTCTACCCGGATTGGGACATGTTCGCCGAGGTCACCGTCGCGATCCTGCGCACCGAAGCCGGGCGCGACCCCCACAACAAGGAACTCCATGACCTCATCGGCGAACTGTCCACCCGCAACGCCGAGTTCCGCCGCCTGTGGGGCTCCCACAACGTCCGTCATCACGGAACCGGATTCAAGACCTTCCACCACGCGATTGTGGGCGAACTGACACTCGCCTATGAGGGCATGGAGATGGAATCCGAACCTGGCCTGTCAATCACCATCTACGCCGCGGAGCCTGGCTCGGACTCGGCCGAGCGGCTGCAACTGCTCGCCTCCTGGGCCGCCAGCGAGTACGGCCGGAACACGGCCCGCCTGCCGGAACAGGAAAATTCCCAGAGCGCCCCGCCGCCCCGGTGAGACGCACAGGGTCCCCAGCCTCGCCGACGTCGTCCGCGTCACCAGGGAAGCCGGCCCGCCGTCGGGGCGCCACAACCAGCACAGCGAATAATTTGAGGAGATGCACTGATGGAGATCACCCCCAAGGCCGCGACAGGCAAGGGCCCTGCGGAAACATTCACCGGCGACGTGTACGTGGATGCCATCGCCGCCCCGCACCAGCCGGGCCAGCGCATGGTCGCCGCCCGAGTACGGTTCACTCCCGGGGCGCACACCGCCTGGCACTCCCATGCGCTCGGCCAAACCCTGCACATCACCGAAGGCGTCGCGCTGATCGGCACACGCGACGGACACGTCATCCGCGCCACCCCCGGCCAAACGATCTACACGCCGCCGGGCGAGGAACACTGGCACGGCGCCACGCCTGAAGATTTCATGGAACACCTGGCGCTGCTGGACAACGCCGATGACCCGTCGACCACCACCAACTGGCTGGAGCATGTCACGGACGAAGACTACCGGAAGGACACCCACTAATTGCATACCCGCACCCTCGGACAAGGACTTGAGGTGTCCGCCATCGGGCTGGGCTGCATGGGCATGTCGCAAGGCTACGGACCCAACCCCGGCACCCGTGGGGACATGGTCGCCGTCCTGCGCTCGGCCGTCGACCGCGGCGTGACGTTCTTTGACACCGCCGAGGTTTACGGCCCCCATGCCAACGAGGAGCTCGTCGGCGAGGCTCTGGAACCCGTACGCGACCAGGTCGTCATCGCCACCAAGTTCGGTTTTGACATCGAAGGCGGCAAGGGCGGGCTGAACAGCCGTCCGGAACAGATCCGGCGGGTGGCAGATGCCTCGCTGCAGCGTCTGCGCACCGACACCATCGACCTGTTCTACCAGCACCGCGTCGATCCCCAGGTGCCGATCGAAGACGTTGCCGGCACCGTCTCCGAACTCATCGCAGAAGGCAAGGTGCGGCACTTCGGGCTCTCCGAAGCAGCAGCCCACACCATCCGCCGCGCCCACGCCGTCCACCCGGTGACGGCGCTGCAAAGCGAATATTCACTGTGGACCCGTGAACCGGAAGCCGAGGTCCTGCCGACGCTCGCCGGGCTGGGCATCGGATTCGTCCCGTTCAGCCCCCTGGGCAAAGGCTTCCTGACAGGTACGCTCGACCAGTGCACGCAATTCGCCAGCGGCGATATACGCACCACCATCCCGCGGTTCAGCGAAGAAAACCGTGCCGCGAACCGGGCACTCGTTGAGCACGTCGCAGCGACCGCACAGGCCAAGTGTGCGACCCCCGCACAGATCGCCCTGGCCTGGCTCCTTGCCCAGCAACCCTGGATCGTCCCCATCCCTGGCACCCGGAGCACATCCCGCATCGGGGAAAATGCCGGATCCACCGCAGTAGCCCTCTCGGCAGATGAACAGGCCGGTCTTTCCGCCCTGGCGGACCGTGTTGGTGTGACCGGCGCCCGCTACAACGAATACCACCTCGGCCTCGTGGGACGTTAGGACCAAAGGCGTTCTCGCACCGGCCCGGCCCAACGCATCCGTTAGGGTCAGGCACCGCTGGTCGGTGTCCCATCCTGCCATGCCTGATGGGGCACCCCGGGGAGCCCCCTTCGGGTTGAGCGGCAGCCGAACGTCAGAATGACACGGGTCCACGACGCAGGAATGCTCCCCACCCACCAAACGGCCGGCCAGAGCCGCCGCCGCGATCCGCTGACATTGCTGGGACTCGTTGGGGCAGGGCAAATCCGACGACTGGCACAGCCGTGGGCACCTTGGTGAGGGGTGTCGCCCCGAGGCCGGTTGGCACGAGTGCCTTCAGTGGATCCGGACCGGTGGACACAGGCCAAATCGGCAACGACCACCGGCCACCCGTCCGGCAACCACAATTTCAAGTGGGCAGCTCCCACGCAAAAAATGACAAAGCAAACAGTGCCGCCAGCTCACGTTGCATAGCCTCCAAAGCCCCATGAAGAGGTGTAGGAAAAACGTACCGGAACCGCGAAGGGGCAGCCACGGAGCGACCGCGAAATCAGGACTGGCCAGCCTTCCAGGCAGCTGCAAAAGGGTGTTGCCCGAGGCGGGACACGCACCCGGGAAAGCCTTCAGGCAGACACCGGGCACCCGCGCAGACATGCGGACTCCGGCCTGGTCCGACGTAGTCCAGGCCAGTCGGGCAGAAATGGTGTTGACACGGTCAACACGCCGGATTCGGGCCTGTGGGAGGAAGCATGGTCCTATGAAGGCAGCCCGTCGGAGCAATCCACAGTGACGTCAATCGTGGACTGCCAGCAGGCGCAGCGGCCCACTCACCAAGCATGTGGTCAGGCCGTGGTGCCTCATGTCAAGATGCTCGCGAAATGCTTCCCGCGTGCCTCAGCTAAAGTGCTCGTCAAATCATCATGCTGCGTGGTGGGTTTGGGAGTAGGTCTTGGCCGCGGCCATCCGGATGAGTT